>NZ_JBFAIS010000006.1:0-362279 GCF_040654795.1 Streptomyces sp. NPDC050617 | reverse complement strand
CGGACCACGACGAGGTTCTCCCGGTACGTGCCGGGGGAGATGGAGAGCACGTCCCCGTCGGCCGCGGCCTCCAGGGCGGCGGCCGAGCCGCCTCCAGGTTCAGGAACCGGCGCGCGTTGCCGCCGAGGATGGCGGCCTTCGCGTCGGCGTCGAGGAACTCGGCGCGCTGGACCACCGCCCCCGCCGGGCGCTCGCCCAGGGGATACGGGTAGTCGCTGCCGACCATCACCCGGTCGCTGCCCAGCGTGTCCACCAGCAGCCGCAGCGGCTCCGGCGCGAACACCACCGAGTCCACGCTGAACCGGTCGAGGTAGTGCGACGGCGGGAACTGCGAGGTGGCGATGACGTCGCTCCGCCCGTGCCAGGCGTTCTCCATCCGGCCCAGCCAGAACGCGAACGACCCGCCGCCGTGCGCGAAGCACACCCGGAGCGTGTCCGGCACCTTGTCGAAGACGCCGCCGAGGATCATCGCGAGGATCGACAGATGGGTCTCGGCGGGCATGCCGGTCAGCCACTGGGCCATCCAGCGGTCCAGGCGCGGCGAGTTGGCCATGTCCCAGGGGTGGATGAAGACCGGGGCGCCGACGTCCGCGCAGTGCTGGAGGAACATCACCACGCCCGCGGAGTCCAGGTCCTGGTCGCCGACGTGGTTGCCGATCTCGACGCCCACATGGCCGGCCGCCAGGCACCGGTCGAGTTCGCGGCAGGCCGCCTCCGGGTCCTGGAGCGGCACCTGGGCGAACGGCAGCAGCCGGTCGGGCGCCGGGGAGCAGATGTCCAGGGCCAGGTCGTTGAAGATGCGGGAGACCTTCAGCGCCTCGGGGCCGGGGCGTCCGTAGGAGAAGAAGACCGGGGTGGGGGAGACCACTTGGAGGTCGATCCCGTCGGCGGCCATGTCCGCGAGCCGCACCTCGGCGTCCCAGCAGTCGGCGCCGATCCGGCGGAACTCCTTCGAGCCCACCATGATCATGGCGTCCCGCTCGCTCTCGATCCGCAGCGAGGGCCAGTCCGTGCCGCCCGCCTCGGCCCCGAGATCGGGCCAGCCGCGCGGCACGTAGTGGGTGTGGATGTCGATGACGCTCATCGGGTCAGCCCCTGCCCGGGTGGTACGTGCCGCACGCGCGGCAGGTCCGCTGGTCCTGGCTCTCGTAGAACCGGGTGAAGACCGGCGGCAGGTCCTTGACGATGTCCCGGACCTGCAACTCCACCTCGTGCACCAGCTCCAGGCAGTTCGGGCAGTACCACTGGAACTTCTCCAGCACGCCCTCCTCGCGGATGCGCTCCATGACGATGCCGATCGAGCCCGGCTCGGGGCGCTGCGGCGAGTGCGGGATCTCGCGCGGCAGCATCCACATCTCGCCCTCGCGGATGTCGACGCGCTCGATCCCCGCGTCGGTACGCAGGTTGACGTGGATATCGCCCTTGACCTGGTAGAACCACTCTTCATAGGGGTCTACATGGAAGTCGGTACGCTCGTTCGGCCCGCCGACGACCTGCACGATGAAGTCGCCCATGGGCTCCCACACCTGCCGGTTGTTGACCGGCGGCTTGAGCAGGTGCTCGTGCTCCTCGATCCAGCGCGGGAAATTGATGACGGGCGGAATGGAGCTCATCGTCCCTCCTCGGGGCGGCGGTCGCGGCTCAGGT
The DNA here is from genome assembly GCF_040654795.1 of Streptomyces sp. NPDC050617. Classification (NCBI taxonomy): domain Bacteria; kingdom Bacillati; phylum Actinomycetota; class Actinomycetes; order Kitasatosporales; family Streptomycetaceae; genus Streptomyces; species Streptomyces sp. NPDC050617. Next base: position 360,632 of record NZ_JBFAIS010000006.1, on the reverse strand, counting down.
GCGCGATCGCCTGGATCTCGATCAGCAGGTGCGGGTGGGGGAGTTGGTGCACGGCGACGGTCGTCCGGGTGGGGCCGTGCTCGTCGAAGTACTCCGCGTAGACCTCGTTGTAGCCCACGAAGTCGTTCATGTTGACCAGGTAGCAGGTCACCTGGGCGAGGTCGGAGAGGTCCGCGCCGACCGCGGCCAGCACATCGCGGATGTTCTCGATCACCGCGCGGGTCTGCTGCCGGATGTCGAGCCGGGTCGCGCCCATCTCGTCGGCCTCGGCGCCCACGATCGAGTTGTCGGGCAGCCGGCTGCTCGTACCGGACACGAAGACCAGGTCGCCGACGACCTTGACGTGCGGGAACTTCCCCCGCGGCGTGGCCTTGCCCGCCACCACCAGCGACTCAGACATCCGCGTCACCGCTCACCCGGAGGCCGACGCTGCCCAGCCCGGTCACCGTGGTCTCCACGAACCGCCCCGGCTTCAGCGGCACGGCCGCCGTCGCCGCCCCGGCCAGGATCACCGTGCCCGCGGGCATGGTCAGCCCGTACGTACGCGCCATGCGCTGCGCGGCGTGCACGGCGCGCAGCGGGTGCCCCAGGATCGCCGCCGTGGAGCCGGTCTCGGCGACCTCGCCGTCCACGTCGAGCGTCACGCCCCGGTTGGCGAGGTCGCCCGCCTGCCCGTACGCGGTCCAGGGGCCGATGACGTACGCGGCGGCGGAGGTGTTGTCCGCCACCACGTCCTCCAGGGTGAAGCGGAAGTCGCGGTACCGGGAGTCGATGACCTCCAGCGCGGGCGCGACCGCCTCGACGACGGTCTCCGCGTCCAGCGTCTCGTCCCGGGGATCCACCTCGACGCCGAGCCGGAAGGCGACCTCCGGCTCGATACGGGGGTGGCAGTAGCGGGAGAAGTCCAGCTCGCCGCCGTCCGTGATCCGCATCCCGTGCGTGATCCGGCCGACGATGACGTCGTCCACGCCCATCTGCTGCGCCTTGGCGCGGCTGGTGAACCCCAGCTTGACGCCGGAGAGGGAGTCGCCCCGCGCGCACCGTCGGGCGACCAGCTCGCGCTGGATCTCGTACGCGTCCTCCAGGGAGAACTTGTGCTCGGAGGTGAGCTGCGCGATGGGGACCGCGGCCTCGGCGGCGGCGTCCAGGAGCCTGGCGAGCTCGGCGATGTCGGTGGCGCTGGTCATGAGGTCTCTCCCGCCGGGACGGTCGCGGACTTGGCGCGGGCCAGGTCGAGCGCGACGTCGATGATCATGTCTTCCTGCCCGCCGACCATGTGGCGCCGGCCGAGTTCGAGCAGGATCTCCCGCGTGTCGAGCCCGTACCGCCCGGCGGCGCGCTCGGCGTGCAGCAGGAAGCTGGAGTAGACCCCCGCGTAACCGAGCGTCAGGGTCTCCCGGTCCACGCGCACCGGCCGCTTCTGGAGCGGACGGATGAGGTCGTCGGCCGCGTCCTGGAGGGCGAACACATCGCAGCCGTGCTTCCAGCCCATGAGGTTGGCGACGGCGACGAACGCCTCTATGGGGCAGTTGCCCGCTCCCGCGCCCTGCCCGGCGAGCGAGGCGTCCACCCGGCGCACGCCGTTCTCGACGGCCACGACGCTGTTGGCGACGCTGAGCGAGAGGTTCTCGTGCGCGTGGACGCCGATCTGCGTGGCGTCGTCGAGCACCTCGCGGTACGCCCGTACCCGTTCGGCCGTGTCCGTCATCGTCAGCCGGCCGCCGGAGTCGGTGACGTAGACGCAGTGCGCGCCGTAGGACTCCATCAGCTTCGCCTGGGCGGCGAGGGCGGACGGCGGGCTGAGGTGGCTCATCATCAGGAAGCCCGCGACGTCCATGCCGTTCTCGCGCGCCCAGCCGATGTGCTGCGCGGCGACGTCGGCCTCGGTGCAGTGGGTGGCCACCCGGACGCTGGTGACGCCGAGGGAGTGGGCGCGCTTGAGGTCGTCCACGGTCCCGATGCCGGGGATCAGGAGCGTGGTGAGCTTGGCGTTCTTGACGACCGAGGCGGCCGCGGAGATCCACTCGTCGTCGGTGTGGGAGCCGTGCCCGTAGGTGACGCTGTGGCCGGAGAGCCCGTCGCCGTGCGAGACCTCGATCGCGTCGACGCCCGCGGCGTCGAGCGCCCCGGCGATGGCCGCGACCTGCTCGGTGGTGTAGCGGTGGCCCACGGCGTGCATGCCGTCGCGCAGGGTGACGTCCTGCACGTACACCTCGTGGGGGGCGGTGGCAGTCATACGGTGATCGCTCCTCGGCGCAGCTCGACCAGTCGTTCCGCGGTGCGCAGTGCGGCCGACGTCATGATGTCGAGGTTTCCGGCGTAGTCGGGCAGATAGTGCCCGGCGCCGGTCACCTCCAGGAAGACCGACACCTTGGTACCGCGGAACGCGCGCCCCAGCACCGGGAGGTGGGTCTCGTCGACCGGGTCGAACTGGACGGCCTGCTTGAGCCGGTAGCCCGGTACGTACTCGTTCACCTGGGCCGCCATCGCGGCCACGGACTCGCTGATCGCCGCCTCGTCGGGGTCGGCGTCCTCGATCAGGCAGAAGACGGTGTCCCGCATGACCCGCGGCGGCTCGGCCGGGTTCATCACGATGATCGCCTTGCCCCGCCCGGCCCCGCCGACCCGCTCGATCGCGGCCGAGGTGGTCTCGGTGAACTCGTCGATGTTGGCGCGGGTGCCGGGCCCCGCGGACTTCGAGGCGATGGACGCCACGATCTCCGCGTACGCCACCGGCGCGATCCGCGAGACCGCCGCGACGATCGGCACGGTGGCCTGGCCGCCGCAGGTGACCATGTTGACGTTGGTCGCGTCCGGGTTGGCGTCGAGATTGACGGGCGGCACGACGTACGGGCCGATGGCCGCGGGCGTCATGTCGACCATCAGCTTGCCGTGCTCGCGCACCAGGGCGTCGTTACGGGCGTGGGCGCCGGCCGAGGTCGCGTCGAAGACCACCTCGACGTCCTTGAACTCGGCCATCTCCAGCAGCCCGTCCACGCCCTCATGCGTGGTCGCGACGCCCATCCGCCGGGCGCGCGCCAGGCCGTCGGAGTCCGGGTCGATGCCGACCATGACAGCGAGGTGCAGCTGTGACGACAGCCGCTTGATCTTGAACATCAGGTCGGTGCCGATATTGCCCGAACCGATGATCGCGACGGGGACCGTCATGGGCGTGTTCCTTCCTCGGGGGAGCCCGTACCGGCCGCGGATCCGGCGGGTACGGAGAAGACGGCGTGCACCGCGCCCAGGCCGTCCAGCCGGGCCCGGTAGCTGCCGGGGCCGCGTACGGGGACCATCGGGCCGAGCGCGCCGGAGAGGATCACCTCGCCGGCGAGCAGCGGATGGCCGTGCCGGGCGACGGCGCGGGCGAGCCAGGCGACGGCCGCGGCGGGCGTGCCGAGGCAGGCCGCCCCGGAGCCGACCGAGACGACGTCGCCGCGGTGTTCGAGCACCATGCCGATGCCCGGCAGATCGACCGCGTCCACCCGGCGCGGCGTCGAGCCCAGCACGAGGGCCCCGCTGGAGGCGTTGTCCGCGATGGTGTCGGTGATCTTGATGTCCCAGTCCGCGACCCGCGAGTCGACGATCTCCAGGGCGGGGAGCACGAACTCGGTCGCGCGCAGCACATCGGCCACGTTCGCCGTCGGCGAGTCGAGATCGGCGCCGAGTACGAACGCCACCTCGGCCTCGACGCGCGGCTGCAGGAAGCGGTCCAGCGGGACCGGCTCGCGGTCCGCGTAGACCATGTCGTCGAGCAGCACCCCGAAGTCGGGGGAGAAGACCCCGAACTGGGCCTGCACGGCCTTCGAGGTCAGCCCGATCTTGCGGCCGATCCGGCGGGCCCCGGCGGCGACCCGCGCCTCGATGCCGGCGGCCTGCACGGCGTACGCGGCGTCCTGGTCCGTATCCCCGAGCAGATCCCGCACGGGCGCGCACGGCCGACCGGAGACCTCGGCGGCGCGCAGCCGCTCCACGGCGGCGCGGGCGGTGTCGGGGGCGCTCACAGCTGCACGCAGACGTTGGTGGGCTGGGTGTAGAAGTGCAGCGAGTGCGCGCCGCCCTCGCGGCCGATCCCGGACAGGCCCGAGCCGCCGAACGGGGACCGCAGATCGCGCAGATACCACGTGTTCACCCACGACATGCCGACCCGCATCCGCTGGGCGACGCGGTGGCCGCGCTCCAGGTTCGAGGTCCATACGCAGGAGGCGAGGCCGTAGTCCGTGTCGTTGGCGAGCGCCACGGCCTCCTCCTCGGTGTCGAAGGGGACGAGGGCGGCGACGGGGCCGAAGACCTCCTCGCGCAGGGTCCGCGCGGAGTTGTCGAGCCCGGTCCACAGCGTCGGCTCGATCCAGGCGCCGCCGTCCAGCTCACCGCCCATCGCCGGGATGCCGCCGCCGGTCAGCTCGGTCGCGCCCTCCTCCCGCGCGAGCGCGGCGTAGGACAGGACCTTCTCGCGGTGCGCCTGGGAGATCAGCGGGCCGGTGGTCGTCGCGGGGTCCCCGGGGCGGCCGAGCTTGAGCGCCTTGGCGCGCTCCGTAAGCCCCGCGGCCACGTCGTCGAAGACGTCCCGCTGGATGTACACGCGCTCCGTGCACAGGCAGACCTGGCCGGTGTTGGTGAACACCGAACGGGCCAGCCCGTCCACCGTGCGCTCCAGGTCGGCGTCGGAGAAGACCACCGCGGCGTTCTTGCCGCCCAGCTCGAAGGAGACCGGCCGCACCAGCGGCGCGACCGCGCGCATGATCGCCGAACCCGTCTTGGACTCACCGGTGAAGGTGACCCCGTCGATGCCCGGGTGGGTGGTGAGGAACTCGCCCGCCGAGTCCGGGCCGAAGCCGTGCACCACGTTGTAGACCCCGTCGGGCACGCCCGCCTCGGCCATCACCTCGCCGAGCAGCGTCGCCGTCGCCGGGGTCTCCTCCGACGGCTTGACGACCACGGCGTTGCCGCAGGCCAGCGCCGGGGCCACCTTCCAGGTGAGCAGCAGCAGCGGCAGGTTCCAGGGGACGATGACGGCGACCACGCCGAGCGGCCCGCGCACGGCGTAGTTCAGGGCCCGCCCGCCGTCGGCCGTCTCGGTGAGGAACGAGTCGAGCCCGGTCGCGGAGACGGTGTCCGCGAAGGACCGGAAATTGGCGTGCGCGCGGGCCACGTCGAGCGTGCGGGCCATCGCCTCCGGCTTGCCCGTGTCGGCGACCTCGGCCGCGACGAAGTCGTCGAACCGGGCCTCGATCCGGTCCGCCACCCGGCGCAGCAACCGGGCCCGGTCCGCCACGGACATCCGGCCCCAGCCGCCGTCAAGGGCGCGGCGGGCGGCCTTGACGGCGTCGTCCACGGTCTCCCGGCCCGCCTCGTGGACCCGGGAGACCAGGGAGCCGTCGACCGGGCTCACCTTGTCGAAGGTGCGCACGCCGGACACGTACGAGCCGTTGATGAAGTTGTGTACGGACGGGGCGGAGGGGGTCCTCGCCGGGGCATTCGCTGCTGAGCTCGACATGCCCCGAGCCTAGGAACAGGGCCCCATGCTCCACTAATGCTCTTTGAGTCTCCGCCCATGCCCGTACGGGCATACCATCAGGTCATGACGGTCGACCGACTCCTGGACGGGCGGCTCAAGCTGCGCCATCTGACCCTGGTGGCGGCCATCGCCGACCAGGGCAGCATCATGCGGGCCGCCGAGACGCTGCACATCACCCAGCCCGTCGTCACCCGGGGACTGCACGAGCTGGAGGCGATCCTCGGAGTACCGCTCTTCGACCGCGGCCCGCGTGGCGTGACCCCGACGATCTACGGCGAGTCCTTCATCGAGCACGCCTACGCGATGCTGGCCCAGCTGCGCCAGGCCGGCCGCCAGATCGAGCTGCTCGCCCAGGGCGAGATCGGCTCGGTGACCGTGGGCACCCACCTGGCGGGCTCCAACCTGCTGCTGCCCCGCGCCATCGCGGCCCTCAAGACCGAACACCCGCGCCTGACGGTCGTCGTACGAGAAGCGACCCCCGACGTCCTGCACACCGCGCTCCTCGCGGGCGAGGTCGACCTGACGGTGGGCCGCCTGACCTCCGCCACCCCGCCGCCGCGGCTGACGCAGGAACAGCTCTACCTCGAACCGATCCAGCTCGTCGCGCGCGTCGGACATCCGGTGCACGAGAGGGCCGAAACGTCCCTGGAACAACTCCTCGGCTACCCCTGGGTCTTCCCCGTCGAGCAGACCGCGCTACGGGCGGAACTGGAGGAATCCTTCCTCTACCAGGGCATTCCGATCCCCGACAACCGCGTCGAGTGCACCTCCATCCTCACCCTGCGGCAACTGCTCGTGTCGACCGACGTCATCGCGGCGCTGCCCATGCTGATCGCCGAGGACGACGACAAACTCGCCTTCATCGAGACGCCGCTGAAGTCCATCCGCCGCAGCGTGGGAGTGCTGCGCCCGGCCGACCGGCCCTGCTCACCGGCGGCCCGTGCGCTGCTGGAGCACTTGCGGAAGGAGGCGCACGGGCTGCGGTTCGAGGAGCCCTGACGGGCGGCGGCCCCCTGGGGCGACCGGCCGCGGGGCCCGGCGCGGCCGCCTCAGTCGGCGAGATCGGCCAGCGCCACGACCTTGTCGATACGGACGCGGACCAGCAGCTCGCCGGGGACGCCGTTGCGCTCGCCGAACTCCTCCCCGCGCTCCTCGCCCATATAACGGGCGCCGATGCGGGCCGCCCAGGCCCGCACCTCCGCGAGGTCGTCGATCAGCTCGGCGCGGCCCTGGAGCGTGACGAAGGAGAACGGCGGCCGGTCGTCGTCCACGCAGATCGAGATCCGGCTGTCGCGTGCCAGATTGCGGCCCTTGACCGTGTCCGCGCCGGTGTTGAAGACCAGATCGTCACCGTCCAGCAGGAACCAGACCGGGGCGATGTGCGGACTGCCGTCGGCCCGTACGGTCGACACCTTCGCGGTGCGGGTCGATTCCGAGAGGAACGCCTGCCACTGATCCTTGCTCATTTTCGCTGCCATGTACCCATCCTGTGCCAACCCCTGTACAGAGGCGCGCAGGCGGGCCTGGCGGGTTGCCCGGACGGCGTAGGTGAGCAAGGCTGGCACGGCAGTTACGGGGGGAACAACGGGGATTGACGGGGAACACTCGCACGGGGAGGCGGGGAATGGCACTGCGCAAGGGACTCGACTGGTTGCTGGACGACCTGACCAGTCGCATACAGGAGATACGGCACGCGTTGGTCCTGTCCAACGACGGGCTGGTGACGGGGGCGAGTTCGGACCTGGCGCGGGAGGACGCCGAGCACCTGGCAGCGGTCTCCGCCGGGCTGCACAGCCTCGCGAAGGGCTCCGGCAACCACTTCCAGGCTGGCCGGGTGCGCCAGACGATGGTCGAATTCGACGACGGGATGCTGTTCGTCACGGCGGCGGGGGACGGGAGCTGTCTGTGCGTGTTCAGCGGGGCTGAGGCCGACGTCGGGCAGGTCGCCTACGAGATGACGCTGCTCGTGAACCGGGTGGGGGAGCACCTGAGCGTGGGGGCGCGCAAGCAGGACGGGACCGCGGGTTCGTAACCGGGTCCGTCGCGCCGACGCTCCTTTTCCGTCAGGCTTGCGGCTCTGACCAGGCATTCAAGAGGTTATCCACAGGGGGAGACGCGCTCTCGCCGGCCGCACTACAGTCGTCACTGTCAGTGATTGAGGTCTGCGGGGGAGGGCGTCATGGCAGTACGGGAACGCGAGGCCGTACGGGGCGAGGGGCAGAGCGTGCCGCTCGGCACGGCGGCGAGGGAACTGCGGCTCAAGCCAAGGGAGTTCGAGCTTGCGGCGCGGCTGGGGGTGGTACGGACCCTCCCGGCGGCCACACCGCGGGGCAAGCGGCGGGTCGCGCGCGAGGAGATCGAGCGGCACACGGCCGAGCCCGGATTCCCGGAAGTGCTGAGTGCCCGCGTATGGACGCTCGGCACCACGGAGGGGGCGGCGCTGATGGGCATCAGCGCCGCCCGCTTCGGCCGCCTCGCACGCGCCGGCCGCTTCGACCCGGTGACCTTCTACGTGAACCGCTACCGCGCCGTCGTCTGGCTCTACCTCGCGGCAGAGCTCGCCGAGTTCGCCGACCGCGAGCCGGACCTCCTGACCGGCCGCGTCCCGCTCGCCATGCGGGAGGCGCTCGACGGAGGGGAGGACCGGCGAGCGCGCCGCTGGCGCCACCGACGGCGCGAGGAGCTGACCCAGCAGACCGAGGATCCCTGGGAGCGCGCGGCGGCCACAGCGGCGCTGCTCGACCCCGGCCAACTCGCCGAGGCCGTCCCCGACCCGTACGAACACACGCACCTGCGCACGCTGCGTCCAGCCCTCTCGCCGGTACGTACCGACGCCGCGGCCGCGCAGGACGTGATCGACAAGCTGATCGTCGCCGACGACCCCGACGAGATCGCCTGGCTCCGCTTCCGTCTCACCGTCCAGTTGGAGGAGGCGAGGGACGCATGGCCTGCGCCGCGTGCGGAGGGGCTGGCGAGGGTGGAGCCGTTCTTGGGGGTCGGGGCGCGGTTGGCGCAGGAGCTGGGGGCGGGGACGGGGGCGGGGACGGATATGGGGATGACTACGGGCCCGGATCCGCAGCCGGGCCGGGATTCGAGCCTGGTGCTGGAGCCGGCCGGGGCGCTGAGTCCGGGGCCGGGGTGCGGGTCGGGTCTGCCGCTGGGGCGGGAGCGGGGGCCGGTTCCGGAGCCGGGGCGGTGGCCTCGACCAGAGGAGGCGCCGGGGGCGCGGCCAGATTTGGTGCTGGAGCTACAGGCCCGGCCGGGGGCTGGCGCCGGGGGAGGAGAACAGCCCGATCCGGCGCATCGGATCGAATCCCGGTGCCGGGCTCAGCGTCGCGAAACCGTGGCCCGGAGGGAGCCCGCTTCCACGGCGCGGCGCGGACTGTGGGCGCGTCTGCGTGGCCGTACGCACCGTAGCCCCGGCCGGACCGATCGGGTCGGCGAACACGGCGTGCGAGCGGGCCGGGACAAGCCGACCCGCACGGCGCGCACGACACGCACCCCCTAGGCGCGGTCGCGGGGTCGAACGGGCGGCCCGCGCTTAGGAGCGGTCCGCGGTATCGGCCTCCGCGCCGTCGGACGCCGCGTTGTCCGACGCCGCACCGGCGTCCGACGCCGGTGCGACCGCGCGGAAGAGCCCTTCCTGCATCACCGACACGAGGAGCCTGCCCTCGCGGTCGAAGATCTGGCCGCGGGCCAGCCCGCGGCCACCCGTCGCGATGGGCGACTCCTGCTGGTAGAGGAACCACTCGTCGGCCCGAAAGGGGCGGTGGAACCACATGGCGTGATCGAGGCTCGCCATATCGAAACCGCGCGGCCCCCACAGCGGCTCGATCGGGATGCGCACCGCGTCGAGCAGCGTCATATCGCTGGCATAGGTCAGAGCACACGTGTGCACGAGGGGGTCGTCGCCGAGCGGGCCCACCGCGCGCATCCACACCGCGCTGCGCGGCTCGGCGCCCTGAAGGTCCTGGGGCGTCCAGCGCAGCCGGTCCACGTACCGGATGTCGAAGGCCTGGCGGCGCTCCATGCGCTCCAATGCGTTGGGCAGTTCGCCGAGGTGGGCGCGGATCTCCGCGGTCAGCGTCGGCAGGTCCTCCGGGCCGGGCACCTCCGGCATCGGCGCCTGATGTTCGAAGCCCGGTTCGGGACGATGGAAGGAGGCAGTCAAGTTGAAGATCGTCCGACCCTGCTGCACTGCCACCACCCGGCGGGTGGTGAAGGACCGCCCGTCCCGTACCCGCTCCACCTGGTACACGATCGGCACCCCCGGCCGGCCGGGGCGCAGAAAGTACGCGTGCAGCGAGTGCACGGGGCGCAGCCCGTCGGTGGTGCGGCCCGCCGCGACCAGCGCCTGCCCGGCCACCTGCCCGCCGAAGACCCGCTGCAGCGACTCGTCGGGGCTCCGGCCGCGGAAGATGTCCTGCTCGATCCGCTCCAGGTCGAGCAGGCCGACGAGCCGGTCGGCGGGCGTGGTCATCGGTGGAGCTCCTTTGCTGGTCGGGCGCGCCTGGCGGGTGGCGACTCGGAGACTACAGCTGGCCGACGTCCATGACCCGCACCACCGCACGCCCCTCCTCGTCGGAGGCGGCGAGGTCGACCTCGGCGGAGATGCCCCAGTCGTGGTCGCCGTTCGGGTCGGCGAAGGTCTGCCGGACCCGCCACAGCCGGTCCTCGGGCCGCTCCTCGATCTGCAGCAGCTTCGGGCCGCGCGCGTCCGGGCCGGTGCCCAGCTCCTCGTACTCGTCCCAGTAGGCGTCCATCGCCTCGCCCCACCGGTCCGCGTCCCATCCGGCGTCGGCGTCCATCTCGCCGAGTTCCTCCACCTTGTCGAGCGCGGCGAGCTCGACGCGGCGGAACATGGCGTTGCGCACCAGCACCCGGAACGCCCGGCCGTTCGCCGTGACCGGCTTGACCTGGTCGGCGCGGGCCTGGGCCTCCTCCGCCGTCTCGTCCTCCGGGTTGGCGAGCTGCTCCCACTCGTCGAGGAGGCTGGAGTCGACCTGGCGCACCATCTCGCCGAGCCAGGCGATGAGGTCCTGGAAGTCGTCGGACTTCAGGTCGTCCGGGACGGTGTGGTCCAGCGCCTTGTACGAACTGGCGAGGTAGCGCAGCACGATGCCCTCGGTGCGCGCGAGGTCGTAGTGGGCCGTGAACTCCGTGAACGTCATGGCCCGCTCGTACATGTCGCGGATGACGGACTTCGGCGACAGCGGGTGATCGCCGACCCACGGGTGGCTCTTGCGGTAGACCCCGTAGGCGTGGAAGAGCAGTTCCTCCAGCGGCTTGGGGTACGTCACGTCCTGGAGCCGCTCCATGCGGTCCTCGTACTCGACGCCGTCCGCCTTCATCAGCGCGATCGCCTCGCCGCGCGCCTTGTTCTGCTGCGCCGCCAGGATCTGCCGCGGGTCGTCGAGCGTGGACTCCACCACGGAGACCATGTCCAGGGCGTAGGAGGGGGACTCGGGGTCCAGGAGCTCGAAGGCGGCGAGCGCGAAGGTGGACAGCGGCTGGTTGAGCGCGAAGTTCTGCTGGAGGTCGACCGTCAGCCGGACGATCCGGCCCTCAGCGTCGGGCTCGTCGAGCTGTTCGACGACCCCGCCGTCGAGCAGCGAGCGGTAGATGGCGATGGCCCGCCGGATGTCCCGCAGCTGGTTCTTGCGCGGCTCGTGGTTGTCCTCCAGCAGGTGGCGCATCGCCTCGAAGGCGTTGCCGGGCCGGGCGATGACCGACAGGAGCATGGCGTGCGTGACGCGGAAGCGGGAGGTCAGCGGCTCGGGCTCGGAGGCGATGAGCTTCTCGAAGGTGTTCTCGCCCCAGTTGACGAAGCCCTCGGGAGCTTTCTTGCGGACCACCTTGCGGCGCTTCTTCGGGTCGTCGCCCGCCTTGGCGAGCGCCTTCTCGTTCTCGACGACATGCTCGGGCGCCTGCGCCACGACGAACCCGGCCGTGTCGAAGCCCGCCCGGCCGGCCCGGCCGGCGATCTGGTGGAACTCCCGCGCCCGCAGCGTCCGTACGCGCTGGCCGTCGTATTTGGTCAGCGCCGTGAACAGCACCGTGCGGATCGGCACGTTGACGCCCACGCCCAGCGTGTCCGTACCGCAGATGACCTTCAGCAGCCCGGCCTGCGCCAGCCGCTCCACCAGCCGCCGGTATTTCGGCAGCATCCCCGCGTGGTGCACGCCGATGCCGTGCCGTACGTAGCGGGAGAGGTTCCGGCCGAACTTGGTGGTGAACCGGAAATTGCCGATCAGCTTGGCGATCTCGTCCTTCTCCGCGCGCGTGCACATATTGATGCTCATCAGCGCCTGTGCCCGCTCCACCGCCGCGGCCTGCGTGAAGTGCACGATGTACACGGGCGCCTGGTGGGTCTCCAGCAGCTCGGTGAGCGTCTCCGTCAGCGGCGTCGTGCGGTATTCGTAGCTGAGCGGTACGGGCCGGGTCGCCGACCGCACGACCGCGGTGGGCCGGCCGGTGCGGCGGGTCAGGTCCTCCTCGAACCGCTTCATGTCACCGAGCGTCGCCGACATCAGCACGAACTGCGCCTGCGGCAGTTCCAGCAGCGGAATCTGCCACGCCCAGCCCCGGTCCGGCTCGGCGTAGAAATGGAACTCGTCCATCACGACCTGGCCGATGTCGGCGTCCTTGCCGTCCCGCAGCGCGATCGAGGCGAGCACCTCGGCCGTGCAGCAGATGACCGGGGCGTCGGCGTTGACGGAGGCGTCGCCGGTGAGCATGCCGACGTTCTCGGTGCCGAAGAGCTTGCACAGGTCGAAGAACTTCTCCGAGACCAGCGCCTTGATCGGAGCGGTGTAGAAGGTCACCTGGTCATTGGCGAGCGCGGCGAAGTGCGCGCCGGCCGCGACCAGGCTCTTACCGGAGCCGGTCGGCGTCGACAAGATGACGTTGGCTCCGGAGACCACTTCGATCAGCGCTTCCTCCTGAGCGGGGTAGAGCATGATGCCCCGCTCCTCGGCCCAGCCGGAGAAGGCTTCGAAGAGGGCATCGGGGTCGGCGGTGCTCGGCATCTGATCGATAAGGGTCACGCCCCCATACTGCCTGCCTTGGGGCCGTGCGCGGGAACCGGCGGGTTCTGCGGTGATCATCTGACGCTACGCTGTGTCGCCGACCGGGTGTCACCAATCCGAGGCGCCGGCGAACCAAGGGGTGGGAACGAGCATGATGGGACCGGCGCACTCGCTGTCCGGGGCGGCTGCCTGGCTGGGGGTGGGCGCGGCCACGGCGGGCGCGGGCCATCCGATGCCCTGGCCGGTGCTCGTCGTCGGCGCGCTGATCTGCGCCGGGGCGGCGCTCGCACCCGACCTCGACCACAAGGCGGCGACGATATCGCGGGCCTTCGGCCCGATCTCCCGCACCCTGTGCGAGGTCGTCGACAAGCTCTCGCACGCCGTCTACAAGGCCACCCGGATGCGGGGCGACGCCCGGCGCTCCGGCGGCCACCGCACGCTGACCCACACCTGGCTGTGGGCGGTCCTCATCGGCGCGGGCGCCTCGGCGCTGGCGATGACCGGGGGCCGCTGGGCGGTGCTCGGCATCCTCTTCGTCCACCTGGTGCTGGCCGTCGAGGGCCTGCTGTGGCGGATGGCCCGGACCTCCAGCGACGTCCTGGTCTGGCTGCTCGGCGCGACCAGCGCCTGGATGCTCGCCGACATCCTGAACAAACCGGGCAACGGCTCGGACTGGCTGTTCACCGGACCCGGCCAGGAGTACCTGTGGCTGGGCCTGCCGATCATCCTCGGGGCGCTGGTCCACGACATCGGGGACGCCCTGACCGTGTCCGGCTGCCCGATCCTGTGGCCCATCCCCATCGGCCGGAAGCGCTGGCACCCCGTAGGTCCCCCGAAGGGCATGCGCTTCCGGGCCGGCAGCTGGGTCGAGCTGAAGGTCCTCACGCCGGTCTTCATGTTCCTGGGCGGCCTCGGCGGGCTGGGCGCGCTCGACTACATCTGACCGCGCCCAGCCCCCTCCCGACGCCCCCGTTCCCGCCGGACGGCCGGCGGCTACTGGTGCCAGGAGCGCCACAGAGCCGCGTACGCGCCGTCGGCGGCGACCAGTTCGTCGTGGCTGCCCAGCTCGCTGATGCGGCCGTCCGCCACGACCGCGATGACGTCCGCGTCATGGGCGGTGTGCAGGCGGTGCGCGATCGCCACGACCGTACGGCCCTCCAGCACACGGGCCAGCGACCGCTCCAGGTGCCGGGCCGCGCGGGGGTCGAGGAGCGAGGTCGCCTCGTCGAGGACCAGCGTGTGCGGATCGGCGAGGACCAGGCGCGCCAGGGCCACCTGCTGGGCCTGCGCCGGGGTGAGCGCCGTGCCGCCCGAGCCCACCTCGGTGTCCAGCTCCTCGTCCAGGGCGCGCGCCCAGCCGTCGGCGTCGACCGCGCCGAGCGCCGCCCACAGCTCCGCGTCGCTCGCCCCCGTCCGGGCCAGCAGCAGATTGTCGCGGAGCGAGCCGACGAAGACGTGGTGCTCCTGGTTGACCAGCGCGACATGCTCACGTACCCGCTCGGCCGGCATCCGCGCCAGCTCCGCCCCGCCCAGCGTCACCTCGCCCGTGCGCGGCGCGTAGATGCCCGCGATCAGCCGGCCGAGCGTGGACTTGCCCGCCCCGGACGGCCCGACCAGCGCGAGCCGGGTGCCCGGCCGCACATCGAGCGAGACATCGTGCAGCACATCGTGGCCGGGCCGGTAGCCGAAGTGGACCTCGTCGGCGCGGACGTGCCTGCCGTCCGGAGTGATCCGGCCGTCCGCGTCCTCCGACTCGATCTCCCGCACGCCCACCAGCCGGGCCAGCGACACCTGGGCGACCTGAAGCTCGTCGTACCAGCGCAGGATGAGGCCGATGGGGTCGATGAGCATCTGAGCGAGGAGGGCTCCCGTGGTCAGCTGACCCACCGATATCCAGCCCCACAGCACGAAGACGCCGCCGACGATCAGCACCGTCCCGAAGAGCAGCGCGTGCGACAGATTGATCACCGGGAAGAGCACGGTGCGCAGCCACATCGTGTAGCGCTCCCACTGGGTCCACTGCGCGACACGCTGGTCGGAGAGGGCCACCCGGCGCTCGCCCAGCCGGTGCGCCTCCACGGTCCGCCCCGCGTCCACCGTCTCGGTGAGCGCCGCGGCGACCGCCGCGTAGCCGGCGGCCTCAGAGCGGTAGCCGCGCGGGGCCCGGCGGAAGTACCAGCGCCCGCCGACGAGCAGCACCGGCAGGGCGACCAGCGCGCACAGCGCGAGCGGCGGCGCGGTCAGGCCCAGCGCGCCGAGCAGCAGCGCCACCCACACCACGCCGATGGCGAGCTGCGGCACGGCCTCCCGCATCGCCTCCGCCAGCCGGTCGATGTCCGTGGTGATCCGGGACAGCAGATCGCCGGTCCCGGCGCGCTCCAGCACGCCCGGCGGCAGCGCCACGGACCGTACGAGGAAGTCCTCGCGCAGGTCGGCCAGCATCTCCTCGCCGAGCACCGAGCCGCGCAGCCGCACCATGTGCGTGAACACGGTCTGCACGGCCAGCGCCGCCGCGAACAGCGAGATCGTGCGCCCCAGATGGAGCTCGTCCGCGCCCTTGGACAGGTCCTCCACGAGTCCGCCCAGCAGGTACGGGCCGACGATGGAGGAGAGCACGGCGATCGCGTTCACCGTCACCAGCACCACGAAGGCCATCCGGTGCCTGCGCAGCAGCTCGCCGATGTACGCCCGTACGGTCGTGGGCTTGCCGACCGGCAGGGTCGTCGCCGACTCCGGTGCGGCGGGGTCGTGCGCCGGCGGTGCGACGCCGATCATGCGGACTCCTCGATCTGCTCGTTCTCGTTGAGCCGTGACAGCTCGTCTTCCAGTGCCCCGGCGGGCGCCGCGGCCTGCTCGTCGTCGGTCTCGCGGGTGACGACCGCGCGGTACGCGGGGTCGGTGCGCAGCAGCTCCCGGTGGGCGCCCACCGCCGCCGCCTCGCCGTCGCGCACGAACACCACGCGGTCGGCCCGGTCGAGGAGGAGCGGACTGGAGGAGAACACCACCGTGGTGCGGCCCTCCCGCAGCGAGCGCAGCCCTTCCGCGATCCGCGCCTCGGTGTGCGAGTCGACCGCGGACGTCGGCTCGTCCAGCACCAGCACCTCCGGGTCGGTCACCAGCGACCGGGCCAGGGCCAGCCGCTGGCGCTGGCCGCCGGAGAGCGAGCGGCCGCGCTCGGTGATCCGAGTGCGCATGGGGTCGCCGGAGTCGTCCGCCGACGCCTGGGCGAGCGCGGTCAGCACGTCATCGCACTGCGCGGCGGACAGCGCGTCCTCGGCGCGGACGTTCCCCGACGCGGGCACGTCGAGGAGTTCGGCGAGGGTGCCCGACAGCAGCACCGGGTCCTTGTCCTGTACGAGCACGGCGGTGCGGGCCGCGTCGAGCGGCACCTCGTCCAGGGCGACGCCGCCGAGCAGCGCGGACGCCCCCGTCCCGGCCCCCTGCCCGCTGTGTCCGCCGAGCCGCTCCGCGAGCCGTCCGGCGGCGTCCGGGTCGCCGCAGACCACCGCGGTCAGCAGCCCGGCCGGGGCCCGCAGACCGCTCGACGGGTCGTACAGATCGCCGGTGAGCCGCTCGCCGTCGAGGCCGGGGCCGTCCGCCCCCTGGTCCCGCCCGGTCGGGTCGGTGTCGCGCTCCAGCGCCAGCACCCGGGCCGCGCGCTGGGCGGACGGCCGGGAGAAGGAGTAGGCCATCGCGATCTCCTCGAACTGCCGCAAGGGGAACAGCAGGAAGGTGACCGTGCCGTAGACCGTGACCAGTTCGCCGACGCTGATGCGCCCGTCCTGGGCGAGCCCGACGCCGTACCAGACCACGCCGATCAGCAGCAGGCCCGGCAGCGCGACCTGTACCGCCGCGATCAGCGCCCACATGCGGGCGCTGCGCACCGCGGCCCTGCGCACCTCCTGGGAGGCGCGGCGGTAGCGGGTCAGGAACAGCTCCTCGCCGCCGATGCCGCGCAGCACCCGGAGCCCGGCGACGGTGTCGGTGGCGAGTTCGGTGGCGTGCCCCGCCTTCTCGCGCTGTTCGTCGGCCCGTCGCGTCGCGCGCGGCAGCAACGGCAGGACGGCCAGCGTCAGCACGGGCACCCCGATCGCCAGGAGCCAGCCGATCTCCGGCTCGTAGATGATCAGCGCCACGCAGACGGCGACCGTGGTGACCAGGGCCGCGGTGAAGCGGGAGAATGCCTCGACGAACCAGCCGATCTTCTCCACGTCGCCCGTGGAGACGGCCACCACCTCGCCCGCCGCGACCTGCCGGGTCAGCGCGGAGCCCAACTGGGCCGCCTTGCGGGCGAGCAGCTGCTGCACCCGCGACGACGCGAGAATCCAGTTGGTAACTGCTACTCGGTGCAACATGGTGTCGCCCAGCGTCGTGAGGACGCCGATCAGCGCCATCAGGCCGCCCGCGAGCGCCAGTCGGGCGCCGGAGCGGTCGGACACCGCCTGCACGGCGACGCCCACGGCGGTGGGGAAGAGGGCTACGGCGATCATGTGCAGCGTTCCCCAGAGGGCCGCCTTGATCTGGCCGCCCAGTTGGTTGCTGCCCAGCCACAGCAGGAAACGCGGACCGGAACGGACGTCCGGTCGGCCGGGATCGGTATAGGGAAGGTCTTTGATCTGCATGGCGTCTCACGGGTAGCGGTGCGCTGGCGGGTGGCCGTGAAAGGTTCGCCGTATTCGCCGTGCGAATTCAACTGGTTATCCGCGGTGAGCGGGACAACGCGCCAAGGTCCCGCCCCCGGCCGTACGGGACCGGGGCCCGGCCGGAGCGACCGGCCGGACCCCGCGCCCTCACTCCTCGGGCTTGTGCGAGTCCATCCCCAGCCGCTTGTTCCGCCACAGGCCGCGGGTGAAGTCGGGGAACTCCTGCGGCGCGCTCTTCGCCTTGATGGAGGCGTTGCTCAGCGGTACGGGCGCCGTCCAGGTCGCCGCGTCGTACACGTCGAAGTCCGGTACCAGGCCCAGCCGCAGGGACTGCATGAGCCGGAAGATGAGGATGTAGTCCATGCCGCCGTGCCCGCCGGGCGGGTTGGCGTGCTCCTTCCACAGCCAGTGGTCCCACTGGGCGTACTTCCCGAAGTCGCCCCACTGGTCGTCGGTGTGGTCCGGCTCGATGTAGATCCGCTCCGGATAGTCCTCGAAGAGCCCCTTCGTGCCGCCGAGGCTGTTGACCCGGCTGTAGGGGTGCGGTGTCGAGACGTCGTGCTCCAGCCGGATCACCCGGCCCTTGGCGGTCTGGATGAGGCTGATGGTCCGGTCCGCCTCGATATACGACTCCTTCCAGCTGGGGTCGCGCGGCGGCATGTGCTCCTTGCGGTAGGCGGCGAGCCCCAGGGAAGGGGAGCCGACGCTGGTGATCCGCACCGCGCGGTCACCCCGGTTGACGTCCAGGTAGTTGGCGACCGGGCCGAGGCCGTGGGTGGAGTAGATATCGCCGCGCAGCCGGGTGTGCCACTGCCGCCGCCACCCGTTCTCGTAGTAGACGGGATCGAACAGCAGGGAGCGCAGATCGTGGTTGTAGGCGCCCGCGGCGTGCAGCAGATCACCGAAGAGACCCGCGTGCGCCATGCGCAGCACCCGCATCTCGTTCCTGCCGTAGCAGCAGTTCTCCAGCTGCATACAGTGCCGCCGGGTGCTCTCGGAGACGTTTACGAGCTCCCAGAGCTGGTGCATCTCCATCGCCAGGGGGCACTCCACGCCGACGTGCTTGCCGCTGAGCATCGCCGTGCGGCACATCTCGAAGTGCCAGTCCCAGGGGGTGGCGGCATAGACGAAGTCCACGTCCCCGCGGTCGCAGAGATTCTCGAAGTCGTCCTCGCCGTTGGTATAGAGCGCCGGTGCGGGCTGGCCCGCTGCGGTCACCTTCGCCGCGGCCCGCGCGGCCTTCTCCTTGACCACGTCGCAGAGGGCGACGACCCGCACCCCCGGCACCGCGAGAAACAGATCGATCATGCTGCCGCCGCGGTTGCCGAGGCCGATGATCCCGACCCGGACCGTGGAGCGGCGCTCGAACGGCACTCCGATCATCGTGGGGCCCCGCCGCCTCGGCTCGGCGGGCAGGCTCTCCGCCGACAGGGCGGCGGGCGCGGGCGCGCCCCGTGCCGCGGATCTGCTGTCGGCGGCGGCGCTCTGGGCACTCAATCCGCCGAGCCCCAGACCGGCGCCCGCGGCGCCCGCCGTCCAGAGCAGGGAGCGGCGGCTGGGACCGGGTCCTTCGCCGTGGTTCTGCGGTGCTGCCTCGTTCATCGACCCTCCAGGGATCTGACGGTGCGTGGCTTGCGCAGGAACATCGGTCAGGACCATGGCGGTTGGGGCGCCCGGTGCGCAAGAGGCCCGACGTGCGGACGAAGCCGTTTCGTCCAGCGGGCGACGGCGAGCGGCGGTCCCCGTCGTATCCTCGGCGGTACACCTTGACGTGTTCACCGCCGGGCGGCAGTCTCCGTCCCAGAACCCCCACGGTGGTCTGGCGCGTGGCTGCCTTCGAGGGCACCCGCCGTGCCCGTACACCGAAGGAGTCCCACGTGTACCTGCGCACCCGCGTCCTCCGCGGCGCCGTGGCCGGGCTGACCGCCGCCGCCTGCCTCGCCGCCATCGCCCCGGACTCCTCACGGGCCGCGCCGGCGGGCGGAAAGAGCGTCACGGCCACCCTCTTCGAGTGGAAGTACGACGCCGTGGCCCGTGCCTGCACCGCATCGCTCGGCCCCGCGGGCTACGGCTACGTCGAGGTGTCGCCCGCCTCCGAACACATCCGGGGCGACCAGTGGTGGACCTCCTACCAGCCCGTCGGCTACCGCGTAGCGGGACGGCTCGGCGACCGGGACGCCTTCGCGCACATGGTCGCGGCCTGCCACGCGGCAGGCGTCAAAGTGATCGCCGACGCCGTCGTCAACCACATGTCGGCGGGGTCCGGCACCGGCACCGGCGGCACGCAGTACTCCAAATACGACTACCCCGGCTACTACCAGATCCAGGACTTCCACGGCTGCCGCAAGGACATCGACGACTACCGCGACCGCGGCGACGTACAGAACTGCCAGCTCGTCGGCCTCGCCGACCTCGACACCGGCAGCGACTACGTACGCACCACCATCGCCCGCTACCTGGACGACCTGCGCTCCCTCGGCGTGGACGGCTTCCGCATCGACGCCGCCAAACACATCGCCGCCGCCGACCTCGCCGCCGTCAAGGGCAAGATGGCCGACCCCGGATTCTGGGTGTCCGAGGCCATCTACGGTGCGGGCGAGGCCGTACAGCCCGACGAATACACCGGCATCGGCGACGTCGACGAGTTCCGCTACGGCACCCACCTCAAGTCCGCTTTCCGCGGCGGCGACCTGACGAGCCTGAGGAACATCGGCGACGCCAAGCTGAGCAGCGACAGCGCCCGTACGTTCGTCGACAACTGGGACACCGAGCGCAACGGCTCCACCCTCACCTACAAGGACGGCGCCGCCTACACCCTCGCCAACATCTTCATGCTCGCCTCGCCCTACGGCTCGCCCAACGTTTACTCCGGGTACGCCTGGACCGACAGGGACGCGGCACCGCCCGACGGCGGCGCGGCGCGCTGCGACAACGGCGCCTGGACCTGCACGCACGCCCGGCAGGACATCACCGGCATGGTCGGCTTCCGCAACGCCACGGCCGGCGCCCCGCTCACCGACTGGTGGGACGACGGCCGCGGCGCCGTCGCCTTCGCCCGCGGCGACAGGGGCTTCGTCGCCCTCAACAACAGCGACACCACCCTGACCAGGACCTTCGCCACCGGACTGCCCGCCGGCACCTACTGCGACGTCGTCGCGGCACGGCCGGACGACTGCGCGGGCAGCACGGTCACCGTCGGGGACGACGGCAAGGCGACCGCCACCGTGGGCGCCGAGAGCGCGCTCGCCCTGCACATCGGCGCCCGGACCTAGCCGCGACGGCCGCGCCCACCCGCCGTCCCTCCGGCGTCAGACGCCGGAGGGACGCGTCGCGCGCTCCAGTTCCAGCAGCACCGAGTAGTAACTGCGGCCGGTGGCGTGGTCCATGCCGATCTCGCACATCCGGTTCGCCGACAGATGGGCGTCGTACGGGCGCGACGTCACCTCCGCCGCCTCCCGCTCCGTCGCCGACTGCGTCAGCTCCTTGTGCAGCATGCCGCGGTCACCGGCGAAGGCGCAGCACCCCGCGTCGTCCGGCACCACCACCTCCCGCGCGCACGCCTCGGCGACCGTCACCAACTGCGCCTCGTCCCCCAGATGCCGCATGGAACAGGTGGGGTGCAGGACGGCCGAATCGACGGTCCGCAGCACCGTCAGATCGGGCAGCAGCTCCTCCGCCGCCCACACCACCGAGTCGACCACGGTCAGCTCCGCGTGCAGCTTCCGGTTGTCCTCGGTCAGATACGGCACCACCTCATGGGCGATCCCCAGCGTGCACGACGTGGCGTCGACGACCAGCGGCAGCCGGCCCCCGGCCGTCCAGCCCCACGCGGCCTCGACGATGCGGTTGGCCATGACCGCGTTCCCCTCGTCGTACCCCTTGGAGTGCCAGATCGTCGCGCAGCACGTGCCCGCCACGTCCCCCGGAATCCACACCGGCTTCCCGGCGCGCGCCGAGACCGCGACCACGGCCTCCGGCAGCGAGGGCCCCGCGTGCCCCGCCGGCTCCCCGAAGATCCGGTTGACGCAGGCCGGGTAGTAGACGGCGACCGCGCCGACCCGCCGCGTGGCGGGCAGCCTGCGGGCCGCCGCCCCCGGGATCTCCGGCAGCCATTCGGGGACCAGATCGGGCCGTACGGCCTTGCGCGCGGCGCCGGTCACCGACTCCAGCAGCCGGTCGCTGATCTGCTGCGCCGCGCCGACCGCGAGCCGCGCGGACTTCTCCACCACCTTGAAGCGCTTGGCGACGAGCGCGGCCGTGCGCTCCTCGCGCGGCGAGTGCCGCTGGTGCCGGAAGTCCTTCATCATCGCGCCGGTGTCGATGCCGACGGGGCAGGCGAGCTTGCAGGTCGAGTCGCCGGCGCAGGTGTCCACGGCGTCGTAGCCGTAGCTCTCCAGCAGGCTGTCGGTGACCGGCGAGCCGGGGGACTGGCGCATCATCTCCCGGCGCAGCACGATCCGCTGGCGCGGCGTCGTCGTCAGGTCGCCGCTGGGGCAGGTCGGTTCGCAGAACCCGCACTCGATGCACGGATCGGCGACCTGCTCGACCCGCGGAATCGTCTTGAGGCCGCGGAGGTGCGCCTTCGGGTCGCGGTCGAGCAGGACGCGCGGGGCGAGGATGGTGTGCGGGTCCAGAAGCTCCTTGATCCGCCACATCAGACCGGTCGCCCGCGGCCCCCACTCCAGCTCCAGGAACGGGGCGATGTTGCGGCCCGTGGCGTGCTCGGCCTTCAGGGACCCGTCGAAGCGCTCCACGGTGAGCGCGCAGAAGTCGTCCATGAAAGCGGCGTACCGGTCGACGTCGGAGGGCTCCGCCGCGTCGAAGGCGAGCAGGAAGTGCAGATTGCCGTGGGCGGCGTGGCCCGCCACGGCGGCGTCGAAGCCGTGCCGCTCCTGGAGCTCCAGCAGCGCCTCGCACGCCTCGGCCAGACGCGACGGCGGCACCGCGAAGTCCTCGGTGATCAGCGTCGTGCCGGACGGGCGGGAGCCGCCCACCGCGGTGACGAACGCCTTACGGGCCTTCCAATAGCCGCTGATGACACCGGGGGCGCGGGTGAAGGCGTTGGTGACCGAGGCGACGGGCGCGGTGAGTTCGAGGCCGCCGATGGCCTCGTTCGCGACCCGCTCGCACTCCGTGAGGGCCGCCTCGTCAGGAGCGCGGAACTCGACCAGCAGGGCTGCCGTCTCCTTCGGCAGCTCCGCCCAGTCGGCCGGCACGCCCGCGACGCTCACGGAGGCGCGCAGGGTATTGCCGTCCATCAGCTCCACGGCGAGCGCGCCCGCCTCGTTGAACAGCGGCACGGCCGCCGCTGCCGCCTGGAGCGTGGGGAAGAAGAGCAGGGCGGTGGAGGTGAGCCGGTGCAGCGGCAGGGCGTCGAAGACCACCTCCGAGATGAAGCCGAGCGTGCCCTCGGAGCCGACCATCAGCCCGCGCAGGATCTCCACGGGCGTCGAACCGTCCAGGAAGGCGTCCAGGCGGTAGCCGTTGGTGTTCTTGATCTCGTACTTCGCGCGGATCCGCGCCGTCAGCGCGGCGTCCGCCTCGATCTCCGCCTTGAGGGCCAGCAGCCCCTCGCACAGCTCCGGCTCGGCGTCCGCCAGGTCCGCGTCGGCCCGCGGATCGCCGGTGTCCACGATGGTCCCGGACGGCAGCACGAGCGTCAGGGAGCGGACCGTGCGGTACGAATTGCGGGTGGTGCCAGCCGTCATGCCGGAGGCGTTGTTCGCGACGACGCCGCCCACGGTGCAGGCGATGGAGCTCGCCGGGTCCGGGCCCAGCACCCTGTCGTGCCGGGCGAGGGCGGCGTTGGCCCGTACGACGGTCGTGCCGGGCTGGATACGGGCCCGCGCGCCGCCGTCCAGGACCTCGACGCCCGCCCAGTGCCGGTGCACGTCGACGAGGATGTCCTCGCCCTGCGCCTGTCCGTTGAGCGACGTGCCCGCGGCCCGGAAGACCACCTCACGGCCCTTGCCGTGGGCGTAGGAGAAGACGGCGGAGATGTCGTCCACGTCCTCGGCGAGGACGACGACCTGCGGCGTGAAGCGGTACGGGCTCGCATCCGACGCGTAGCGCACCAGGTCGGAGACCTTCCACAGCACCTTCTCCGGGCCGAGCAGCGCCTCCAGGTCGCCGCGCAGCGGCTGCGGCGTGCCCTGGGAACGGTCGCTCGCGACGCGGTCGGGGGAGGGGCCCCGCGTCGTGGTCGGCCGGAGTGCGTCGGGGTCGGGCTCCAGCAGCGGCATGGTGCTCTCCTAGTGGTGCGTCTCGGCGTCGGCGACTGGACGCGAGCGTCGTGCGTGGTGTCGAAATGCCGGGTTTCAGTCTCGGGGTCTCGGAATGGTCGGACCAGCTCATGGTGCCGGGTGGCGGAGCCGCGCCCGGTGCCGGGGTGTTCTCCCGGCGCGCGGCGGCAGCGCGACGGGGGTCAGCAGTAGCCGTTCGGCCCGGCCATCAGCTGGGCCAGCAGCCCGCTCAGCACCTCGCGCTGCTCGGCGTCCAAGGGGGCCAGAATGTCCTCCGCGGCCGTCCGGCGCGCGTCGCGCAGCGCGCGGAGCGTCGAGCGGCCGCGGTCTGTGAGCTCGATCCGGATGACGCGGCGATTGACCGGGTCCGGCGCCCGGCGCACCGCCCCGGCCGCCTCCAACGCGTCGACCAGGGTGGTCACCGCGCGCGGCACGACCTCCAGCCGCTCGGCGAGGTCGGCCATCCGGGGCGGTTCGTCGCCGCAGTGCGCGACGGCGCGCAGCAGCCGGGACTGCGCGGGGGTGATGCCCACCGGTTCGAGGAGGCGGCGCTGTGCGCGGTGGAGTCTGCGGTTGAGGCGCAGCAGCTGTTCGGCGAGTTGGCCGGTCGGGTCGGGGGCCGTCATGATCACAGGGTACAGGACTCAGTGCATTGTGAGTATAGGTAACAATGAGCTATGCTCGGCGAGCCTTCGTCTCCATGCCTATGAATCCGCATCCCTGTGAAGGAGCCCATGCCCCGCGACGCCATCGAATGGACGCCCCCGCCCGCAGACCCGGAGCAACCCGCCCAGCTGCGGCGCATCCTCCGGCTCTTCCGCCCCTACCGCGGCCGCCTCGCCCTCGTCGGGCTGCTGGTCGCCGCCTCCTCCCTGGTCTCGGTCGCCTCGCCGTTCCTGCTCCGCGAGGTGCTGGACGTCGCCCTGCCGCACGGCCGTACGGGCCTGCTCAGCCTGCTCGCGCTCGGCATGATCGCCGCCGCCGTCGTCAACAGCATCTTCGGCGTCCTGCAGACCCTCATCTCCACCACCGTCGGCCAGCGCGTCATGCACGACCTGCGCACCGCCGTCTACGCCCAGCTCCAGCGGATGCCGCTGGCGTTCTTCACCCGCACCCGCACCGGCGAGGTCCAGTCCCGGATCGCCAACGACATCGGCGGCATGCAGGCCACCGTCACCTCCACCGCCACCTCGCTGGTCTCCAACCTGACCAGCGTCGTCGCCACTGTGGTGGCCATGCTCGCCCTGGACTGGCGGCTCACCGTCGTCTCACTGCTCCTGCTGCCGCTGTTCGTATGGATCAGCCGCAGGGTCGGCCGCGAGCGCAAGAAGATCACCTCGCAGCGGCAGAAGCAGATGGCCGCCATGTCCGCGATGGTCACCGAATCCCTCTCGGTGAGCGGCATCCTGCTGGGCCGCACCATGGGCCGCGCCGACTCCCTCACCAAGGGCTTCGCCGCCGAGTCCGAGCGCCTCGTCGACCTCGAAGTGCGCTCCAACATGGCCGGCCGGTGGCGGATGTCCACCATCGGGATCGTCATGGCCGCGATGCCCGCCCTCATCTACTGGGCCGCGGGGATGGCGCTCCAGCTCGGCGGGCCGGCCGTCTCCGTCGGCACCCTGGTCGCCTTCGTCTCGCTCCAGCAGGGCCTGCTCCGGCCCACGGTCAGCCTGCTCACGACCGGCGTGCAGATGCAGACCTCGCTCGCGCTCTTCCACCGCATCTTCGAATACCTCGACCTGCCCGTGGACATCGACGAGCCCGCGGACCCCGTCCACCTCCGAACCGTCCGCGGGGACGTCCGATTCGAGAACGTCTCCTTCTCGTACGACGTGAAGGACGCGGACGACCCCGAGGCGTTGAAGGACGCGAAGGACGCGAAGGACGCGAAGGGCGCGAAGGGCGCGAAGGGCCCGGAGAACGCCGACGCCGATGCCGCCGGCAGCGGCACCGACACTGGCAGTGCGGCCACGGCTCTCACGCTCAGCGGGATCGATGTGAGCGTCCCGGCGGGCGGCAGCCTGGCCGTCGTCGGCCCCACCGGCTCCGGCAAGAGCACCCTGAGCTACCTGGTGCCCAGGCTCTACGACGTCACGGGCGGCCGGGTCCTGATCGACGGGGTCGACGTCCGCGACCTCGACTTCGACACGCTGGCCCGTGCGGTGGGCGTGGTCTCGCAGGAGACCTACCTCTTCCACGCCTCGGTGGCCGACAACCTGCGGTTCGCCAAGCCCGACGCCACCGATGACGAGATCGCGGCCGCCGCGAAGGCGGCGCAGATCCACGACCACATCGCCGCGCTGCCCGACGGCTACGACACCATGGTCGGCGAGCGCGGCTACCGCTTCTCCGGCGGCGAGAAGCAGCGCCTGGCCATCGCCCGGACCATCCTGCGCGACCCGCCCGTGCTCATACTCGACGAGGCCACCAGCGCGCTGGACACCCGTACCGAGTCCGCGGTCCAGGAGGCGATGGACGCGCTCTCCGCCGGGCGCACGACCATCACCATCGCGCACCGGCTCTCCACGATCCGCGACGCCGACCAGATAGTCGTGCTCGACGGCGGCCGCATCATGGAGCGCGGCACCCATGACGAACTGCTTGCGCGGAACGGCCGGTACGCGGCCCTCGTACGGCGCGACACACAGCTCGCCCCGGCGGCCTGACCCCTGCGGGCCGCGGCATCCTTGCGGGCCACGCGCGGAGCGCCGTGCGGCTTGAGCGGCGCGCGGCGCGACCGGCGAGCCGGGCCCGAGCGCGCCGCGGCCCGGGCAGGACCGTCATCCCGGTCCTCTCGTCCGCGTTAGCGGACGGGCGCGTCGGGGGAGTAGCGGATCATGACGAGTACCGATCACATAGCGGCCGGGCGCGGCGAGCCCTCCGGCACGCGTCCCGGCTCCGCATTCCGCCAGCTCGCGGCGGCCTCCGTCGGCAACGCCGCCGAGTGGTACGACTGGTACGCGTACTCATTCCTCGCCGTCTTCTTCGCGGACCAGGTCTTCCCCAAGGGCTCCGGAAACTCCCTCGTCCCGCTGCTCTCCACCTTCGCCGTCTTCGCCGTCGGCTTCTTCATGCGGCCCGTGGGCGGCCTGCTCATGGGAGCCGTCGCCGACCGGCACGGCCGCCGCAGCGCGCTCACCGTCACCATCCTGCTCATGGGCGGCGGCAGCCTCCTCGTCGCCCTCACCCCCACCTACGCCGCCGCCGGCGTCCTCGCCCCGGTCGTCCTCGTCATCGCGCGGCTGATCCAAGGGCTGTCGGTGGGCGGCGAGTTCGCGGCGTCCACCACCTTCCTCGTCGAATCGGCGGGGCCGGGCCGGCGCGGGCTGTTCTCCAGCTTCCAGTACGTGTCCACCACCATCGGCCAGCTCCTCGCCTCGGGCGTGGCCGCGCTCCTCACCCATCTGCTCACCGACGGGCAGATGGGGGACTGGGGCTGGCGCATACCGTTCCTGGTCGGAGCGCTCATCAGCCTCGTGGGCTTCTGGGTCCGGCAGGGCGCGCACGAGACGCGCAGCGCGGAGCAGCGGGCCGCCGCCCGCCCCGCCCTCTTCGAGGCGCTGCGCCGCCACCCCCGCGAATCCCTACTGATCTGCGGCATTACCGCGGGCGGCACTATCGCCTACTACACCTGGACCACCTACCTGCCCACCTACGCCGAGGTCAACGCGGGCTTCGACAAGGGCGACGCGCTGCTCGTCGGCACCATCTCGCTCGCCTTCTTCGCGCTGCTCCAGCCGCTCGGCGGAATGCTCTCGGACCGCATCGGCCGCAAGCCGCTGCTCATCACCTTCGCCGTGGGGTTCGCCGCCCTCGCGGTGCCGTTGCTGCACGCGGTCACCGACGCGTTCCTCTCGCTCCTGCTGGTCCAGTGCGCGGGCATGGTCCTGCTCACCGGCTACACCGCGGTGGCCGCCGCCGTGAACGCGGAGGTCTTCCCCGCGCGCGTACGGGCCGCGGGCATCGGCTTCCCGTACTCGCTGACCGTCGCCCTCTTCGGCGGCACCGCCCCCTACGTCGGCACCTGGTTCAAACAGGCCGGCCACGCCGGGGGCTTCCCCTGGTACGTGGCCGGGCTCTGCCTGGTCTCGGCCTGCGTGTACGTCGTCCTGCCGGAGACCGCGAAGCGGCCGATGGAGCGCTGAGCGCCCCGCGCCAGGCCGCCGGCCAGGTCAGTCGAGGCCGTCAGCCGAGGCCGCCGCGGTCGATCAACTGGCGGACGATGACGCCCCGCTGGATCTCGTTGGTACCCTCGCCGACGATCATCAAGGGGGCGTCGCGGAAGTACCGCTCCACATCGAACTCCGTCGAGTAGCCGTAGCCGCCGTGAATGCGCACCGCGTCCAGCGTGATGCGCATCGCGGTCTCCGAGGCGAACAGCTTGGCCATGCCGGCCTCCAGGTCGGCGCGGGCCCCGCTCTCGTACGTACGGGCCGCGTGCAGCACGAGTTGGCGCGCGGCGGTCAGCGAGGTGGCCATGTCCGCGAGGTAGTTGCCGATCGACTGGTGCTTCCAGATCGGCTTTCCGAAGGTCTCGCGCTGCCGCGCGTAGGCCAGGGCGTCCTCGAAGGCCGCCCGGCCCACGCCGACCGCGCGCGCCGCGACCTGGATGCGGCCGATCTCCAGGCCGCGCATCATCTGCCCGAACCCCTCGCCCTCGATGCCGCCGAGCAGCGCGTCGGCCGGTACACGAAAGCCGTCGAAGGCCAACTCGCAGCTCTCGACGCCCTTGTAGCCGAGTTTCGGCAGATCGCGGGAGACCGTGAGGCCGGGGCCGGGCTCGGCGAGCAGGACGCTGATGCCCCGGTGCGCGGGGTCGGCGGCGGGGTCGGTCTTGACGAGCAGGGCGAGGAGCCCGGCCCGGCGGGCGTTGGTGATCCAGGTCTTCGCGCCGTCCACCACGTACGAACCGCCTCGCGCGCCGCCGTCCGGGCCGTCCTCGCGCCGCGCCGTGGTGCGCAGCGCCTGAAGATCGGAGCCGCCGCCCGGCTCGGTGAGCGCCATCGCGGCCCGTACCTCCCCGGTCGCCAGCCGCGGCAGCCACCGCTCGCGCTGCTCCTCGGTCCCGTAGCGCAGGATCAGCGAGCAGACGACGGTGTGGCCGCCCATCGCGCCCGCCAGGCTCATCCAGCCGCGGGCCAGTTCCTCGGTGACGAGTGCGTAGCAAGGGGTGCTCACGCGCGCCGGTCCGTAGGGCTCGGGCACGGCGAGGCCGAAGACGCCGAGGTCCTTCATGCGGTCGATCAGCTGTCCGGGATAGGCGTTCGCATGCTCCAGCTCGCGGGCCACGGGGCGGACATCGCGGTCGACGAAGTCGCGTACGGTCGCGACGATGTCGCGTTCCTCCTGAGAGAGCGTGTCGGTCATGCGTGCAGTGTGCACGGTACGACGCGGCGGCGCCGCACCTCCCTGGGACGGGGAGATGCGGCGCCGCATGGGGGAGAGCGTCCGTCAGACGAGCCAACCCACGAAGTGGACGATGCCGGCGAGCAGGTTGGTGATGATGTTCATGGTGTTGCTTCTCCTTGGTGCAAATGTGGGACCAACATCCGGCTCGTCATGGGGACTTGAGCCGGATGCGCGATAACGGTCTGCAGCCCGTCGCTTGCGCACCGTAAGCATCACGCGTCGCAGAGTGCTTTCGCAATCTCTCCCGGCACGATCACGCGTTCTAGCGAACGTCCGGCCGCCTGTTCGTGTGTTCGTCTTGTTCGGCGGTCCCTGTCGGGTGCTCGTCGGGACCCGGGTCCGCGCCGAGTTCGGTGGCCGCCGGGTCGAGTACGCGCGCGAGGAAGGACCGCGTACGGGCGTGCCGGGGATCGCCCACGACCTGCTCCGGCGTGCCCTCCT
Source organism: Streptomyces sp. NPDC050617 (assembly GCF_040654795.1). Taxonomy (NCBI): domain Bacteria; kingdom Bacillati; phylum Actinomycetota; class Actinomycetes; order Kitasatosporales; family Streptomycetaceae; genus Streptomyces; species Streptomyces sp. NPDC050617. The sequence goes on along the minus strand of NZ_JBFAIS010000006.1, from coordinate 331,351 downwards.
CGACGATCACGCCGCCGTCCATGAACACCACCCGGTCCGCGACCTCCCGCGCGAAACTCATCTCGTGCGTGACCACGAGCATCGTCATGCCCTCGTCGGCGAGCGAGCGCATCACCGCGAGCACCTCGCCCACCAGCTCCGGATCGAGCGCCGACGTCGGCTCGTCGAACAGCATCAGCTCGGGGTCCATGGCCAGCGCCCGAGCGATGGCCACCCGCTGCTGCTGGCCGCCGGAGAGCTGCGCCGGATACGAGGACTCCTTGTCCGTGAGCCCCACCCGCCCCAGCCGCTCCCGCGCCACCCGCTCCGCCTCCGCCTTGTCGCGGCGCAGCACCCGCCGCTGGGCGATGGTCAGATTGCCCAGGGCCGACAGATGCGGGAAGAGGTTGAACGACTGGAAGACCATGCCGATGCGCCGCCGCACCCGGTCGATGTCCACCTCCGGATCGGTGATCTCGACGCCGGCCACCGTCACCGACCCGGACGTCGGCTCCTCCAGGAGATTCACGCACCGCAGCAGCGTCGACTTGCCGGACCCGGACGGCCCGATCACGCACACCACCTCGCCGCGCGCCACCCGGAAGTCGATGCCGCGCAGCACCTCCAGATCGCCGAACGACTTGCGCAGCCCCCGGACCTCGATCGCCGTGCCCGCCTCGCCGCTCGCCGTGCCGCTCATGCCACTGCTCTCCACGCCGCTCGCCCCACCGCTTTCCACGCCGCTTGCCATGCCGTTTTCCATGCCGCTCACCTCGCCCTCGCCGTACGGGCTTCGAGCCGCCGCACGAGATGGCCGAGCGGCAGCGTGATGACCAGATAGCAGAGCCCCGCGATCAGGATCGGGGTGAGGCTGCGGTTCTGATTGAGGGCGTCCCGGCCGAACTTGGACAGTTCGTACTGGTCGAGCGAGAGACCCAGCAAATACACCAGCGAGGAATCCTTCGTCAGCAGGATCAGCTCATTGGTCAGCGGCGGCAACACGATCCGGAATGCCTGCGGAATCACGATCGACACCATGGCCCGGCTCTGCGACATGCCCAGCGAACGCGCCGCCTCCGTCTGCCCCTTGGGCACCGCCTGGATCCCCGCCCGTATCGTCTCCGCCATATAGGCCGCGCCGACCAGGCCGAGAGCCAGCATCACCGTCGCGTACTGATTGATGGCCACCTGGAAGGCGAGCGGAACACCGAATCCCAGGGCGATGAAGACCAGCAGTGTGGGAATGCCGCGGAAGAACTCGATATAGGCGACGGCCAGCCAGCGATAGGGCGGCACCTCCGAGAGCCGCATAAGAGCCAGCAGGAGCCCGAGAGCCAGCCCGAAGCCGAAGCCGAGCAGGGTGTAGATGACGGTGTTGACCAGTGCGGTGGTGATGATGTCGGGGAACTGGGCCTTCGCGACCCCGCCGTCGAAGAAGGCGCGCCGGATCTCTCCCCAGTCGGCGGCGAAGACCAGGGTGAGCAGGACGGCGACGAGCACGGCGTACTGGACGGCGCGTATCGCGCGGGACCGCTTTCTGCGGGACATGGCCATGAGGGGAAGTCACCTCACTTCTCGGGGGAGGTGGAGAACCATTTGCGGTAGATCCGGTCGTAGCGACCGCCCGCCCTGGCCTTCTTGAGCACCTTGTTGACCTCCTCGCGCAACGCGTCGTTGCCGGTCTGCACGCCGAAGCCGTACTGCTCGCCCGTACGGAATTCGGCGACCACCGCCAGCTCCGGGTTCTTCTTCGCGTAGTCCAGGAGGACGCCGTTGTCGTGGACCACCGCGTCGAGCTGCCCGGTCTTGAGGTTCGTGAGCAGCAGGGCCAGGTCCTCGAACTGGACCTTGGTGGCCCCCGGCGCGTGCTTCCGCCCGTACACCTCGCCCGTCGTGCCCTGCTGGACGCCCAGCCGCTTTCCCTTGAGATCGCCGAGGCTGCGGTAGGGCGCGCCCTTCTTGGCGAGCAGGGCCTGCGTCGCCTCGAAATAGCTGTCCGTGAAGTCCAGATTCTTCTCGCGCACCGGCGTGATCGTCATTCCGGCCGCGGCGATATCGCACTTCCGGGTATTGAGATCCTCACCGGTCTGAATGCCCTCGAAGGGCGTGTCCACGATCTCCTGCTTCACCTTGAGGTCCTCCGCGACCAGGTCCATCAGATCCACATCGAAGCCCACGATCTTGTTGTTCTTGCGGACCTGGAACGGCTCGTAGGGCAGATGGGTGCAGGTTTTCAGCTTCCCCTTGTCGACCAGGCTCAGCTCCGAGCCGTCCGATCCGGAGACCTTGGTGCTGGTACAGCCCACCAGCAGGGCGAGGGCGGCGGCGGCGGCGAGGGCGGACAGCGCTGAGCGGGTGAACACGACGCCTCCATGCTGCGATCGGCGAACAGTCCCACATGATCAGTGAGTTGTGCCGCATCCTGCCACCGCCCGAAGCCCCTGTCTGTACCCGTGCACACCCCCGTAACCTCGGTGAGCATGAGAAATCCGATGCCGGACACGGACCGGCTCTGCGACCGGATAGAGCGGCTGGACGCGCACGTACGGGCCTTCGTCGCCGAGCCCGGCCGCCGCGAGCGGCTGCGCGCCGAGGCCGCCGAGACGGCCGCGCGCCACCCCGATGGCTCCGCCGAACCTCCGCTGTACGGCGTAGCGGTCGGGGTGAAGGACATCGTCCGCGTCGACGGCCTGCCCACCCGCGCCGGGTCCGAGGTACCCGCCGAGGTCCTGTACGGCCCGCAGGCCGCGGTGGTCGACCGGTTGCGGGCGGCGGGTGCGCTGGTGGCCGGGAAGACGGTGACGGCGGAGTTCGCCGTCACCGCGCCGGGGCCCACCCGCAACCCGCGCAACCTGGAGCACACGCCCGGCGGCTCCAGCAGCGGCTCGGCCGCCGCCGTCGCGGCGGGCATGGTGGAGCTGGCGATCGGCACGCAGACGGTCGGCTCCGTGATCCGCCCCGCGGCCTTCTGCGGAGTGGTCGGCTACAAGCCCACCCACGGCCGCATCCCCACCGCCGGAGTTATCGACAACGCGCCCACGCTGGACGCGGTCGGCGTCTTCGCGCCCGACGTGGCGGGGGCGGCGCGGGCCGCCGCCGTGCTCTGCGACGGCTGGCGGGCGGCGGGCGCGTACGACCGGGGGCCAGCCGATCGACGGCCGGTCGGCCGGGGCGCTGTCGCCCGGGGGTCCGCTGGCCGGCGGCCGGTGCTCGGCGTTCCGGACGGCCCGTACCTCCGGCGCGCCGGCGACGAGGCGCTGACCGCCTTCGCACAGCAGGTGGAGCGGCTGGTCAGTGCCGGATTCCCGGTCCTCCGGGTCCCGTTCATGGAGGATTACGAGGAGATCGTCCGGCAGCAGTTCCTCGTCAACCGCTACGAGGTGGCCCGCGCCCACGCCGACTGGTTCTCGCGCCACGAGCGGTACTACCGCGAGGAGACGGTCGCCGCCATCCGGCAGGGGCATGGCATCGCGCGGGCGGACTACGAGGGCGCGCTGCGGTTCCGGGGGGAGTTCCGCGCCCGCCTGTCCCGCACGATGGAAGAGGCGGGCATCGACCTGTGGATCATGCCCGCGGCTCCCGGACCAGCGCCGCGCGGAATCGCCACCACCGGCAACGCGATCATGAACTTGCCGTGGAGCTACGCCGGAGCGCCTGCCCTGACCGTGCCCGCCGACCGGACCGCCGACGGGCTGCCGCTCGGCCTCCAGACGGCCGCCGCGCCGGGAGCGGACGAGTACCTGATCGCGAGCGGAGCGGGCATCGAGGCGGCTGTCGTCGGCTGACCCGGAAGGCAGGAAGCCCGGGAAACGGAACCGGCCGGCCGAGCACGTCAGCCCTGATCGTCGGCCTCGTCCTCCACGATGATCACTTCGAGGGTGCGCGGCCCGTGCACGCCCTCCACCCGGTCCAGCTCGATGTCGCTCGTCGCCGACGGCCCCGAGATCCAGGTCAGCGGGTGCGCCGGGTCCAGCCGTTCCAGCCCCTGCACCACCGAGTCCACGACGTGCTCCCGCGCCCGTACCACGCAGATGTGGTGGTCGGGCACGAGCGTGATCCGGCGGCGCCCCTGGTCCGGCCCCGCGTCGAGGACGATGGTGCCGGTCTCGGCGATCGCGACCGCGCACCCCGTGACGACGCTGTCCACCGCGTCCAGGTCGCGCGCCGTGTCACCGGCCGCGTCGGGCACGCGCTCGGCGTCCGCCTCCGCGAGCCACTCCGGCGGCAGCCCGGCGGGCACGACGACGCTGCGCGAACCGTGCTCGCCCAGCAGCCGCGCGATCGTCTCCGGCAGCTCGGAGGGCGCGCAGCGGTGCACGTCGGCGCGGTACTCCGCCAGGTTCTCGGCGAGCAGATCGACCCGCTCGGCGTGCGTACGGTCGCCGTGCGTCCGCCGGTAGTCGCGCGCCACCGGATGGTCCTCGGGCCGCTCGTCGCGCGGCACGTCCGCGAGCGCGCGTCGTACGCGCCCCAGCACCCGTTCCCTGCTGCTCACTTCGTGCCCCTCTCGCCGCGCGTACGGGCCCACCAGTCACGGAACGACTCCGCAGGCACCTCGGGCAGCTCGCGCGTGTCCGACCAGGCGCGGCCGGGGCCGGGCAGCCGCTTGGGATGCAGCCGGCGGGTACGGGACGCGAGCCGCTGGCCGCGCCGGAGCGCGCCGGGATGGTCGAGCGCCCAGCGGGAGGCCCGCATCGCGGCCCGTTCGGCGGCGTGGCCCTTCGCCGGTTTGATCACCGCCTTCGAGCCGCGGAGCGTCACCTCGCCGCCCTCGACGACCCGCTCCCGCAGGTGGACCAGCACCTCCGGGATGTCGATGGCGACCGGGCACACCTCGTAGCACGCGCCGCACAGCGAGGACGCGTACGGCAGCGACGCCTCCAGCGAGCCGCTGACGCCGCGCAGTTGCGGGGTGAGGATCGCGCCGATCGGGCCGGGGTACGCCGACCCGTACGCGTGGCCGCCGGCCCGCTCGTAGACCGGGCACACATTGAGACAGGCCGAGCAGCGGATGCAGCGCAGCGCCTGTCGGCCGACCCGGTCGGCGAGCGTGTCGGTACGGCCGTTGTCGAGCAGCACGAGGTGGAAGTTCCGCGGGCCGTCGCCGTCGGCGGTGCCGGTCCAGGTGGAGGTGTAGGGGTTCATCCGCTCGGCCGTCGAGGAGCGGGGCAGCAGTTGGAGGAACACCTCCAGGTCCTGCCACGTCGGCACGGTCTTCTCGATGCCGACCACCGAGATGAGCGTCTCGGGGAGGGTCAGGCACATCCGCCCGTTGCCCTCGGACTCGACGACGACCAGCGTGCCCGTCTCGGCCACCATGAAGTTCGCGCCCGAGATTCCCACCTTGGCGTTCAGGAACTTCTCGCGCAGATGCAGCCGCGCCGCCTCCGCGAGCTCGCGCGGGTCGTCGGTGAGGGCGTCCGGCGCGGGGCGGCCCCAGGCGGCCATCTTCTCGCGGAAGATGTCGCGAATCTCGCCGCGGTTGCGGTGGATCGCCGGGACCAGGATGTGCGACGGCAGGTCGTCGCCGAGCTGCACGATGAGCTCCGCGAGGTCGGTCTCGTACGCGCTGATCCCGGCCTCGGCCAGCGCCTCGTTGAGCCCGATCTCCTGCGTCGCCATCGACTTGACCTTGACGACCTCGCGCTCGCCGGTCTCCCGCACGAGCCGGGTGACGATGCGGTTCGCCTCGTCCGCGTCCGCCGCCCAGTGCACGGTGCCCCCGGCGCGGGTGACGGACTCCTCCAACTGCTCCAGATAGTGGTCGAGGTGACGGAGCGTCCGGTCCTTGACGGCGGCTCCGGCGGCGCGCAGCGCGCCCCAGTCGTCGAGTTCCGCGACGGCCTTGGCGCGCTTGGCGCGGATGGTGTGGGTGGCGTGCCGGAGGTTGCCGCGGAGCTGGGCGTCCTGGGTGGACGCCGCCGCGGCCTCGGGGAACGGCGCGCGGGAGGCGGCGGGGTGGCTGCCGGGCATGCCGAGGTACGTACGGGTCACCGCGGGCTCCTTTCGGCGGCGGGAGCGGCGGACGGCGGGGAGCCCTCCGCGGTGTCTTCCGCGGCGCCTTCTGTGGCGGCCAGGATCTCGGCGATGTGTACGGGCCGGGCCGCCGCGCCCTGCCGGGCCAGGGTGCCGCCGATGTGCATGAGGCAGGAGTTGTCGACGGTGCAGATGGCCTCGGCCCCGGTGTCCACGATGGCGCGCGCCTTGTCGGCCCCCATCGCGGCCGAGACGGCGGCGTTCTTGACGGCGAACGTGCCGCCGAAGCCGCAGCACTCGTCCGCGCCCGCCAGCTCGCGCAGCTCGATGCCCTTGACGTGCTCCAGCAGCCGCCGCGGCCGGTCGCCGAGGCCGAGCATCCGCAGCCCGTGGCAGGTCGGGTGGTAGGTGACGGTGTGCGGGTAGTACGCGCCGACGTCCGTCACACCCAGCACGTCCACGAGGAACTCCGTCAGCTCGTACGTCTTCGGCACCGCGCTGGCCGCGGCCTCGGTCAGCTCCTCGCCCCGCCCCTCGGCGGACGCCTTCGCGCCGATCCGCGGGTAGTTGTCGCGGACCATCGCGGCGCACGAACCGGACGGCGTGACCACGTAGTCGTACTCCCGGAAGGCCGCGGCATAGCGGCGCACCAGCGGCTCGGTCTCGTGCCGGTACCCCGTGTTGAACTGCGGCTGCCCGCAGCACGTCTGCGCGGGCGGAAAGTCCACCTCGACGCCGAGCCGCTCCAGCAGGGTGACGACGGCCTGCCCGGTGTGCGGATAGAGAGTGTCGTTGACGCAGGTGACAAAGAGCGCGACGCGCACGGAACCTCCTTCGAGCCTGCGGCCATACTGCCCCAGGGGCCTATGGCTGTGAAGGATTCATCCGATGTCTGTCACGCCTTGCTCATAGTGTCGGGAGGCGTCTGACCGGCGACTGGGGGACGGTGCGAGCCGTCGACTTGGGGACGGAACGCACCCTCCACCGGGGTCGGTACGAGCCGTCCGCCAGGCGGTTCAGGCGGTGGCGGCCATCGTCGCCGTAGCCGTATTAGCCGTCGCAGTCGCCACCGTGGCTGTCGCCGTCGCCGGTTCGCGCGAGAGCAGTTCGCGGATGTCGCGTACGGCCATTCGGCCCGCCCGGTTCGCCCCGATCGTGCTCGCCGACGGGCCATACCCCACCAGATGCACACGCGCGTCGCGCACCGCGCGGGTCCCCTCGACCCTGATCCCGCCGCCGCTCTCGCGCAGCTTGAGGGGGGCGAGGTGGTCGATGGCGGGGCGGAACCCGGTGGCCCAGACGATGACGTCGACGTCCACGGTCCGGGGCGCTCGCCCTCGCGCGCCGTCGTCCCAGGCCACCCCGGTCGGCGTGATGCGGTCGAACATCGGCTGCCGGTCCAGTACGCCCTGTTCCCGGGCTCGCCGCACCGCGTCCGTCAGGGGCAGACCGGTCACCGAGACGACGCTCCGCGGCGGCAGCCCCTGCCGTACGCGCTCCTCGACGAGCGCCACCGCTTCCCGGCCGGCTTGCTCGTCGAACGGCCCCTCACGGAAGACGGGCTCTCGCCGCGTCACCCACGTCGTACTGGCCGCCACCTCCGCGATCTCCATCAGATGCTGTGTCCCGGACGCCCCGCCGCCCACGACGAGCACGCGCTGACCTGCGAACTCCTGCGGCCCCGGATAGTTCGCAGTGTGCAGCTGACGCCCCCGGAACGTCTCCTGACCGGGATAGCGCGGCCAGAAGGGCCGGTCCCAGGTGCCGGTCGCGTTGATCAGGGCACGCGCCGACCAGTCGCCGTCCGAAGCCCGTACGAGCAACCGCCCGCCCTCGCCGTCGTGCACCTCCGCCACGTCCACCGGCCGGTGAACCCGCAGGGCGAAGGCGCGCTCATACGCCGTGAAGTACTCCCCGATCACCTCGGAGGACGGCCGCGAGGGATCGGCCCCGGTCAGTTCCATACCGGGCAGCGCGTACATTCCGTGCACTTTGCCGTACGTGAGCGAGGGCCACCGGAACTGCCAGGCGCCGCCGGGGTGCGGCGCGTGATCCAGCACGACGAAGCCGTGGCCGGGCCGGTAGCCGGCGCGTCGCAGGTGGTAGGCGCTGGACAGGCCGGCCTGGCCGGCGCCTATGACGACGACGTCGACTTCGCGCGCCTCGGGGTTGTTCATGTTTCTACTAACGGTGGAGGGGGTCGATTCCTTCCCGGCGTGACGCGCCCGGCCCGAGCTCGGTCGTGGGGGTGGTCAGGCGAGCGCTGGTGCGGGAGCGGGCAGGTAGGGGGTGATGTTGCGCCAGGCGCGCTCGACGTACTCCTCCTTCTCGCCGACCGGGGCGACATAGTGCAGCGCGCCTTCGGCTGCGTCATTGCCCTCAAGGCGGGCGATGATCCAGGCAGCGAGGTAGTGCGAGGCCAGGCAGCCGCCTGCGGTGGCGATGTTGTCCTCGGCGTAGAAGGGCTGGTTGAGGACCTCGACGCCCGCGGCGACGACCCAGGGCTTCGTGGTCAGGTCGGTGCACGCGGGGACGGAGTCGAGCAGGCCGAGCCTGGCCAGTACGAGCGCGCCGGAGCACTGCGCCGCGATGAGCTGGCGCGAGGGGTCCAGGCCGCGCAGGACGTTCATGATCGCCGGGTCTTCGGTGACCTCGCGGGTGGCGATGCCGCTGCCGACGATGACGGCGTCAGCGGCGCACGCCTCCTCAAGGGTGGACATCTGCTCGATGACCACCCCGTTCATCGACGTCACCTTGGGGCTGGGCGTCGCGATGGTGACGCGCCAGTCATCGGTCTTGACGCGGTTGAGCACACCGAGCGCGATCAGGGAGTCGAGCTCGTTGTAGCCCTCGAAGGTGAGGATGGCGATGTGCATGACGGCTGTCCTTTCCGGGTGAGTGGGGCTTGCTGATGGCGAGTAGGGCTCGGCGGTGGCGAGTTGGGCTCGGAGGTGAGGCGCGGTGCTCGGCGGTGGCGAGTAGGGCTCGGAGGTGAGGAGCGGGGCTCGGCGGTGACGAGTTGGGCTCGAAGGCGAGGCGCGGGGCTCGACGGGGGAGGAGCAGGGCTCGACGGTAAGGACCCGGGAACAGGACAGTCAAAGAATTGTCATGGATACAATCCGGCGCATGGCAGCCTCGCGATATAAGAAGCTGGTCGACGCGCTCGCGTCCGACATCCGGGCCGGGCGACTCGCCGCAGGTGCGCGGCTGCCGACGCACCGCGCTCTCGCCGCCCGCGAGGGCATCGCCGTGGTGACCGCGACCCGGGTGTACGCCGAACTGGAAGCGATGGGCCTGGTGAGCCGGGAGCAGGGCCGCGGCACGTTCGTGCGGGACATCGCGGTCCCCGCCGGTCACGGCATCGACCAGCAGGCCGTCGCCGCGGACGCGGTCGACCTCAACTTCAACTACCCGTCGCTGCCCGGTCAGGCCGATCTCCTGCGGCAGGCCCTGCGGGAGGTGGCCACCTCCGGCGATCTCGACTCGCTGCTGCGCTACCAGCCGCATCGAGGCCGTCCGCAGGACAGGGCGTCCATCGCGCGACACCTCGGACGCCGGGGAATCACCGCCGACGCGGAACGGATCCTCATCGCCAACGGCGCCCAGCACGGCCTGGCCATCACCATCATGGCCACGCTGAACGTCGGCGACGTCGTCGCGGTCGACGCGCTCACCTACCCGGGTTTCAAGGTGCTCGCGCACGCCTTCCATCTCGACCTGGAGCCCATCCCCACCACCGCCGACGGGCCGGATCTCGATGCCCTGGAGCACCTGTGCGCGACCCGCCCGGTGCGTGCGATCTACACCATGCCCACCCTGCACAACCCGCTGGGCTGGGTCATGCCGACAACCGACCGCGCCCGCCTGATCGGGATCGCTCGACAGCACGGTCTGCTCATCATCGAGGACGCCTCATACGCCTACCTGGCCGAGGACCCGCCACCGCCTCTGGCCGCCACCGCGCCGGACATCACCGTCTACGTCTCGGGACTGTCCAAGAGCATCGCCACCGGCCTGCGGGTCGGCTTCGTCCTCGCCCCGCCGCCCGCGGTGCCCGCGTTCGAACGCGCCATCCGGGCGACCACTTGGAACACCCCGGCCCTCACCACGGCCATCGCCTGCCGCTGGCTCGACGACGGCACGGTGAACCACTTGGAAGCGCGGAAACGGGACGACGCCAAGGCGCGCCAGACAGTCGTAAGAGAGGAGTTGGCGGGCCTCCCGCTCATCGGCCACCCCTCGTCGTACTTCACCTGGCTGCCACTGCCCGACGACGCGCGCGCCGACCGCCTGACCGCCACCCTCGCGCGCCGGCACATCTCGGTCTCCACGGCGGAGCCGTTCACCACCTCGGCGCACACGCCGCAGGCGCTCCGCCTCGCTCTGGGCTCGACCGATCTGGACAGCCTCCGGTCAACGCTGCGCACGGTGCGCCGAGTCGCCGTCGAGGACGCCTACGCCTGAGCCCGCCGGGCGGAGCGCACTTGGCCGACGAGTCCCTTCCAGTGAATAGTGGATCCGCCAAGGTCTAATTTAACTATCTGGTAAGTTAAAATAATGCAGCGGAAAACGACCTCACGCGCTCGTCTGCTGGCCGCCGCCGAGCAGGTCTTCTACGAGCAGGGCATCACCGGGACGAACATCGACACCGTCGCCCGAGCGGCCAAGGCGACCAAGCCGACCGTGTACGCGCATTTCGCCTCCAAGTCGGCGCTCGCGGTCGGCGCGTTGGAGGCGCGACAGCAGCGCATCGCGGCCGACCTCGCCGTACGCCTGGCGGACGAGGAGCCCGGAACGCCGCGCCTGACCGCCCTGTTCGACTGGCTCGCGTCCTCGTACGAGCACGGCAACGGCCGGGGCTGCGCCTTCCTCAACGCCGCCGCCGAGTCCGCCGCGGACGACGCGGTGACCGCCGCCGTACGGACCGAGAAGCAGTGGCTGCTGCACGTGCTGCGGGAACTGTGCGTGGAGGCCGGGTACGACCGCCCGGACGAACTCGCCTCGCAACTGCTGCTGCTGATCGACGGAGTCGCCGCGCGGGTCCTCGTACACGGCCCCGGCGAGGCGAGCGCGGCCACGACCGCGGCGGCGCGCGCCGCCGATGCGCTCCTGGCGTCTGCCGCTCACGGCCATGGCGCGTCTTGACGACCGTCCCGGGCAGCGCTCGCTGCGGATAGCGGTGGGTCTGGCGCTGTACGGGATGAGCCAGGCGGTGCTGGTGAAAGCCCGCCTCGGCACCGATCCGTGGACCGTGTTCTCGCAAGGTCTCGCGCGGGTCACCGGGTTCACGCTGGGCCAGACCACCGTCGCCGTCTCGCTGGCCCTGCTGGCGCTGTGGGTGCCGCTGCGCCAGCGGCCCGGACTGGGCACGGCCGCGAACGCGCTGATGGTGGGCCCGTTCGTAGACCTGGGCATCGACTGGATCCCCGCGCCTGAACACTGGGGCGTGCGCGTCGCGTTCGTGGTCCTGGCCGTGACCGGCATCGCCGTCGCCACGGGACTGTATGTCGGAGCCGGATGGGGACCCGGTCCTCGCGACGGGCTGATGACCGGGCTCGCGCGCCGCGGCATCCCGCTGATCGCGGCCCGCGCCGGGATAGAGGCGAGCGTGCTCGCCGTCGGCTGGCTGCTGGGCGGCAGCGTGGGCGTGGCCACCGTCCTCTTCGCCGCCGGCATAGGGCCGCTGGTCGGCTACACCCTGCCCAGACTGACACTGCCTCCCGCCCGGCAAGGCGACGGCGGCCACAACGGCGCCCAACCCGCCCCCGACGCCCCACTGTGACATCGGCAAGCCGAACCCGCCTCCGGGCGCCCGTACACACACGCCCTCCCCGTACGCACCAGCCCCCTGTACGCACCAGCCCCCCCATACGCGCACGTCCCGCCGTACGCGCGCGTCCCGCCGTACGCGCGCGGGCCCGGCCGGCAGCGCGCCCTGCCTGAGACTGCGAGCGTGAGGGCGATTCCGGCGGACGCGTAGGTCAGGGCGGGGGCCTGCGCTCAGACCTTGGTCGAGACGGAGGCGACGGCTTTCTCGGCCAGTTCGGTGCCGTGCGTGAAGGACACGGACCGCAGGCGTCGTTCGCCGCTCCGGGGGAGGGCCGGCAGCCCGCCGGCGGTGGTGGGCCGGCCGTGGGGGGCCACCGTGCGGTACACGATCCGGCGGGCGAGCCGGTACGGGCAGTGCCGTCGACCATGCGGCGGCGCGGCCACTTAAGGTGTCGGCATGTCACTGAGCTGCATAGCCTTCTCGTCCGGACGTTCGGTGGAACTCACCGACCTGCGCATGACCTCGACCTACGGAGGGATGCTGGAGGGCTACCCGTGCAAGCTCGTCAACAACATGGTGGTCGGGAGCCTCCAGCGGCAGGCTGAACGTGCGTTTCCCACCACGCCGATCCATCTGGTTCCCCCTTCCCTTGAGTACCCGGACAGGACTGCCGGCCACTTCGGCCCCGTTGAGGTACTCCCTCCCGTGGCCTGCGTCGGCGCCTTCCGCTCGACGGCGATCGCCCCTGAACTCGACCCGGTGCTGCACCGTTCCGCTCTCACCGTGATCTGGTTCCAGACCGGCTTGGACGTTCCGTCGGGCGACGACGCCGACCTTGTGCTGCGCGGCCTTCCCTGGGAGGAGCTGGCCCGGGACCACGAGCTCTAGCGACGGGCACGCCGGCACCGGCCCGGCCGGGCCGCCAGGTGCCCGCCCGTCCCTACCGCCCGCCCGAGAGCAGCAGCGGCGCGCCCCCAGGAGCCGAGGCCGGACGGCCATTGGCTGCGGGGACGCCTGCCAGGGGCGACGCCGGGAGCCGTGGCAGGAGGCCGCGGGCCGCCAGTTCCGGGGTCACGCCCTCGCCGAACCAGTACGCCTCTTCCAGGTGCGGGTAGCCCGAGAGCACGAAGTGCTCGATACCCAGCGCGTGGTACTCCTCGATCCGGTCCGCGACCTCGGCGTGGGAGCCGACCAGGGCCGTGCCCGCGCCGCCCCGTACCAGGCCGATGCCCGCCCACAGGTTCGGCGAGATCTCCAGCTTGTCGCGCTCGCCGCCGTGCAGCGCCAGCATCCGCTGCTGCCCCACCGACTCGCTCTTGCCCAGGGCCTGCTGCGCGGCGCGCACCGTGTCGTCGTCGAGGTCGTCCAGCAGCCGGTCGGCCGTCGCCCATGCCTCGCGCGAGGAGTCCCGCGAGATCACGTGCAGTCTGATGCCGAAGCGCACCGTACGGCCTTCGCGCTCCGCGAGTCCGCCGATCCAGTCGATCTTCCGCTTCACCTGCTCCGGCGGTTCGCCCCACGTCAGATAGACATCGGCGTGCCGGGCGGCGACCGGGCCCGCCGCGGCCGAGGACCCGCCGAAGAAGATCTCCGGCAGCGGATCGGGCGGCAGCGCCGTGAGGCCCCCGCTGACCTGGTAGTGCTCACCGTCGAAGTCGAAGGGCGTACCGCCCCACACCCCGCGTACGACCTCCAGGAACTCGGCGGTCCGCGCGTAGCGCCGGTCGTGGTCCACGTGGTCGCCGAAGCGCCGCTGCTCGGTGGAGTCGCCGCCCGTCACCACGTTCAGCAGCAGCCTGCCGCGCGTGATGCGCTGATACGTGGCCGCCATCTGCGCCGCCAGCACCGGCGAGATCACCCCCGGCCGGAACGCCACCAGGAACTTCAGCCGCTCCGTGTGCTGCGAGAGCGCCACCGTCGTCAGCCACGCGTCCTCGCACCACGTGCCCGTCGGCGTCAGCACCGCCTCGAACCCCAGCTGCTCGGCCGCCTTGGCGATCTGCGTCAGATAGTCGATGTCGGGCGCGCGCACCCCGCTCACCGGCGTGATGCGCGAGCGCTTGATGCCGCCGTCCGTATAGGCGTGGCGGTCCACGAGCGTACGGCCGTCGCCGCCCGTCGGCAGGAACCAGTGCAGGTGTACGGACATCAGGAAGCCTTTCCATAGGTGCGCGGCGCGGTGGTGGACGGCGGCAGGGAACCGTTGAACCCGCGGTCCACGAAGTCCGCGAAGCGGTACGCGCGGGGGATGAGCCCGAGCCGCGCGAAGGTGTCGACGATCTTCTGTTCGGCGGCGACGGCCGCATCGTCCACGGCCACCGGAACCCGCGTGCCCGCGCTGCGCCGCACGGCGTCCAGCGCCACGTCGTACGGCAGCCCGGTGTCCTTCGCCCACACCTCGGCCCAATCCTCCGGGTGCCGGTGCACCCAGTCCTGCGCCCGGCGCAGCCGCTCGACATAGTCCTTGACCGCCGCCGACTTCTTGCCGTCCGCGAGCGCGCCCGGCGCGGCGACCTGGAAGCTCAGGCCGTTGACCACGCCTTGCCCGGTCGTGAGCGTACGGGCGCCGGCGTTGCGCAGCGCCTGCGAGGTGTACGGGTCCCAGACCGCCCAGGCGTCCACCTTGCCGCGGCTGAACGCGGCCAGCGCGTCGGCCGGCTGGAGCAGGCTCAGCCGTACGTCCTTCGGCGACAGCCCGGCCTTCGCCAGCGACACCACGAGCTGGTAGTGCGCGGAACTGCCCTGCGCCACCGCGATGGACCTGCCCCGCAGGTCAGCGGTCCGCTTCAGCGGCGAGTCCGAGCGGACCAGGATCGCGTCGGCCGCCGCCGACCCGTGCGTGGCCGCCACGATCTTGATCTTCGACTTCGCGGCGGCGGCGAAGACGGGCGGCGTGTTGCCGACCCCGCCGACGTCCACCGCCCCGGCGTTGACCGACTCCAGCAGCGGCGGCCCGGACGTGAACGTCGACCACTTGATCTTGTACGTCAGGCCGTCCAGCTCCCCGGCGGCCCGCAGCACAGCCTCCGAACCGCCCCTCTGGTCACCGACGTTCAGCGTCATCGGCCCCTTGCCGTCGGTCCGGCCGCCCACGTCGGCGGCGGAGGAACCGCCGCAGGCGGTCAGGGCGAGCGCCAGGAGGGGAAGCAGGAGGAAGGGCAGAGGGGAGGGGCGCGGGGGCCGTCTCATGTCGCAGGTCCGATCGTCGTTGTATTTCGTGGGGGAGGCGGGGCAGCCGCTGTCGCCGTCACGCGGATACGGGCGCGGGCACCGGGCCGGGAGCGGTGTGGGGCGGGCCGGGTGAGTCGCCGGGGGACGGATCGACCGGTGTACCGGGAGCGTTGGGAGCATCCCGCGTGTCCCGCGCGTCCGGCGTATTCGACCTGTTCGGCGTGTCCGGCGCGTTCGACGTGTTCGGCGTGTCGCGGGAGCCCTCTCCCGTCCCCGCCACGCCCAGCCGCCCGAGGAGTTCGGTGCGCAGGGTGGCGAAGGCCGGGCCGGCGACGTCGCGCGGGCGCTCCAGCTCGACCGTCCGCTCGTACGCGATCACGCCCCGGTCCATCACCAGCACCCGGTCGGCGAGCAGCAGCGCCTCCTCGACGTCGTGCGTGACCAGCAGCACCGCGCAGCCGCGCCGCTGCCACAACTCCGCCACCAGCCGCTGCGCCGTGATGCGGGTCAGCGCGTCCAGGGCGCCGAACGGCTCGTCGAGGAGGAGCAGATCGGGCTCCCGTACGAGCGCCCGCGCGAGGGAGGCGCGCTGTGCCTCGCCGCCGGAGAGCGTCGCGGGCCAGGCGTCGGTCCGGTGGCCGAGGCCGACCTCCGTCAGGGCCTGCTCGGCGCGCTCGCGGTCCGGCCGGCCGGGCAGCCCCAGCAGCACATTGCGCCACACCCGCTTCCACGGCATCAGCCGGGGTGCCTGAAAGGCGACGGCCCTGCGGTGCGGTACGAGCACCTCGCCCTCGATCTCCCGGTCCAGCCCGGCCAGCACCCGCAGCAGCGTCGACTTGCCGCAGCCGCTGCGGCCGAGCAGTGCGACGAACTCGCCCTTCTCGATGGACAGTTCAAGCTGGTCGATGACGGCGCGGTCGCCGAAGGACCGGGTCAGCCCCGATACCCGGACGGCCGCGGGGCCGTCGGCGGAACCGACGCCGGGCGCGCCGTCGGCGGAAGGGCTCACTGGCCCGTGAAGGTCGGTCGCCATTGCAGCAGCAGCCTTTCGAGGAAGCGGACGATGACATCGGCGACGAGGCCGAGCACGGCGTAGACCACGAGACACACCACGATCACGTCGGTGCGCAGAAACTCCCGCGCCTGGTTCATCAGGAACCCGATGCCGTCGTCGGCGTTGATCTGCTCGCCGAAGACCAGCGCCAGCCAGGCGGTGGCGAGCGCGTAGCGCAGTCCGGTCATGGCCCCTGGCAGCGCGCCCGGCAGCACGACATGCCGGATCAGCCCCCACCGGCCGAGCCCCAGCGAACCGCCCGCCTCCACGAGGTGCGGATCGACCCCACGAATCCCCGCGTAGACGTTGAGATAGAGGTGGAAGGCGACCCCGAGCGCGATCAGCGCGACCTTCGGCGCCTCGCCGATGCCCAGCCAGATGATGAACAGCGGGATCGCCCCGACCCACGGAATGCTCCGCAGCATCTGCACGGTCGCGTCCAGCAGATCCTCGCCGAGCCGAGACAGCCCGGACACGAGCGCGAGCCCGGTCCCGACGACGACGCCGAGCACCAGCCCGACGGCCACGCGCTGCACCGAGACCAGCATCGCGGACGGCAGCGTCCCGTCCGCGAGCATGTCGCGTGCGGTCGAGGCCATCGCCCCCGGCGACCCGAGCGCGTCGGGCCGCAGCAGCCCGGTGGAACTGGCCGCCTGCCATGCCGCGAGCAGCAGTACGGGCCCCCAGGCGCGCCGCAGCCGGCGCGGCGACCGCGAGCGGCGCGAGCCGAGGGGAGTGATGCGTTCAAGGGGCGGCGGGATCTCCGGCGGGGCATGGCTGACGCTCATGAGGGCTCCGGGGCAGCGGCGGGGTACGCGTCAGCGGCCCTGCCCGGGGCCGGGCACGGCGGCGCACGAGACGCGAGGGGGAGTACGTAAGGCAGAGGGGGAGAAATGCGGAAGAAGAGTCAGCGGGCGCGACGACACGCGGCGGAGGCCACCCGCAACAGGTCGATGTGACCGCGCGTGATGAGCCGGGCTGACGTAGACATGCCGAGAACGTAGCGATCCGCGTGCCGCCGGGGCAATGGCCGTCTCAGTGGGCGGACCTTTGTTGCGGCAGTCTTACGGGCGTACGTACGGGGGGCGGGGCACGCGCGCGGGCGCCGTCGCATGCGCGAGCACCGGCGCATGCACGAGGATGGGGCCATGGCAGACGCTTTTCGGACCAGCATCCTGGACATCACCACCGGCTCCACGCAGACGGTGTACGACCTGACCGGCGACTGCGAGGCGTTCCTCCGCGACGAGGCCCCCGACCGCGACGGTCTCCTCAACATCTTCGTGCCGCATGCCACCGCCGGCGTCGCGATCCTCGAAACCGGCGCGGGCAGCGACGACGACCTCATCGAGCTCCTGCGCGACCTGCTCCCCGCCGACGACCGCTGGCACCACCGCCACGGCACCCCGGGCCACGGCCGCGACCATGTGCTCCCCGCCCTGGTCGCACCGCACGCGACCCTCCCGGTCCTGGCGGGCAGGCTGGAACTGGGCACCTGGCAGTCCGTCTGCCTCGTCGACACGAACGTGGACAACCCGCGGCGCCAGGTGCGGCTGAGTTTCCTGGGCTGACCCAAGTTCGTCCTGTGGCCGCCAAATCTCCGTACTCTTCCTGGCCGAAAACGGAGGAGCGGTGCGTGGTGTGCATATGGATGTGGTGGAACCGCCCTGGGACGGCTGCGGGAAGTGCCTGGTCGGCGCTGGGGCACATCTGCGCCGGGCTGCGCTTTGCGGTCACAATCGTGCGTTAAGCGATCTGGTTCGATTGCGAGAACTGGCGGGAGACCGTGTGGCAGCCACTCGGTACGCACTCGAAGTTGCCGATCAGGGTGACTCCGGTTTCCTCAGCGTCTTGGTGGAGCGGAGGGGACCGGCAGCCCGTGGTTGTGGCTCTGGCGATATGGCCTGACCGCAGATGGTTATAGCGGCCGACTTTGGTGACGTTGCGAGCTGCGGGGCCAGAGACAGTACGCAGCGTCTTGGGCCACCCCATATGCCATTTCTGGCATATGGGGCAACGGGAAGGTTGTCGGAGCCACCAGTGCGGATTTGCCTTGCGAACGTGTGTCGGATGTCGCGAAGATCTAACGCGTAGTCGAGATCGATTCGGGGTGGCGGCATGCGGGCGTGGGTGGTCAGAGCGGGGCGGCGGGGCGAGCGTGAGGCGGAGGCGCTGGAGCGCGGGCTGGTGATCGCCGGCTGGCCCGGCACCGAGGATCTGTCCAGCAGTGCCGGTCGCAGCGCGATACGCCATGTCGTTGATGCTGCATATCCGGGTGAAAACGCGTACACACGCGGCAATTGGACGGGCCAGCTCTTCCGCTTCCGGCATGAGATGGCCGTGGGGGACCTCGTCGTGCTGCCCCGAGCCGACGGCGCGTACGCGATCGGGTTTGTGACCGGTGAATACGCATTCTGGCCGGGCGAGCCGGACGGAATGCGTCATGTGCGTCGCGTCGACTGGAGGATCAGGGAACTGCCGCGTGACACCTTCCGGCCGGATCTGTTGCAATCGTTGGGCTCGTTGCAGACCGTCTTCGAGCTGCGCCGTTATGACGCGGCGAGACGTCTCGCAGAGGTGGTTCAGGGAAATGCCGACCCCGGCAGGCCGGACGACGGAGAGCCTGGCGCGAGCCTGGTCGCCCGACGTCAGTTGATCGAGAGGGTTCGGGACGAGGACCGTCAAGCGGCTGAACCCACCCGGCTCACCGTTCGCAAGCTCCTGGAACTGTGGGATGCGGAGCGACGTTCCCCGACTGCCGTGGCACGGATCCAGCGCGACCTCGACGACGCGGGCCTGCTGTCGATTCCCCCCTTCACGGAAGGCACGCTCGACAGCGTCATCGCCGTGGTGGCGGCGGGTGAAGAGCCGGTCGTAGACGGAGCCACCCTGCTCACACGGCTTGCTCGCGCCGAGGCGGTGGGCGAGCCTGCCGGCGCGCCGTCCCACGGGGAGAGCACGCCGGAGGCTCGTGACATGTCCGGAGTGGTCCAGCGGGTCGTCGGAGCGACGCGCACGGATCTTCCGCGGCAGCGAGCGGGCGATGCCGACGTAGATGCGGGGGCGATTCCGGTAGGAGCGCCGACCGTCGATGCGGACGAGATCGGCGAGGCGGACGCGGACGGGGGCATGGGACATCCATCTGTCGCCTATCTCGTCGGCAACCTCCCCTCGGCGAATGCCCCCGTCGACTTCGTCACGCCCGCGGACACGCTGGCGAACGCGCAGACGCGGATGATGCTGAAGGAGTTCAGCCAGCTGCCCGTCCTCGACGACAACGGTCGGATGCTCGGCGCTGTCAGCTGGACATCCATCGGCGGTGCGCTGATGTTCAGTCCCGACGCGACTCTCGCCGACGCCACCGTCACCGCTCCGGAAGTCCCTGCGACCGAACATCTCCTCGACTGCATCAGTCTGATCGAGAAGCACGGCTTCGTACTGGTCAGGAACGACGCGCACCGGGTGTGCGGGATCGTCACTCCGTCCGACATCGCGGGCGAGTTCCGCAGTCGCGTCAGCCCGTTCGTACTGATCGAAGAGGTTGAGCAACGACTCCGGCGGATCGTCGACCGGCGTCTCGACATCGAGCACATCCGTGCGTGCATTGCGAAGAGGAACAAGAAGAAGGCGTCCCTGGCCGAAGACGCTACGGCGCTCACCCTGGGCAACTACCCCCACCTCTTCAGGGACCCGGCCGCCTGGGAACACGCCGGGCTCCCTCTCGACCAGAACCACTTCACCGGTGCCCTCGAACAATGCGCCGAGCTGCGCAACGACCTGATGCACTTCAGTCCGGACCCGATCGGTCAGGCGCAGATCGACTTCCTCAACGGTCTGCTCGGTCTGCTGCGGAAACTGGATGCGTCAGGATGATGCGTCTCACTGCGGCGCGGCCGTGGGCACCACGAACCGGCGAGGGCCGAAGGTCCCGGTCGTGCGTCCCAGGTCCGCGAGACTGCTCCCGGCCGCCGAGCGGTGATCAGTATGCTGACGTTGTAATGCGTCCGTGCTGGCTCTCTCCGTCCAATGCTTGCGCCAAGGTGAGCACGTATGCACCGGGGGAGGCCGCACTGTCCGAGCGGCCGGCGGGGGGAGTCAGATGAGCGGTTCGAGTCATCCGGAGCGGATCGGGCCCTACGCCGTCGAGCGCAGCCTCGGCGCCGGCGGAATGGGGCAGGTCTACCTCGCGTACTCGGTGGCGGGTGACCCGGTCGCGGTGAAGATGATCCGCCCCGAGCGCACGAACGCACACAGCCGGGCACGTTTCGAACGGGAAGCCGCCATCGCGCGCACCCTGACCGGCACGGGGCGGGTCGCTCGCTTCATCGACGCCGACCCGACCGCCGACCTGCCCTGGCTGGCCACGGACTACATCCCCGGCCGCTCCGTGTACGACACCGTGGACCACCGCGGTCCGCTGTCCGTACCGCATGTGGCCAGCCTGGGCGCACTCCTGGCCGAAGGGCTGGCGGCGGTGCACGCCGTGGGCCTGGTACATCGCGACCTCACGGCCAAGAACGTCATGATGGGCGACTTCGGCCCGGTGATCATCGACTTCGGGCTCGGCGCGTTCGTCGGGGCAGAGAAGGGCTCGATGTCCCAGGACGGCACCATCCTGGGCACGGTGGCCTATATTCCGCCCGAGCAGGCACTCGGCGTGACCGATGTGACACCGGCGGCCGACGTCTACGGCCTGGGCACGGTGCTGCTCTACGCGGCCACCGGCCACGCCCCGTACAGCGGAGCATCGTGGCCCGCCGTCGCCGCCCAGGTGGCCAACCCTGAGGTCACGCCGGACCTGTCAGGACTCCCCGAGGAGCTGGCTGCCGTCGTCACATCCATGCTGGCCCACCAGCCGGGCAGCCGCCCCTCCCTTGCACACGTGACGCGCCAGTGCGCCGACCTTCTGCGCAGCATGGGGACGAGCCCGGCCCGTGCCCGTCGCTCCTTGATCGAGCAGACGACGCCCAAGGACCATCCCACGATGGTGCTGCCGCAGCCCGACGCGCATATGCTCGATCGCCTCGACGAACTGGACCGGCAGCTGCGCGAGGAGTCGGAACCGGAGCCGCCCGTGGTGGAGAAGCCGGCTGTGTCGGTCCCGGAGCCCCCGAGCAGAGGGCGACCTCCAGCCTCACGCCGGGTCGCCAGTGAGCTTCGCGAGCGCTATGCGGCGCGCCGAGAGCTGGCCTGGTCGAGCCGCTGACACGACCGTGATGTCACGGCGGCTGCCGACCGGCGCAGCCCGGCGGTACACATGAGTACGGCACCACCAGCGTCATATTCGACGCGTATCCACAGCCCCAGAGGAGCAGTACGTGACCACGGCGAAGCAGCCCGAGACGCCCGAGGCGCACGACGCCGCCCCGGCGGCCTCGCCGGGGACGAAGGCGGCGTTCGCGCCCGGCGCCCAGGTGCGTGTGCGTGACGAGCAGTGGTTGGTCAAGTCCGTCGACGAGTCCCGTGACGGGTTGATGCTCGAGGTCAGCGGCGTCTCCCCGTTCGTACGAGGCACCGACGCGGTGTTCTACGAGGGCCTCGACCAGATCGACGTCCTCGACCCGCGGCGCACCCGGCTGGTGCCCGATGACACCTCCAAGCACGCAAAGGCGCGCCTCTACCTGGAGGCGGTCATCCGCAAGACCGCTCTCCCGCAGACCGAGCATGGTCTTGCACTGTCCGGCTCGCACCTCATGGACCGGCAGGAGCACCAGCTGCGCCCCGCCGAGCTGGCACTCTCCATGTGCAACCCGCAGCCCCGCCTCCTGATCGCCGACGTGGTGGGCCTCGGCAAGACCCTCGAGATCGGCATCGCCCTGGCCGAGCTGATCCGGCGGGGCCGTGGCGAGCGCATCCTCGTCATCACTCCCGCGCACGTGCTGGAGCAGTTCCAGCGCGAGCTGTGGACCCGCTTCTCGCTGCCCCTCGTACGGCTCGACTCCACCGGCATCCAGCGCATCCAGCAGGAGATCCCGGCCGGGCGGAACCCCTTCGCGCACTTCAAGCGGGTCATCGTCTCGGTCGACACGCTCAAGTCGGCCACGTACGCGCACCACCTGGAGAACATCTCCTGGGACGCGGTGGTCATCGACGAGTCGCACAACCTCGTCAACAAGGGGACACGCAACAACCGCCTGGCCCGCCGCCTGGCCGAGCGCACCGACGCGCTGATCCTGGCCTCCGCAACCCCGCACAACGGCGACGCGGAGTCGTTCGCCGAGTTGATCAGCATGCTCGACCCGGCAGCGATCGCCGACCCGAAGAACTACAAGGTCGCCGACCTCGACCACCTCTACATCCGGCGCACGAAGACCGACCGTGAGGTGCGCGACGGGCTCAAGGACAAGCCATGGGCCGAGCGCGGGCCCTCGCTTCCGGTCCCGGCACCGGCGACCCCCAAGGAGGTCGCCGTCCTGGAGAAGCTCGCCGCCGAATGGACCCCGGGCGAGACGGACCGGTCCTCGGTGTGCGCCGACCCGCTGGTCGCCTACAACTTCCTCAAGGCGTTCCTCTCCTCGCACAAGGCCCTGCAGCAGTCCGTCACCAACCGCCGCGCTTACCTGGACGACCCCAAGCGCAAGGCCGACTCCGACGAACGCCGCGCCGACCTCGCGGCCGAGGGCACCGCACTCACGCAACTCGAGGCGTTGCTCGCCGACTTCACCGACACCGACTCCGCCAAACTCGACGCCCTCGTACGCACCCTGAAGGACCTTGGCGTCGGCCCGCGCTCCGAGCGACGCGTCGTCGTCTTCTCGGAGCGGATCGCCACCCTGACCTGGCTCGCCCAGGAGGTACCCGCCCGACTCGGTTTCAAGGAGAAGGAGGCCGACGCCGATGAGTCCCGCCCTTGGAAGGTGTACCGCGGCAGCGTCGAGGTCATGCACGGCGATACGACCAACGACCAGCAGCAGCGCGAGATCATCGACCGCTTCGGCCGTGCCGACGAACCCGTGCGACTGCTCTTCACCGGCGACATCGCCTCCGAGGGCGTCAACCTGCACCACCAGTGCCACGACCTGATCCACTACGACCTGCCCTGGTCCCTGATCCGCATCGAACAGCGCAACGGCCGCATCGACCGCTACGGACAGGCCATCAGCCCTGAGTTCCGCGCCCTCACCCTCACCGCCGACGTGCCCTGGCGGCGCGACGAGGAGACCGGCGAGCAACTCACCCTCGACGACCGGCTCGTCGGCACCCGCCTGTTGCGCCGCGAGGCCCAGGCGCACGAGATCGAGAGCGGCGAGGGAAGCGCGGAGGCGGTCACGGGCCTGTACGACGACAAGAAGGAAGAAGACCGCCTCACCCGCGATCTCATCAAAGGCAGCACGGTCGACCGGTCCATCAAGCAGTCCCAGGAAAGCGCCGGCGGAGTGCTCGCCGATCTCCTGGCCAACGCCAATGCCCGCCTCACCGATCCCATGGCAACGCGGGCGGTCAGCGTCACGGCACCGGTGCGCGAGGCCGACGTACCGCACGTCTTCGCCGACACCCGGACCTACTTCCACGCCGCGATGGACCTGATCTATCCGGAAGCCGAGCGCGACGCTCTGGACTGGCGGCCGGAAACGGCGGGCGGCCGCATCGAGTTCACGCCGCCCGACGACCTGCAGTACCGATTCCGCGAGCTGCCCAAGTCGTACCTCGTACAGGAGAGGATCCTCACCACCCCCCGCTACGACGGCACCCTGAAGATCACCTTCGACAAGGCGTACGCCGCCCAGCGTCTGGAGGCGGCCCGCAACGCCAAGCAGGGCAAGGGCGACGAGCCCACCTCGCAGTGGCCCAACGTCAGCTACGTCGGCGACATCCACCCGGTCCTGGACTGGGTGACGGACAAGGTCCTCGCCAAGCTCAAGTACGACGAGGCGTTCGTCCTCGCCTACCGGGCCGACGCGGCCAAGGCCGCGGCCATCGATCCCGGCCTTCCGGCCGCGCTGACCGGGCCGGTCTTCCTCCTCCAGGGCGTCTACTCCAACGCGGCGGGCCGCCCGACGGTGGTCGAATGGATGGCCGTCACCGGACTCGCCGAGGACGACCCTCGCGTGTGGCGCATGGACTCCGCGTTCTTGGCCGCCTGCGGCGTCGGCCCCGAGATGCCGGGCCGTGACAAGCCCTCCGCGCCTGAACTCCTGCAGTCGCTGGTGTCCCCGGCCGTCGACGCCGCCGAGGCACATCTGCGCGAGCGCCGCGCCGACTACGACCGGCAGGTCGACGCCTACCTCGCCCCGTACGAGGACAAGGTGCGCGACTGGGAACAGGACGCCCTCTTCGCGGTCGGCACCAGCAAGCGGAAGCAGGAGGTGTCCGAGACCGCCGAGCGGCGCCGTGATCTCGTACGACGCCTGCGTACCGCGGGAGACCCGATGCTGCGGGTCCTCGGCGTACTCGAACCCCTTCACCCGACCACGCACCACGAGGAGTCCGCCCGATGAGCTACACCTACGACTCCTTCGCCAACCGTGGTGAATACCTGGCAGCCCACTACTTCAGCGAGGAACTGGAGAACACCCTCAAGCGCAGCAAGGCGGGCGAGGCGGGCCTGTTCAGTCTCTGGACAAACCGCGAGACCGACCCGCACGACTCCCGACTCACCCCGCGCGAACTGTTGCCGAAGCTGCGTGGCGAGTACACCGCCACCGTACGGCCGCGGCTCGCGGGCGCGAGTGAGGGCCTGGGCGGTGAGTGGGCCGAGCGGGTCGCCGCCTGGCACGCGGACGTCCTCGCGGCCCTGGGATACGAGGAGCCGACCGGCCGGACGCTCACCGTGCACAACACCGGCAGGGAGTATGAGCTCCGAGTCGCCTGGCACGGCGACGGCATCGTCGCGCTCGACTGCGGCTGGACCGACAGCCTGGATGACGCCCTCGATGCCGACGGGCCGGGGGCGGTCCTGCACCCGCTCAAGACCGCCGAGGGCACGCTCACGGCCGGGGAGAAGCTGGCCGGCTGGCTGTTCCAGAGCGAACTGCACGAGGCGGGCGGCGAGCCGCCGCGCATCGTGATCCTGCTGTGCGGCGGAGTCCTTGTGCTCGCCGACCGTACGGCCTGGGCCGAAGGCCGCTACATCGCCGCGAGCCTGGACGCGGCCCTGGGCCGCAACGACACCTCGAAGTCCGGCGAGCTCGCACTGCTCGCAGCACTCTTCTCCCACGACATGCTCGCCCCGCGAGCGGACGGCAAGGGCCGCCGCATCGACGACCTGCTCAAGGCGTCGCGCGACAACGCCGTCGGAGTCAACTCCGACCTGCGCAAGGGGCTTCAACGCTCCGTGGAGATCATCGCCAACGAGGTCCTGGAGCGGCTGCGAGAGGCGGGCGTCGAACCGATCGAGATCGAGGACCCGCAGCAGGGCCCCTTCGCCAAGCAACTCACCCGCGAGTCGCTGCGCTACCTCTACCGCATCCTGTTCCTGCTGTACGCAGAGGCCCGCCCCGAGCTCGGCATCCTGCCCGCCGACGACTCCACCTACGAGGCGGGCTACTCGGTCGCCCGGCTGCGGGAGCTGGTGGCGCGCGAGCGCAAGCTGGTCGATGAGGAGAGCCGGGGCGGCTTCCATCTGTACGCGTCGCTCGACGTCCTCTTCAACAAGGTCAATTTCGGCCACCGCCCGCACGGTACCGAGCGTGATGATCACCTGGACGCCGATGAGCGCAGTGAACTTCGCGGGCTGCGCTTCGAGGCGCTGCGCAGCGAACTCTTCGACCCGAAGGCCATCACGCTCATCGGCCGCAACGTCCTCCACCCTGAGTGCGACGAGGAGACGCAGCCGCAATGGCTCGACCTGCGGCTGCGCAACGAGGCCCTGCACCAGGTACTGCGCCTGCTCACCATGAAGGAGGCGGGAGCGAAGGGCCGGCAGGGCGGCTTCATCTCGTACCGAAATCTGGGAATCAACCAACTCGGTGCGGTCTACGAGGGGTTGATGTCCTACACCGGCAGGATCGCGGAAGAGGAGCTCGCCGAGGTCGCCAAGCCGGGCAACAAGAGCGGCGGCAAGCAGTACGGCGACCCCGAGAAGGGCTCGTGGCTCGTCCCCGCACACCGGCTGAGCGACTACCCGGAGAACACGCACGTCGTGTATTCCGCGCAGGACGCCGAGCAGTACGGTCTGCGCGGTCCGAAGAAGTACGGCAAGGGGACGTTCGTCTACCGGCTCGCGGGACGCGACCGCGAGACGTCCGCGTCGTACTACACGCCCGAATCCTTGACCAAGGTCACAGTGGAGCTGGCGCTCAAGCACCGCATCACGGACGAGACGCGGGCGAGCGACCTGCTGAAGTTCACGATCTGCGAGCCGGCGCTCGGGTCGGGCGCGTTCCTCAACGAGGCCATCAACCAGGTCGCCGAGGAGTATCTGAAGCGGCGGCAGGAAGAGCTGGGCGTCAGCCTGGACACGTCGAAGGCGCTGGACGCGAAACAGAAGGTCAAGGCGTACATCGCGCTGCACAACGCGTACGGGATCGACCTGAACTCGACCGGCGTCGAGCTGGCTGAGGTGTCCCTGTGGCTGAACACCATGCACCCCGGCATGCGCGCACCGTGGTTCGGGCTGCACCTGCGGCGCGGCAACTCCCTGATCGGGGCGCGGCGTTGGGTGTACGAAGCGGACCAGGTGAAGAAGGAGCGGACGATCGGGGCGGTTACGCCGACGAAGCTGCCGTTCCGGTCCCGGGAGGACGACGGGGCGGAGCAGCCGCTGCCGGATGGTGCTGTGCACCAGTTCCTGCTGCCGACGCCTGGGTGGGGCGCGGTCGCGGGCGCGAGCGGGGACGCGAAGAAGCTCGTCGAGAAGCTGGCCGGGGAGCAGGTGCGGCAGCTGAAGGCCTGGAAGTCGGCCATCGGCAAGAAGCCGAAGGCGACGGGCGGGAAGAGGAGTGAAATCGCCCGTCTGCAGGCGGTGGCGCGGCGCGTCGAGTTCCTGTGGCAGCTCGTCGCCAAGCGGATGGAGCTCAGCGAGCGGGAGATCGCGCGCACGGTCGACGTGTGGGGCGCCACGGGGGAGGAGTACGGCTTCCTGAGGCGCGACAAGGGGAACGCGGATGACGGTGCACTGCCCCTGACCAAGGAGCAGGTCTTCGCAGACCTCTTCGAGGCCGAGGGCTCGCCGTACTGGCGGCTCAAGCAGGTCATGGATGCTTGGTGCGCGCTGTGGTTCTGGCCGCTGGGTCAGGTGGGGCTGCTGAACGGGACGGACCCGGAGTACGCGGCGGCGCCGGTCGTCGCGGCCGGGGAGGGTGTCGACCTGGACGGGCTGCTGGCTTCGGTGGCGGGAGCGCCGGCGCCTCGGTACGTCGAGCAGATGGCCTTCGGGGTCGAGGCTGAGGGCGAGGTCGTCGAGCAGCAGGAGATCAAGGGGAAGCGGGCGGCTTCGGGGGCGAAGAAGAAGAGGAACGGCCTGGTCCCTCGTCGCGCGATCGTCCCGTTGACGAATCTGGCGGACTGGCTCGACTTCCTGGAGTCCATGGTCGGCAGGAGGGACGTGAAGGAGGGCACGATCGTGTCCTCTGTCGACTCCCTGGAGGAGCTGAAGCACCTCGAAGAGGTCATCCAGACCCAGCCTGAGATGGATATGGACGAGGCCCGGAAGGCGGTCGAGCAGCGGTATCCGTGGATGCGGGTGGTGCGGGACATCGCTCATGAACAGGGTTTTCTGCACTGGGAGTTGGACTTCACGGGGGTTTTCGCGGGGGAGGGCGGAGGGTTTGACCTGCAGGTGGGGAATCCGCCTTGGGTGCGGCCGACGTGGAAGGAAGACCCCGTCGTTGCGGAGTACGAACCTTGGTTCATGCTCACGGAGAAGCCGAAGGCGGAGGAGAAGAACCGGCGGCGGGAGGCGGAGCTCTCGCGCGGCGAGGTGCAGGCGTACCTGCTTGGCGAGGTGAGCAACACGGTGACGACGGCCGACTATTTGTCGTCCGCGCCGGTGTATCCGCTCATCGCGGGGAGCCAGCCTGATCTGTACCGGGCGTTCATGTGCGAGGTGTGGGACCACGCGGCGGGTAATGGAACGGCTGGCATGGTACATCCGGATACGCACTTTGCGGGGGACACGGAGGCAGAACTCCGGGCGGCTGCGTATCGGCGGCTGTGCGTGCATGGTGGCTTCGTGAACCAGCGGCGGATCTTTCCAGAACCTGTGGGGCACGCGACTGAATTCGGTGTCCACGTCTACGGTGCACCGGGAGAGATCGACTTCTCGAATCTGTCCTCGTTGTTCGCGGCAGACGTACTTCGACTGTCCTTCAACGCGGACTGTGAAGGCGCTGACCCTGGGGTGAAGTTTAAGGGAGTCTGGGATGAGCGTCCGCACCGAAAGCGCGTCGTCCGCGTGACGACCGACACTCTTAAGCGCTGGCAGCGGCTCGCGGGCGACGAAGGCCAGGCGGAGCACACCCGGCTGCTCACGCCGGTGAGCACAGCAGAAGACCCGGCGATCGATGCGCTGGGCTTTTACCCGCTGCGGCTCGGCGCTTTGGAACCGGACATTTCCGCTGGCTACCACGAAAGTGGTTCTAAGAAGGCCCAGTTCGGCCCCAACAAGGACCAGCGCCTCATCGACTACAACACCGGCATCGACGGCCAGGACGACTACCATGCCGAGTCGTGGGGCGAAGTCATCTTCAAGGGACCGCAGATCGGCGTGGCCAACCCGCTGTTCAAGCAGCCGAGCCAGGGCGCTGGCGAGGCGCGCGGTCTCGACCCGCAGGCGTTCGCGGATGACGCGGTGCCGGAGTCGGAATACCGGCGGGTGACCTCGGAGGAAGTGTTCCTCGGGGCGCAGGACCGGTGGACTGACCGGGATGCGTACGAGGCGCTGCTCGCGGCGGACGAGGAGCGAGAGATGGCGCGGCTGAAGGTTGCCGAGAAGCGGAAGGCGTTGCCGGAGGACGTCGAGGACGCAGAGATCGAGGCGTTTCTGTGGATGAAGGCTGGTACGCCGTACAGCGAACGGTACCGCATTGCTTGGCGAAAGATGATCGCTCCGGACACTGAGCGAGCGTTGTACGCTGCGCTCCTGCCGCCCGGTGCCGTGCACATCGACAGCATGCGGTCCTTGGCCCTTAAGGAGCGCAGGGCGACTGTCTTGACCAGCGGATTCATTGCAGCGCTTCCGCTCGACTACATGCTTCGGACCATCGCCACGGCAAACCTGGACGTGGCCCAGGCTCGCAAATTTCCAGCGCCGCAGCCGGACCACCCCCTCGCCCCCGCCCTTCTCCTCCGCGCCCTCCGCCTCAACTGCCTGACCACCGCGTACGCCGAACTCTGGGAAGATCTCCACGACCCCAAGTGGCAGGCCTACGAGCCCTGGGCGATCACCTGGCCCGGCATGCGGACCGAGTTGCACGCCGTCACTCCCACCTGGCAGCGCGGCACACCACTCCGTACTGAATACGCCCGTCGCGCCGCGCTCGTCGAGATCGATGCACTGGTCGCCGTCTGGCTCAGTATCGACGCGGACACGCTCATCGCTATGTACAGGGCCCGGTTCCCGGTGTTGCAGGGCTACGACCAGGTGACGTGGTTCGACGCCACTGAGCGGAAGATTGCCGGGGCCCGGAACACCTACGGCTTCGACCAGACCAAGGACCACTGGACCCAGTTCGAAGCCTTCCGCGAGGCTGCGGGCGACCTCAGCCCCGAAGGCGTACTCCCCGCCGCCCCCTCCACCCCCCTCCCCGACGGTTACACCGCCCCCTTCTACAAGGCCGACCGCGAGCGCGAAATGCGCGCGGCCCACGCCTACTTCACCCGGCGCCTTAACGAGGCCATCGCCCAGGGTCTGTGGGACCCCGTCAAGATGGAGGTTCCGAAGCCGTGAGGCCGACGCTCGAAGCGCAGGGGCTGAAGGAGAGCCTGCTCCAGTACCTGTCCACCACGTACGGGCTCGCCGACGAGGGTGTGCGGAAGGCGTTGCACGCGTTTCTCGGGGACGAGACGGATGGGATGTTCCGGGGGCCGTACCTCCGCCTCCGGACCCCCTTCACCCGCGCCGACGACGGCTGGCAGGAGCACCTGGACTGGCGCCGTGCTGACGGCTGGGCGCCGTACGCGCACCAAGCCCGTGCTTTCGAGCGCCTCACCACGCGCAACGGTCACACCCCCGAACCCACCCTGGTCACCACCGGCACCGGCTCCGGTAAGACGGAGTCGTTCCTCTACCCGGTCCTCGACCACTGCGCCCGCGAGCGCGCCACAGGTCGCAACGGTGTCAAGGCCGTCTTCCTCTATCCCATGAACGCCCTGGCCACCGACCAGGCCGGCCGTATCAACGAGCTGCTCACCGAGCACGACGCGCTGAACCGCGTCCGTGCCGGCCTGTACATCGGGGACAAGGCGGCGACCGAGTACGACCGCGTCTACACCCGTCGCCAGGACATGCAGCTGTCCCCGCCGGATATCCTGATCACCAACTACAAGATGCTCGACCTACTCCTCCAGCGTTCCGCCGATGCGCCGCTCTGGCAGGACTGCGACATCCGGTATGTCGTCGTGGACGAATTCCACACCTACGACGGCGCGCAGGGCACCGACGTCGCCATGCTCCTGCGGCGTCTTGCCTCCGCCGTCGGGGCCACGCGCCCCGACCGGCCGTTGGGCACGATCACGCCTGTAGCGACTTCCGCGACCCTCGCCTCCGGCACGGACGCCGACGGCGTACGCGACCTGCTGACGGTTGCCACGAACGTCTTCGGCACCGCCTTCACCGAGGACGCGATCGTCGGCGAAGACCGGCAGACCGTGGACGCGTTCATCCCCGAGGCGAAGTTCCTGCCTGGTGAGGTCCCGTTCCCCGAGGCGATCACGACCCTGCCCGATCCGGCGTCGGGCCCCGACGCGCTGGCCGCACTCGCCGAGGTCGTCACCGGGACGCGGATCACCGACCCCGTCGAGCTGGGCCGGTCGCTCAAACGCAACCGGCTCACATACGCCGTCCTCAAGGCTTTCGACGGCAACGTCCGTACATACGACGAGATCCTCGATGTGATGCGCCGCAGCGGAGCGAAGCGCTGGGAAGAGGCGATCACCACCCGCCCGCACCTCGCCGCGCTCGCCCTCGCCCGGTTCGTCGCCCTGCTCTCCGTGGCGCGCGATCCGGACGCGTCCGCCGGTCTCGCCCGTCCTCTCGTGCAGGTGGAGCTGCATCAGTGGGCGCGGTCCGTCACACGCATGCTGCGGGGTGTGCTGCCGTGGCCGCGGGCCGAGTTCGCATGGGACGGTGACGGGGCGCCGACGCCGTCACGGGCTACGCCCGACACCACGGCCTCGCGTGATACCGATCTGTTCCTGCCTGCCGTGTACTGCCGGGAGTGCGGGCGTTCCGGGTGGTCCGTTCTTGCGCCCGAGTCGGACATGGAGGAGCTGACCCTCAAGCCCCACAAGATCCGCCGGGCCTCCGTGACGGCGGACAAGGCCAAGGTGCGCACGCTGGTGGCGGCCACCGACAACGAGGCCCGCGAGGGCAACGGCCGGACGAAGATCGACCGCGTGGCGCAGAAGGCGCTGACCACCGGTGGTGCCGGGGTTCTCATGATCCTCGACGGTGCGGCGGGCCGTCTTCGCCTGCCCGACCCGGTCGAGGACTACGACGGCGAGGGCAACCCGCGCCCCGCGACTGCCGATTCGGCCTTCGTGCTCGTCCTTCTCGGCGACACCGCGGAGCGGGCCGCCAAGGACGACTGGTGCCCGGCCTGCGGCACCCACAACGCGATCCGCTTCCTCGGTACCGGCTCGGCAGCCCTTGCGGCCGCATCCGTCACCCAGCTGTTCACCGGCGGGGAGATGGACAAGGCACAGCGTGAGACGAAGACGCTGATGTTCAACGACTCGGTGCAGGACGCCGCACACCGGGCCGGGTTCGTCGCGTCGCGCTCGTACACCTTCTCCCTGCGGGCCCTGTTCGCCAAGCACCTCAGCGAGCAGCGGCCCAGCGCCCTCAACGACCTGATCGCCGACGTCGTCGAAGCCACCACCGACCGTGAGACGCTCGCCGCCGTCGTACCGCCGGATCTGCACGACGACGCGGGCGTGGGCCGGCTGCTCTCGGGCAAGGGGCGCGGCGGGGACAAGCGGACGTGGGACCTCATCGGGGAGCGTTTCGCGTTCGAGGCGGTGATGGAGTTCGGCCACCGCTCCCGCAACGGACGCACGCTGGAGCTGACCCGTACCGCCGCCTCCTGGGTGGACATCCCCGACGTGCCGGCGGCTATCGCCCTCGCGCGCGCCGCGCACGAAGAGGCCGCGCAGCGCGGGCTGCAGATCACCGAGCACGACGACGCGCGCTATCTCGCCTTCCTGCGCGGGGCGTTGGACCGGCTTCGCACGCGTGGCGCGGTCGGACACCGATGGCTCGCCAAATTCCTGGACGAAGCGGGGACCAGCCGCTTCTACATCTGGGGCGGCCGGCCGCGTGGCATGAAGGCCTTCCCGAGCGGAGTCTCCGCGCCGACGTTCCTCCTTGCCCGGCCCAAGGAGAAGAGCGAGTTCGACTTCGCGGCCGGGCGCCTGTCCTGGTTCCAGACGTGGGCGCAGCGCTGCCTGAACATGACCCGCGAGCAGGCCGACGACTTCTGGGTGCGCCTCCTGCCCCGCCTCGCCGACGCAGGCCTTCTCTCGGCGCGCACTCCGCGCGACACGACGGCCCGCCTGTACGGGCTCCAGCCCGGTGCGCTGCGACTGCAACTGCTGGCCGACAAGGAGGTCAACGAGGCCTACGTGCGCTGCCGCAAGTGCTTCTGGGAGCAGACCGTGCACCCCACACTGCTCGACCAGTACCACCAGCAGCCCTGCCCCGCGTACCGCTGCTCGACCGGACGGCTCATCGCCGGAGACCGGTGGCGGGAAACCGTGGACCGGCACGATCGGGACCGCGACTACCGCGAGGACTACTACCGCAGCCTGTACCGGCGGGCCGGGACGTACCAGGTCATCACCGCCGAGCACACCGGCCTGCTCTCCCGGGCCCGGCGCGAGCGCGTCGAGGAGGCATTCCGTAAGGGAGAGGGGTTCAACGACCCGAACGTGCTGTCCTGCACGCCCACGCTGGAGATGGGCATCGACATCGGCGACCTGTCCGCCGTGGTGCTCGGCGCGCTGCCGCGCCGGCCGGCGAACTACGCGCAGCAGGCGGGGCGCGCGGGGCGGCGTACGGGCAATGCGTTCCTCCTTACGATCCCGGACCGTTCGCGGCGTGACCAGTACTTTCTGGAGCAGCCGCGCGAGATGATCGACGGGCTGATCGCGCCGCCCGGCTCATACCTCTCGGCGATCGAAATCCTGCGCCGCCAGTACACCGCGCATCTGCTCGACCTGGCGGCGCGCGGACGGCTGTCGCGGGAGGACGGCAAGCCGCTGGCCGCGCTGTCACGCAGGGTGGACGAACTGTTCGGGCCCTCCGGCTACCTCGCCGACTTCACCGATGCCGCCCTCGCGCAGGGAAAGGAGCTCGTTGCAGGTTTCCTGGCGCTCTTCCCGACCGGGGTGAGCCGGACCGCCGCCGAGGAGCTCAAGCGGTACGCGACGCGCGGCATCCGCAGCGCCGTGGAGAAGGCCGAGCGGGAGTGGGAGCGCGAGAACAACAAGCTGCGCACCCGCATCCGCACCATCCGGGCGGCGATCGACGAACTGCAGGACGGCGACGAGGAACAGGAGCGCACGAAGGCCGAGTTGGAGGCCGAGTGGCACGCCCTGTCCAAGGCGGGCGGGGCTCGGCAGCGGCAGCCGTCCCAGACCGTGCTGTGCGACCTGGGGCTGCTGCCGAACTACGCGCTGGCCGACGCCACGACGACCTTGGACGCCACCGTCTACTGGCCTGAACCCGCACCGGCCGACCAGAAGCCGCGCTACAAGTCGAAGACGTACCCCTACGAGCGGCCGCGCGCCTACGCGCTGTCCGAACTCGCCCCAGGGAACACCTTCTACGCCGAGGGCTACAAGCACCGCATCACCGGCATCGACATCGTCACCGGCAAGGAGCAGGACTGGCGCGCCTGGCGGTTCTGTCCCTCCTGCGGGTACGTGCGCACTGAGCGCGCCGAGAGCGACATAGCACCCTGCCCGCGCTGCGGCGACGATGGCATCGCCGACTCCGGCAGCCTGTGGCAGATCGTGCAGCCCACCGTCGTCACCGCCCGCGCCAAGCGCGACGACGCGCGGATCGGCGACGAGAGCGACGACCGTGACCGGTGCTTCTACACCGTGATCGACATGGTGGACATCGCACCTGAGCACTTCGCGGCCGGAAAGTCCTGGCGGCACAAGCGTGAGATCTTCGGCGTCGACTACACCCGCAGGGCCGTGATCCGTAAGATCAACGCCGGGCCGCTGCGTATCGGGGCTCAGGAGAACGACCAGCTCGCGGGCAAGGACGTACGCATCGCGCCGTTCCAGGTGTGCACCTCCTGCGGGGCCGCCAGCGCGGATGGGCGGCCGGTCTTCGACGACGACCGGGACGCCGTCGACAATTCCGCCAACCGTCAGAGCGACGTCAAGCATCACACCCCTTGGTGTCCGGTACGACGCGGAACGAAGGGTGTCCCGCAGGAACAGGTCCTGCTCGCGCACGAGCTGGAGACGGAGGCTCTGCGCATCCTGCTGCCTGCCGCAACCGTCCTGGTCGAGGAGAAGATCCACTCCTTCCAGGCAGCCCTACGCCTCGGCGTGGACCACGCCTTCGGCGGCGACCCGCAACACCTGGACACCACGCTCGCCTCCATGCCCGACCAGGCCACCGGAGAGAGGCGCAACTTCCTGGTCCTGTATGACAAGCTGCCGCACGGCACCGGCTACCTCGACCGGCTCACTGCCCCGGCCGACTTCCGGCAGGTCCTCGAGGACGCTCGCAGCATCCTGATCGACTGCCCCTGCAACGACGAAAGCAGGGCGGCATGCCACCGATGCATGCTGCGTTATGCCGAGGACCGGCACGCCGAGTACGTCTCGCGCCAGGCCGCTCTGGAGATCCTCGACGAACTACTGGGCACCGACACCGACGCCTGGGACACCGAACAGGTCGGCAACACCGACCAGATCGGCCTGGACGGGCAGGTCGAGTCCGACCTCGAGGCCCGGTTCCTCAAGGCCCTGCGCGGCTGGGCCGCCAAGCGCGACGACACCGTTCTCGACGAGAGCGGCGACAACAGCGGATACCTGCGCCTGGACGAGGCAGGCACGGTGCACGGCTGGCGGCTCACCACTCAGCGCAACGAGGGCTTCACGCGTACCGACTTCACCTTCGAACGCACCGATGGGCCTAAGCAGAAGATCACTGTCTATCTGGACGGGCACCGCTACCACGCCACGCGCAAGCACAATCGGCTCGCGGGCGACGCCGACAAGCGCAACCGGCTGCGCGCAGATGGCCGGATCGTGTTCCAGCTGACGTGGGACGACCTCGATGCCTTCGAGCAGAAGGCTTCGAGTTCTGGTGCGGGTGCGGCCGCGGGGGAGACAGCCGAGGCCGTGTGGCCGCCGTACCCGCACAGCGCTCGCGATGTCGCCAAGCAGCTGTACGGCGGCGGAGACGACCTCGCCGACACCGCCTTCGCCGACCCGATGAGCATGCTGCTCTCCTACCTGCGCGGACCGGACAACGTGGTCTGGGGCAAGCGGGCGACCGCCGTGGTCGGAGGCCTCCTGGGAGGCGACAAGGAACTGCTCGTCGGTAACGGCACCCCCGAGCAGGCGCGC
Source organism: Streptomyces sp. NPDC050617 (assembly GCF_040654795.1). NCBI lineage: Bacteria > Bacillati > Actinomycetota > Actinomycetes > Kitasatosporales > Streptomycetaceae > Streptomyces > Streptomyces sp. NPDC050617. The sequence goes on along the minus strand of NZ_JBFAIS010000006.1, from coordinate 295,706 downwards.
GAGCGGCTCGGCCTGGTGCTTCAGGCCTGGGGCGGCATCGGCGGCATCGCCCCTTCACCCGTCACGGGATCCGGCACCCTCAACCTCTTCCAGGCGTGCGACGCCTCCAGCCTGCCCGTCGCACTCCTCGTCGACGGGGCCACACAGCGCTTCACCGCGCTGGCTTGTCTCGACGACACCGACCCGGTCCAGCTCGGCACGCCGGAGCACAAGACGCGCTGGCGCGCCTGGCTCCAGTGGTCCAACATCCTGCAGTTCCTCGCGTACGACGGCGGCGACGGGGCCCAGCTGACCACCTCCGCGGCCGGCGATTTCGACCCGTCCGTATTCAAGGCGCTCGGCGGCGTCGGCGAACTCGAATCCCTCGTCATGCGTCACGGCGGCGCGGCGGCGGGAGCCGGCCTGATCGCGCGTGAACCCGCGGGTGATTCTCGCGTCGAGGCCGCCTTGCGCGACCTGCTCTGGGATCGGGAGATCCTCGAACTCCTCGACGAGGACGGCCCCGACGCCCCGCTCACCCGCCTCGCGCACCTCCTCGCCGACCGGGGGAAGAAGGCACCCGCGTACGGCTACGAGCTCGGCGAACGAGGCTGGCTCGCCGACTTCGCCTGGCCCGACGCCGAGTACAAGCTCGCTGTCATGGTCGACCTGTACGACGAAGAGGACGAGGAGAGCGTCAAGACCTGGGCGGCCTACCGCGACGCGGGATACACCGTCCGCACCGCCGAGGAGTGGCTCGCCGACCTCGACGCGCTCCTCGCCGCACTGCCCGACTCCGACGAACAGAGTGCCGCACGATGACAGCCCGCCTGAGCCTGTACCAGAAGGCTGAGAACGAGCTCTACAAGATGGACTCGTCGGTCAAGACGAAGTTCTACGACTTCTGCCACCTCTTCCGGCAGAACCCCGAGCACCCGAGTCTCGACCTCAAGCCGCTCAAGGGGGACGGCCGCATCTACCGGGCCAGGATCAACCCCAAGTACCGGGCGCTGTTGGCCCGTGCCGGGGTCGGTGCCGACGGTGTCCGGCAGTGGCTGGTCGTGGCCGTCCGGCACCGTAAGGACGTCTACGAAGAGCTGTCCGTCGCGATCAACAGGATCACCGGTGAGATCGAGTTCGTCGATCTTGGTGTGGTCGGCCAGAGCGTGCTGCGGCGCGCGGGTCTTCAGCTGACGCCGGCCGCGGACGAGGCGGAGGCCGAGATCGCGCCTGAGGCTCCACTGCCTGTTGTACCGGTCGTGGAGCCCTCGGCTTCGGGCTCGGCGGCACAGCCCCGTGCCTCGGCCCCGGACGAGAAGGCGGCCGTCCCCACCCCCGCTTCCGCCGCGGCCGCACGACCGGTGATCGGCGACTGCACCGCCGAAGATCTGCGCCGCCTCGGAGTGGCCGAAGCCCTCGTCGACCTCGCGCTCACGGTGACTACCGAGGAAGAGCTCGATCAGCTCATCGCCGGTGCTCCGCGGCTGACCGCCGAGGTTCTCACCGGACTCGGCTCCGGCATGGACATCCAAGAGGTCGAGGACGAGATCACCCAGCCCGCTTCCGTCAAACTCGAGCCCGGCTTCGAGAACGACATGGTCGCGGCCCTGTCCCGCACCGCGGTCACCACCGTCGACGACGACATTCGCAACGTACTGGCCGAAGGCGACTTCCGCGCCTGGAAGGTCTACCTCCACCCCACCCAGCGCAAGGCCGTCGAGAGGCACTACAACGGTCCCGCGCGCGTCAGCGGAGGACCCGGCACGGGCAAGACCATCGTCGCGCTGCACCGCGTAGCACGCCTCGCGTCCCAGCTACCCGCCGGCCACGGCAAGCCGATCCTGCTCACCACCTACACCAAGAACCTCACCGCTGACCTGCGCTCACGCCTCACCTCCCTGGTGGGACCCGAACTGCTGGAACGCGTCGACATCAAGCACATCGACCAGCTCGCTCAGGGCGTCCTCAACGAGAACACCGCCCCCGGCTCCCAGCGCTCCCTCACCACCGACGACAAGGCCCTGGAAGTCCTGCGCGAGATCCTCTTCGAGTACGACGAGAAGCGCTGGGAGGCCGAATTCCTCCTCGACGAGTGGGAACAGATCGTCCTCGGCCAGTCCCTCGCCACCCGCCAGGACTACTTCAAGGCCCGCCGGGCCGGCATGGGAAAGGCACTGACCCGCCCCGAACGTGCCGCCATCTGGAAGATCCTCGACCAGCTCACCCTGCGCCTGAACGGCATCAACCGCGAGACCTGGGCCCAGGCCGCCGAGCGCGCGGCACGCTATGAGATGGAACGCGCCCGCAAGATCCAGATCCGTGCCGAGCGCAAGGAAGAGGTCGGCGGCGGCGATCTGATCCACCTCGACGCCAAGAGCTCGGGCATGCGATACCTGCGCCACCGCTACCGGCACGTCGTCGTCGACGAGGCCCAGGACCTCAGCCCGGCCCACTGGAAGATGCTGCGCGCGATGGTGGCCCAGGAGCCCGACGACCTGTTCATCGCGGGCGACACCCACCAGCGCATCTACGACCGCCAAGTCACCCTGTCCACCGTCGGCATCAACATCCGAGGCCGCGCCTCGAAGCTGACCCTCAGCTACCGCACTACCCAGGAGATCCTCGACAAGGCTGCCAGAGTCGTCGGCGACGGCACGTACGACGATCTTGACGACGGCACCGACAATCTGGACGGCTACCACTCCCTGTTGCGCGGACCCGACCCCGAACTGGTCTCCTGCACCGACTGGGACGACGAGATCACCCAGCTCGCCGCGGCGCTGAAGAGCTGGCGCGAGGAGATCGTCCAGCCGACCGAGGACGGCACCGTGCGCGACCCCAGCGGTGCCATGGCCGTCTGCGTCGCCGATGGAGACATGGCCGGAAGGGTCGCCGCCGACCTGGAGATGAAGCACGGCATCACCACTGCCACCCTCACCAAGGACGGCCCGCAGGGCGGCGGCGAGGTCCACATCGGAACCATGCATCGCTTCAAGGGGCTTGAGTACCAGAAACTCGCCGTGGTCGGCGCGAGCGACGGCGTCCTGCCGCGCACCACGATCGTCGAGAAGTATGAGAAGAGGGACCCCAAGCGCTACGAACGTGAACTGAAGAAGAGCCGCAACCAGCTCTTCGTCGCCACCACCCGCGCCCGCGACGTTCTGCGCATCTCTTGGCACGGAGCGCCGAGCCCGTTCCTGCCGATGTAGACGGAGCCGCGTGCCCGGGGAGTGCCCGGCGCGGCCTCCGCTCGCGGTTTCTGCGGGTCGGCGCCGTGGGTATCGGGTTCGGCCGATTCTTAACCGTTTCGTGCGACGCCCGGTGAAGGTGTTGGTCTGAGAAGGAATCGCGGAATCCGCAAGCGCAGTCGACTCTGTCAGTCGTCCGGGGCGTCCGCCGGGCGCGGTGCGGGGGTGTGGCGAGGGGTGAGGCGGGCGTTGGGGAGGGTGGGGGCCGGGAGGCGGGGGGTGGGGCCCTCGTAGCCTTCGACTCGGCCGAAGCGGTCGGATTCTCGTTGCCATTCCTCGCGGAAGCGGACGATGTCGTCGTGGCCGCGTCCGACGAAGTTCCACCACATGACGATCTCTTCGCCGAACGGTTCGCCGCCGAGCAGGATGAGGCGGGCCGGGCCGACGCCGTCGTTCGTCAGGGTGAGGTGCGGGCGGCCGGGGGACAGGTAGCCGAGTTCGGCCTGGCGCAGGGGCGTGCCCTCGGCGGTGACCGTACCGCTGTCGACGAGGACGCCGTGCTCGAAGGAGGGGTAGGTGTCCAGGGAGACGCGGGCCCCGGCCGGCAAGGTGATCTCCGCTCCCAGCAGAGGCGTGAAGACCCGTACCGGAGAGGACTGGCCGCACAGGTCGCCCAGGAAGACCCGTACGGTCGCCTCCCCGTGCGCGACGAGGGCCGGGACATGGTGCTGGAAGTCGCGGGGCGCGTCGCGGTGGGCATCGGGCAGCGCGAGCCACAGCTGTACCCCGTGCAGGACGGTGGTCTGCGGGGTCGAGACCTCCGAATGGCAGATGCCCCGGCCGCCCGTCATCAGATTCAGTTCGCCGGGGCGTACCGTCGCGTGCGTGCCCAGGCTGTCCCGGTGTTCGATCTCGCCGGTGAACAGCCAGCTCACGGTCTGGAGGCCGGTGTGCGGGTGAGGTGCGACGTCCATGCCTGCGGTGACGGCGACGTCGTCGGGGCCGTAGTGGTCCGCGAAGCACCAGGCGCCGATCAGCGAGCGGGCGCGCTGCGGGAGGGTGCGGCGCACGGTCATGGCGCGCGGGCCGCCGAGGGGTACGGCGCGTGGCGTGAGGACCTCGACGCCCGAAGGCCGTCGGTCGGTCGTCGCCTCCTGGGCGCACCGGATCTCGGCAGGGCGGGTCTCGGCGTTGCTCATCGGCTGTCCATTCGCTCTCTGCCGTGGGGCGGTTGCCACCATCCGTCCGTGACCACCCATGATGGTTCTACCATCAACCATCATGCGGTGTGGCTCGGCGCACGGCCATGCTCAGCGCAGCGGGTCGTACGCCGCCAGGTCGATCCCCGGGTCGGTCCGGCGCGCGAGCCGCGCCGCGACCACACCCGCGTAGGGGCCGATCGTCAGGCCCGACGCCCCCAGGCCGTTGGCCACGACCAGCCCGGGGACCTGCGGCACGGGCCCGAGCAGCGGCAGGACGTCGGGGCCCATCGGACGGAACCCGATGCGGGTCTCCACGTGCGTGGCGCCCGCCAGCCCGGGGGCCGCCGACAGCGCCTCGCCGAGCACCTCCGCCATGCCGGCCGCGGTCACCCGGTGGTCGAATCCGGCGTGGTCCTCGCGGGTCGCACCGACCACGACCCGCGAGTCGTCGAAGGCCAAGAGGTAGTGCGGCGTACGCGTCAGCACGACCGGCCAGTCCGCGGTGTCCACACCGGGCAGCCGCAGATGCATGATCTGGCCGCGCTGCGGCGCGACGCGCACCCGGACGCCGATCGGTTCGAGCAGCCGCGGCGACCAGGCGCCCGCCGCCGCGATCACGGCGTCCGCGCCGAGGAGCTCGCCGTCGACCCGCACCCCGCGGACGGCGCCGTCGGCGACGATCGCGGCCGTGCCGTCGACGATCCGGGCGCCCCGCCGGACCGCAGCGCGGCGCAGCGCGTCGCGGACCGCGCGGCCGTCCAGGCGCGCTGCCCCCGGCACGTGGATGGCCGGGCCCTCGTGCGCGAGGGGCGGGAAGAGTTCGCGGGCCCGGCGGGCGGTGATCAGCTCGGGCTCCCCGGCCGTCGGGGACTCCGTGGCGCGCTCGGCCACGCGCCGCAGCGCCTCGTCGGACTCGGCCTCGGAGACCAGCCGCAGCGAGCCGACTCGCCGGTAGCCGAGCTCGGTCTCCCCGTCGGCGGACAGCGACGCCAGCAGTCCCTGGTAGTGCTCCGCCCCGGTGACCGCTATCCGGTGCCAGTCCGGGTCCTCCACCCGCGAGGACCACGGGCAGATGATGCCCGCGCCGGCCGATGTCGCTCGGCCCGGGGTCAGCGAGTCCACCAGGACCACGTCCACTCCGGTCCGGGCCAGCTCGTAGCCGGCCGACGCACCGACGATGCCGCTGCCGACGATCACCACTCGCATGTCTCGCTCCTCCTGGTTCGGATCTGATGCGACTGTTCTCTTCACCGTGCGGCGCTGTCTCTCACCGCTCGCCGCCCGTGCGCCGCTGAATCCATGGGGATATCAGGTGCATGACAATGCTGGTCGCCATCGCCGCCGCACCCACCCCGGCGAAATAGGCGACCTCGGTCGTCGGGCGGTAGAGCTGGACCAACTGCCCGTTGATGCCTCCTGCCGCGGCGGGGCCAGGAACCACAGGCTCATCATCTGGGCCAGGAAGGCCCGCGGCGCGAGCCTGTCGCCACGCCCGTCCTGGCCCTGGCTTTGCCTGGCTGTGGCTCGCGCTCGCCCATCACCACGCGCAGGGCGTCCGGGGCGTCGCGCCGGGTGATCGCGTACGCCTGCGGGCTCCCGCGGCCGGCCGCGCCCAGCAGCTCGACCGCGCCCACGTCCAGCGCGCTCGCCAGCGCGAACAACGAGGTCAGGGAGATGGAGTTGATGCCGAGTTCGGCCAGTGAGAGGAAGTCCGCCGACAGCCCGCAGTGTTCCGCCAGGCCCCGCAGGGTCAAGCCGCGCTCGGTGCGGATCCGCTTGATCTCCGCCCCCACCAGCCGGGCCGGAGCGGGCGGTGTCGACCACGTTCCCGTCCCTTCCCTTCCCTCGGGTACCGGGATTTTAGTCACGCCAAACAGAAGCGTTTAATGCTTAACGCTCGATCATTCCGCCCGTCCGCCCGTCCGCCCGTACGCGAACACGCCCGGCCAGTGGCCGGGCGTGCTGGTGGTGCGGATGGCCGCATCAACGTACGGCCGTATCAACGTGCGGCCGGGCGGGCCGGGGTCAGTTCTGCTGTTCCTCGCGCTCCGCCCGCTTGGCCTTGATGCGCACGTTCTCCTTGCGGACCTCGGCCTGGGTGGCGCGCTCCTTCTGGAGCCATTCGGGCAGTTCCTGCTTCAGCGCGTCGATCTGCTCGGTGGTGAGCGGCTCCGTGATCCCGCCGCGGGCGAGACCCGAGATGGAGACGCCCAGCTTCGCCGCGACCACCGGCCGGGGGTGCGGGCCGTCGCGCCGCAGGTCCAGCAGCCACTGGGGCGGGTCGGCCTGCAGGGCGTTCAGCTCGGTGCGCGAGACGACACCCTCCTGGAACTCGGCGGGGGTGGCCTCGAGGTACACACCCAGCTTCTTCGCCGCGGTCGCGGGCTTCATGGTCTGGGTGGTCTGGTGCGACGTCATGGTGTCAAGGGTATCGATCGTGTGCGCTACCGCCGACCAGGAGCCGGTAGCCTGACCCGGTGACCGGCTCCCAGACACCTCCGTCCTTCCAGCTCGCGTACGTACCGGGGGTGACGCCCACGAAGTGGGTGCGGATCTGGCACGAGCGGCTGCCGGACGTACCGCTGACCCTGGTCCAGGTGACCGCCGCCGAGGCGTGCGGGGTGCTGCGGGACGGCGGCGCGGACGCGGGGTTCGTACGGCTGCCGGTCGACGGCGCGGACCTCAGCGCCATCCCCCTCTACACCGAGACGACCGTGGTCGTGGTCCCGAAGGACCATGTGGTCGCGGCGGTCGACGAGGTGTCCGCCGGGGAGCTGGCCGACGAGATCGTGCTGCACCCCCTCGACGAGACCCTCGACTGGGAGCACCGGCCGGGGCAGCCCGCCAAGGACCGCCCCGCCACGACGGCGGACGCCGTCGAGCTGGTGGCGGCCGGGGTGGGGGTGCTCGTCGTGCCGCAGTCGCTCGCCCGGCTGCACCACCGCAAGGACCTGACCTACCGGCCGCTCACGGACGCGCCGGAGTCGCGGGTCGCGCTGTCGTGGCCGCAGGAGAAGACCACGGATCTGGTGGAGGACTTCATCGGGATCGTCCGCGGCCGGACCGTCAACAGCACCCGCGGCCGGGCCCAGGCCGCGGCCCGGCAGCCGAAGAAGGCCACGGGTCCCGAAGGCGAGGGCGCGCGCCGTAAGCCCGCGGGCGGCAAGCCGGCGGCCAGGTCGGCGGCGGGCGGGCCGAGGGGCGGCAGCGGCGGGAGGCCCGGGAAGGGCGGCAAGCCCGCGAAGGGGAACAAGGGGAGCAAGGGCGGCAGGCCCCGTCGGCGGTCGTAGCCGTCACGGCCGGGTCGCGCCGCTTCGTTCACCGTCCGGGCGCTCCAGCCCGCAGTCCGTCCATGACCAGGTCCAGGAGCCGGGTCGCGCGCGTCCGCCAGTCCCCGTGCGGATCGATGTGCCACAGGCCGGAGATGGCGAGCATGAAGTCCTCGGGGGTGACCCCCGGGCGGATGGTGCCCGCCTCGTGGTTCGCCCGCAGCAGGAGCGTGACGGCCGAGGTCAGCGGGCCGTAGCCCAGCCCGGCGAGGGTGCCGGCCCCGCTGGTGGCCTTGCGCAGCGCGTCGGCCAGGCCGGCCTTGACCATGGCGTACTCGGCGAGCCGGTCCATCCACTCGCGCAGCGCGCGGTCCGGGGCGTGGGCCGCCAGCAGCTGCGCGGCGGAGTCGGAGACCTGCTTGACCCCGTACTGGTAGACCTCCAGCACGAGTGACTGGCGGTTGGGGAAGTTGCGGTAGAACGTGCCCTGCCCGACGCCCGCCTTCTTCGCGATCGCGCTCAGCGGGACGTCGCCGGACCGTGTCAGCTCGGCCAGCGCCACCGTCAGGATGCGTTCGCGATTCTGCTGCGCGTCCGAGCGCAGCGGCGCGTCTCTCTTCTCCTGCACTCGTCCTCCTCCCGGAGCCACGGCTTCCCGTTCCGGCGGCTTCCGTTTCCACGGCTCCCGTTCGCACGGCTTCCGGTTCCGCGGTTTCCGTCCGCGGCGCCTGCCGGATTTACGGCTTCCCGGAATCGCGGCTGGAACCGCCTTGTTAAGCGGACAACTGTCCGTTAGGTTGAAGCCCAACGGACAAGTGTCCACTTAGGTCCACCTTAGCGGCATCCACGGCCGGTGGCGATCGTGACCGGTCGTCCTGTCACCGGTCGCGCCGCAGGTGGCTGGGGCGGCAGCGGCCGTCCGGCCGCCCGCTCGACCACGCCGGGGCAAGGGGCCGCACCCCGACACCCCGCCGCGTACCGCATACGCGAAAGAAGGCTGATCATGGCCCTACCGACGTCCAGTGCCATCACTTTGAACATCAACGGCGAGAAGCACAGCCTGCCCGTCGACCACCGCACGACCCTGCTCGATGCCCTGCGCGAGCGCCTCGATCTGACCGGCACGAAGAAGGGCTGCGACCAAGGCCAGTGCGGCGCCTGCACGGTGCTGATCGACGGGCGGCGGGCCGTGTCCTGCCTCCAGCTCGCGGTCGCCGCCGAGGGGCGGGAGATCACCACCATCGAGGGCGTCGCGGACGGCGACACGCTGCACCCGGTGCAGCAGGCGTTCCTCGACCTCGACGGCTACCAGTGCGGCTACTGCACGCCCGGCCAGATATGTTCCGCCCTCGGCGTCATCGAGGAGCACGCCGCCGGCTGGCCGAGCGCCGTCACCGCCGACGTCCGGCCCGAGGCGGGGGCGCCGCAGCTCACCGCCGAGGAGATCAGCGAGCGGATGAGCGGCAACCTGTGCCGCTGCGGCGCGTACGTGTCGATCGTGCAGGCCGTCGCCCGCGCGGCCGGGCTCGCGGCGGAGGGTGCACCGGACGCGCCCCGACAGTCAGGCGACACAGCGGAATCGGGAGCGGCGGTATGAGGGAATTCGGCTATCAGCGGGTGTTCGACGTCTCCGGCGCGGTCGCGCTGCTGGACGCGGACCCCGAGGCGCGCTTCCTCGGCGGCGGCACCAACCTCGTCGACCTCATGAAGACCGGCGTCGAGCGGCCCGCGCGCCTCATCGACGTACGCGAACTGCCCCTCGGCCGCATCGAGTCCACGCCGGACGGCGGGCTCCGCATCGGCGCGACCGTCACCAACAGCGAGCTGGCCGCCGACCCCGAGGTGCGGCGCAGGTACCCCGCGCTGGCTCAGGCCGTCCTCGCGGGCGCCTCCGGGCAACTGCGCAACATGGCGACCGTCGGCGGAAACCTGCTCCAGCGCACCCGCTGCGCCTACTTCGCCGACACGGCCCAGCCGTGCAACAAACGCGCCCCCGGCAGCGGCTGCCCCGCCATCGAGGGCGAGCACCACAACCACGCCATCCTCGGGGCCTCCGCGCACTGCGTGGCCACCCACCCCTCGGACATGGGCGTGGCGCTCGCCGCCTTCGACGCCTCCGTCTCGTACGAAACGGCCGACGGGCCGGGGGAGTTGCCGCTCGCCGAGTTCTATCTGCCCGTGGGCGACACCCCGCACCTGGAGACCGCGCTGCCGGCCGGCGCGCTGATCACCGGCGTCACCCTGCCGCCCGCCCCCGTCGCCGCCGTCTCCCGCTACCGCAAGGTGCGCGAGCGCGCTTCGTACGCCTTCGCCATCGGCTCGATCGCCGCCGCCCTCGACGTCGAGGAGGGCGCCGTACGCGAGGTGCGCCTCGCCTTCGGGGCGGTCGCGTCCCGCCCGTGGCGCGCCCGTACTGCGGAACAGGCGCTGACCGGGGGACCGGCCACCGCCGACGCGTTCGCCGCCGCGGCGGACGCCGAACTGGCCGCGGCCGAGCCGCTGCCCCACAACGGATACAAGGTGACGCTGATGCGCAACCTCGTCGTCGCCGTACTGACCGAACTCACCCAGGAGGCCGCCCGATGACGGTGACGACCGGAACCGCTGCGGTCACCGGCGCCGTTGGCACCGCGCACACCCGAGTGGAGGGCCGCGAGAAGGTCACCGGAGCGGCCCGCTACGCCGGGGAGATCCCGTTCGCCGAACTCGCCCACGGCTGGCTGGTGCTGTCCACCGTCGCCCGCGGCCGCGTCAGCGCCGTGGAGACCGGGCCCGTGCTCGCGATGCCCGGCGTCCTCGCCGTGCTGCACCACGGCAACGCCCCGCGCGTCGAGTCGGAGTACATGACGCCCATGGGGCCGCCCGACCCGATCCTCCAGGTCTTCCAGCACGACCGGGTGCCGCACCTCGGCTGGCCCGTGGCGCTCGTCGTCGCCGAGACGTCCGAGCAGGCGCGCGAGGCCGCCGAGGCGCTGACCGTCCGCTACGAGGAGGAGCCGCACGACGTCGCCTTCTCGGCGGAACACCCCGGCCTGTACGCGCCGGACGCGCCCCAGGGCCCGCCGTCGGACACGGAGAAAGGGGACCTCGAAGCCCAACTGGCCGCGTCCGCGGTCGTGGTGGACGAGCGGTACACCACGCCCGAAGAGCACCACAACCCGATGGAGCCGCACGCGGCGACGGCGCGCTGGGACAGCGGCCGGCTCGAAGTCGTCGACTCCAACCAGGGCAGCATGTTCGTGGCCCAGGAGCTCGCGAGCATCTTCTCCCTCGACGCGGAGTCGGTGCGGGTACGGTCCGAGCACGTCGGCGGCGGCTTCGGGTCCAAGGCGGTCCGCCCGCACCAGGTGGTCGCCGCGATGGCGGCGACCGTGCTGCACCGCCCGGTCCGCGTCGTACTGACCCGCCGTCAGATGTTCTCGCTCGTCGGCTACCGCACCCCGACCGAGCAGCGCGTGCGGCTCGGCGCCGACGCGGACGGCCGGCTGCTCGCCCTCGACCACCAGGCGTTCTCCGTCACCTCGACGTTCCGCGAGTTCGTCGAGCGCAGTGCCGACGTGTCGCGCGTGATGTACGACGCCGAGGCGCACCGCACCGCGCACCGCCTCGTACGGCTCGACGTGCCCACGCCGAGCTGGATGCGCGCGCCGGGCGAGGCGCCGGGCTCCTTCGCGCTGGAGTCGGCCTTCGACGAGCTCGCCGAGAAGTGCGGCGTCGACCCGATCGAGCTGCGGGTGCGCAACGAACCGGCCGCGGGGCCCGTCTCCGGGCTGCCCTTCGCCACCCGCCGCCTGCCCGAGTGCTTCCGGGAGGGCGCCCGCAGGTTCGGCTGGGCGGACCGGGATCCGCGCCCCGGCCTGCGCCGCGACGGACGCTGGCTGCTCGGCACCGGCACCGCGGCGGCCTCGTTCTTCGTCGGAGCCGCCCCGTCCACGGCCGCCGTCACGGCGGAGGCGGACGGAACCTTCACCGTGCGGATCACCGCCGCGGACATCGGGACCGGGGCCCGCACCGCACTGACCCTGGTCGCCGCGGACGCGCTGGAGGTCGCACCGGAACGCATCCATATGAAGATCGGCGACAGCGACTTCGGGCCGGCGATGCTCGCCGGCGGTTCGATGGGCACCCGCTCCTGGTCCTGGGCCATCACGCAGGCCGCGCGCGACCTGCGCGAGCAACTCGCCCTGGGCGGCGCCATTCCCCCGCAGGGGATCACCGCGCGGTCCAACACCGCCGAGGCGATCGCCGCGCTGGCGGCCAAGGAACGGCACTCCTTCGGCGCGCAGTTCGCGGAGGTCGCCGTGGACGTCGCCACGGGCGAGGTGAGGGTCCGGCGGATGCTCGGGATCTTCGCCGCGGGCCGGATCATCAACCCGCTGACCGCGCGCGGCCAGTTCGTCGGCGGCATGATCTGGGGGCTGTCCATGGCGCTGCACGAGGAAGCGGCCAGGGACCGGGCGTCGGGCGGCGTCGTCGGCGCCGACCTCGCGGGCTACCACTTCGCCGCGAACGCCGACATCCCGCACATCGAGGCGGACTGGATCGACGACCCGGACCCGGACGACCCCGTCGGGATCAAGGGGATCGGAGAGGTCGGCATCGTGGGGGTCGCGGCGGCCATCGCCAACGCGGTCTGGCACGCCACCGGCGTACGCCACCGCGCCCTGCCGATCCGGCCCGACCGCGTCCTGCTCGCGGGCGCGGCGAGCGCGTCCGCGGGCGGCGGGGCCGCCTGAGCCCCGAGCCCCGAGCGGCACGCGGGGCGGGGCGGCCGTCGCCGGCCGCCCCGCGTACAGAGAGGAGACCGACATGCTGGACATCGCCGACGACCTGAACCGATGGGTGGAGGAGGGCCGTGACTTCGCCGTCGCCACCGTCGTGGCCGTCGAGGGCAGCGCGCCCCGGTCGCCCGGAGCCGCCCTCGCCGTCGACGGCGACGGCGTGGTCATCGGCTCGGTCTCCGGCGGCTGCGTGGAAGGGGCGGTGTACGAACTGTGCGTACAGGCCCTCCAGGACGGCGAACCGGTCCTGGAGCGGTTCGGCTACAGCGCCGAGGACGCCTTCGCGGTCGGTCTGACCTGCGGCGGTGTCATCGAGGTCCTCGTCACGCCGGTGACTGCGCGGGCGCCCGGCCGGGAGGTGTTCGCGGCGGCGCTGGCCGCCGCCGCGCGCGGCGAGACCGCGGCCCTCGTCCGCGTGGCCCGAAGCCCCGATGGGCCGCCGCCCGCCGGCGTCCTGCTCGTCCACCCCGACGGCACGTACGAGGGCGGGCTCGACGGACCCGCCGAACTGTCCCGCACGGCGGCGGCGGAGGCCCGCGCCCTGCTGGCCGCGGGCCGCACCGGAACCGTCGACGTCTCCACGGCCGGCCGGCACTGCGAACCGGACCGCACCCTGCTCGTCGAGTCCAGCGTGCCGCCGCCCCGCATGATCGTCTTCGGTGCGGTGGACTTCGCGTCGGCCCTCGTGCGTACGGGCAAGTTCCTCGGCTACCACGTGACCCTGTGCGACGCCCGGCCCGTCTTCGCCACCCGCGTCCGCTTCCCCGAGGCCGACGACATCGTGGTCGAGTGGCCGCACCGCTACCTCCGGCGCACCGCGACCGACAGCCGCACGGTCCTGTGCGTACTGACCCACGACGCCAAGTTCGACGTGCCCCTGTTGGAGGAGGCCCTGCGGCTGCCGGTCGCCTTCGTCGGCGCGATGGGCTCCCGCCGCACCCACGAGGACCGCGACCGCCGACTCCGCGAGGTCGGCCTCACCGAGACCGAACTCGCCCGCCTCCACTCACCGATCGGCCTCGACCTCGGCGCCCGCACGCCCGAGGAGACCGCCCTCTCCATCGCCGCCGAAATCGTCGCCGCCAGAGAAGGCGGCACGGGCCGCCCGCTGACGGGCGCGGAGACGCCGATCCACCGCGAGGCGGGCCGCGGTACGGGCCGCGACGCGGACCGGGCGGGGCCGGGTGCGGTGGGCGCGCACGCGGCGGCTTGAGGGGCTGCGCCCCGCCTGTGCCGCCCAGGGACGGCCCCGGCGGCAGCAGGTCTTCGTCCCGTCAAGCGGCTGATCCCGGACGGCCGGTGTGATCGGCCTTCCCAGCGGGTCCCGGTGGGGGCCAGGCTGATCCTCATGGGATTTGATGTAGCAGCCATACGTGCCATGTATCCCGCCCTGCGCGACGGATACGCCTACCTCGACGGCGCCGCCGGCACCCAGGTGCCGACGGCCGTGATCGACGCCGTCGCCGCCGCCTGCCGGGCCGGGATCGGCAACGCCGGCGGGCCGTTCCCGGCCAGTCGACGCGCGGAGGCGGTCGTCGCCGAGGCCCGGAGCGCGGTGGCCGACCTGGTGGGCGGCGAGCCGGGCGGAGTGGTGCTCGGGCCGAACGCCACGACGCTGGTGTACCGCCTCGCGCCGGTCCTCGCCGACACCTGGCGGCCCGGCGACCGCATCGTGCTCTCCCGCCTCGACCACGACGCCAACGTCCGGCCCTGGGCGCAGGCCGCCGCCCGCGCGGGGGTCGAGGTGCGGTGGGCCGAAGCGGACCCCTCCACCGGCGAGTTGCCGGCCGAGCAGTACGACGCGCTCCTCGACGAGCGCACCCGGCTGGTCGCCGTCACCGCCGCGAGCAACATCCTCGGCACCCGTCCCGACGTCGCCGCGATCACCGCCAAGGCGCACGCGGCCGGTGCGCTGACCTTCGTCGACGGCGTCCACGCGACGCCGCACGGCCCCGTCGACGTACGGGAGACGGGCGCGGACTTCTTCATCACCAGCGCCTACAAATGGTCGGGACCGCACGTCGGGGCTCTCATCGCCGCGCCCGAACTGCTGGACACCCTGCGGCCCGACAAGCTGCTGCCCGCGCCCGACGGGGTACCGGAGCGGTTCGAGACCGGCACCCCGCCGTACGCGGACTTCGCCGGGCTCGCGGCGGCCGTGGACCACCTGGCCTCGCTCGCCGCCCCCGACCCGTCGCTCTCCCGCCGCCGGCGGCTGCTCGCTTCGATGGCGGCGGTGGAGCGTTACGAGCACGAGCTGTTCGGCACTCTGCTGCACGGCCTGGAGGAGCTGCCGTACGTCACGCTGTACGGTAAGCCCGCCCGTCGCACCGCCACCGCCTTCTTCCGGGTGGCCGGCCGCACCCCGCGCGAGGTCGCCGAACACCTCGCGGACCAGCGCGTGAACGTATGGCACGGCCACAACTACGCCTGGGAGCTGACCGGCGCCCTCGGCCTGCGGGAGAGCGGCGGCGCGGTCCGGGCGGGACTCGTCCACTACAACGACCGCTCCGACGTCGACCGCCTGCTCAGCGCCGTCGCGGAGCTCGGGGCGGGCGACGGCTGAGGGTTGAGGGACGGGGGAGGGCCGAGGGCTCCGGCATTCCGTACGGGAGATCGCCGGGTTACGGTGATGATCCCTGGCGGAGGCCGGAGCACCAGCGGCCGCGACAGCCCACACAGGAGAGACGGATGACTCTTCCCCCGGCCGCACCCGAGACGTTCGACCAGTTCCTCGCCCGGCTCGAAGAAGGCCAAGCGGCCGGCTCGTACGACGGCGCCCCGGCGCCCTGGCCCGCGCAGGTCATCGGCGCGCTCTTCGACGGCCAGGACGCCGCCGCAGCCGCGAGGTGGGCCCGGCGCGTCCACGGCGAACTCGCGCGCCGCGGCGGGGACGTGCCCTTCGCCGTGGTCCACGACTGGCACGCGGGCACCGTCGCGCCGCTGCTGGCGGAGGCCGCCGCGCGCCGCGGCGACGACGCCGGGCCCCAGGAGGCGGTGCGGGCGCTGCACGTACGGGCGCTGGCGGGGGAGCGGGTCGGGGCGGACGCGTGGGAGGCGGCGCTCGGCGCGGCGCTGGCGGAGGTGTACCGGCACGCCTACGCCTACGGCGAGGCGTTCGCCACGGCCTCCGCCGACGCCCACGCCTACGCGATGGCGAACGACTACGGCGAGCAGAAGGCCGCCGAGTTCGCCGACAGCTACGCGAAGCTCAGCACCGACGCCAACGCCCGCTCCTACGCCGCCGCCAACACGCTCGCGAACGCCCGCGCCGCCGCTGCCGCGTACGCGTCGGCAGACGCCCGCGCCTACGCCGAGACCTACCCCTTCGCCCACGTACGCGCCTACGCCCTGGCCCTCGCCGACGGTGACTGTGCCGAGGGCGAGGGCCCGGACGAGGCCGAGGGCCGCGACGAGCGGCGCCGAGAAGCCTGCGCCCGGCTGGCCGACGGCCTCGCCGACAGCCTGGGCCGGGCGGCGGCCTGAGCCATGGTGCCGTCGCCGCGTGGGGGGCGGACGGGCCGGAGGGCTCAAGCCTGGGGCCGTTGCCCCTTGATGGCGATGCGCTGGCCGTAGCGTGAGTGCGGGTAGTAGTCCCACGTCGCGTGGTGCTGGACGCAGCGGTTGTCCCAGAACACGAGGGTGTTCGGGGCCCAGCGGACTCGGCAGGACAGCATGGGGGTGCCCGCGATGTGGGCGTACAGCATGTCGAGCACCGCTCGGCTCTCGGCGCGGGTGAGCTGCGGTATGTGGGATGTGTAGGCGCCGTTGACGAACAGCAGCTTGCGGCCGGTCTCGGGGTGGCGGGCCACCACCGGGTGCTCGTTCTTGGGCACGACGTAGTCGGCCGGCGGGGTCTCGCCCTGCCAGGGCAGCAGCCCGTCGTGGACCGCCGTCAGCCCGTCGAGGAACGTCTTCATGGCCGGTGACAGCAGCTCGTAGGCCATGTGCATGTCGGCGAACAGTGTGTCCCCGCCGCTGCCGATCTCCGGGGTGCGGGTGATGTAGAGCATCGAGCCGAGCGACGGCTCGGCGTCGGCGGTGCCGTCGGCGTGCCAGCCGTTGCCGGCCACGGCGCGCGAGTCCTTGGTGGTGCTGAGTTCGAGGATGTACGGGTCCGAGTCCTCGACCGGCGCCGCCACAAGGTGCAGTTCGCCGAAGTGGCCGGCGATCCGCTTGTGGTCGTCGCCCGACATGTGCTGGTCCCGGAAGACCAGCACATGGTGGGCGAGGAAGGCGCGCTTGAGCTCGTCTCCCTGATCCTCCGTCAGCTCCTTCGACAGGTCCAGGCCCGAGATCTCCGCGCCGATCAGCGGCGTCAGCGGGTCGACGCCGATGGAGCCGTAGCCCTCCGGCGGCCTGGTGGTGATGCGCTCGACGGCATCCAGTGCGTACTGCTCCATTGCGTCCTCCTGAGGATCGGGGTCGAGGGCGTGTGAGTGGGTGTGGGGTGGTGCCGTGCGGGCTTACAGGCCCCGGTCCAGCAGCTCCGTCAGGATCATCCGGCCGAACGCCAGATTGCCGTGGATCACGTCGTTGCTCTCGCACAGTTCGGGGCGCTGGAAGCCGTCCTCGCCGGTCACGCGCGACCGCAGGTCCACGATCTCCACGCCGGCTTCGGCCAGCGCGCCGCGCACCACGTCCTGCGCCGCCCTGAAGACCACCGGATCGGAGAAGCTCGGCACCCGCTGCGGCCCCATCACGGCCAGCACCCGCAGGCCCACGGCGCGCGCGTGCGCGTAGAAGGCCAGCGCGTCGCGGACCGTGGCGCGGACGACGGCGTCGAACAGCGAACCGGTCAGGAAGCCGGGCGGGAAGCCGCCGTCGCGCGTGCGGTAGATGTGCCAGTTCTGGGTCGTGGCGATGAAGTGCGCGCTGAAGCCGAACGTCGCCACCAGCGGGACCGTCAGCCGGTCGAGTCCAGCCGCGTCCAGCTCGGTCAGGAAGCCGCGGTAGTACGCGTCCGCCTGCGGCTTGCGGAACACGACGTCGCCCTCGCGCACGTCGAAGAAGTCGGCGTTGAAGTCGCGCCCCGCGCCGATCGGTCCACCGCTGAACGCGATTCCGGCCTCCTTCGCGGCCCGACCGATCGGCCCGGCGTGCGAGTCGCCCAGCAGCAGGAACCTGGCCGGGGGCGTCGTGCTAGCGGGGGTTGTAGTAGTCGAGTAGGGCGTCGTCACACCAGATGTCCTCTCCGGCGGCGGGTGTGGGTGTGGGTGCGGCTTCGGCTTGGGGGACGGGGACGGGGACGGGGACGGGGACGGGTGCGGCTTCGGGGCCGGGGTCGGCTGGGCCTTGGGCGAGGCCGTCGAAGAAGTGGCGCATGACGAAGGCGACGCCCTCCGGTGCGACCGTCCGCAGGTTCGGCTCGAAGCACGTCGCCTTGAAGGGGAAGCCCGTGACCAGCTCGTACGCGGGAAAGTAGTCGACGTGGTCCAGTTCCTGGGCCAGTTGGCCGGCCACCGCGCGCAGGACGGACTTGGAGTAGGTGGTGGCCGTGAGGGCGTGGCCGCCGGTGGCCGTCGCGGTCAGCGGCACCGGCGAGACGGTCAGCAGCACCCGCAGCCGGGGGTTGGCGGTGCGGGCCAGCCCGATGGCGGCCGAGAGGTCCTCGTACACCTCGGGGTAGGCGAAGTTGTGGAACGCGTACCGCTCGGCGTCGTACGTGCCGCGCACCGTGCCGGGACACACCGGGTGGACCGTGCCCGTGGCCCGGTCCCGCCACGCCTCGGTCAGGCCGAGGGTGAAGATCAGCACGCCCGCCCCGGACACGGCGCCCCGGACGGCCTTGAGCGTCGCCTCGCGCGCGGCCAGCACCTCCTCGGCCGAAGCGTGGCCCGAGGGCTCGACGGCCGGGCGGAACGGGTCGTAGAAACGGCCGTCCTCGCTCCAGACCTCGTCGGGCGGCGCGGTCTCGCCGTGCGCCCAGGACAGCCACTGCCGCAGCATGGCGGCGGTGTAGATGTTCCCGGTGCGGAAGGAGAACACGCCGTAGTGGCGGGCCGCCCGCTCGGCCTCGGCCAGCCCCGGCGGGGCCGGTTCGGCGTCGCGCCAGTTCATGCCGCGCTCGCGCAGCGCCCGGCCGATATGGCGGGCGAAGCACGAACCGGCGGTCAGGACGGGCTCGTCCTGACCGATGCCGAACTTGGGCGACCACAGACCGCCGATGTCCGCCATGTCCGGCTCGGCCACGGCGGAGCGCCAGAACGAGCGCGGCGGCAGCGATTGATAGGGGTGGCCCGTCGCGGGGTCCGGGCTCGGCCCGGTGCCGGTGGTGTCCAAGTCCAACTCTTCCTGTCGTGGGCGGGGCCGGTCCGTGCCCGGCGCCGCTCCGTGGCCGGTGTCATCCCGTCCGTATCCCGTGTCGTCCCGCAGCGGCTGTCGTCCCGGCTGTCCTCCCATGGCCCGTACCCGGTGTCAGCGCGGCGCGGGGTCCGGCAGCGACGCGGCGTTGATGGCGTCGGCCACCGACTGCACCTGCGGCGGCCGGACGATGCTGTAGTGGGTGGTGTCGAGGACGTACGAGCTCGCGGGCTCCGGCAGCAGCGCCCGCCACCGCTCCTGCTGCTCCCGCGGCGAACCCAGCGCGGGCAGACCCGCCACCGGCCGCCCGGCGAGCCACAGCCGGCTCGGCGTGCGGGACAGCGGCGGCGGTTCGTGGCGCGCCATACCCGCCATATTGGCGCGGCAGCAGCGCGCCAGCCGCTCCGCGTACGCCGCCGCCTCCCGGCTCGCGGACGATCCCGCGCCGCCCTGGCCCAGTTCGTGGGCGAAGACCGCTTCGAGCTGCGACTCGTCGTACGCGGCGAAGCGCGGCCCGGCGTCCGGCGGCGGCGGGTCCACCAGGTAGAGCCCGGCCGCCGGGCGGCCCGCCGCCTCCGCCTCGGCCGCCATCGACTGCGCCACCCAGGCCCCGAAGGACCAGCCCGCCAGCTGCCGGCGCCACTCGCCGTGCGGGAAGCGGGCCTGGAGCGCGGCGTGGTAGCGGCGCGCCCGTTCGGCCAGCGACCAGGCGGGCGGGTCGGGGCGGAGCAGTCCGGGGTCGGCGATCAGGCAGACGGTGAGGCGCGGATCGAGGGCCGAGACCAGCGCCCGGTACGCCTGGATGTCCCCGCCCACCGGGTGGACCAGGCACAGCACGTCGCGTCCCTCGCCCGGCTGCCAGACCTCCAGCGTCACGGGGGCCTCGGCCGACTCCGCGGTGGATGCCGCGGTCTGCTGCCAGGCGGGCGATTCGGCGGGCGCCGCCGCCTCGCCGAGGCGGGCCAGCACCTCGGAGAGGCTGACCTGGTGGCTCAGCTGGGACAGTTCCAGGTCGACGCCGAAGTGCTCCTTCACCTCGCCGATCAGGTCGAGGAGCGTCAGCGAGTCGGCGCCGTGGTCGTAGAGCGAGGCGGCGGGGTCGAGTTCGTCCAGGCCCAGCCAGTCGCACAGCCGGCCGGAGAGCTGATCGGCTGCCGAAGCCGAAGCCGAAGCCGAAGCCGAAGCCGGGGCGGGGGAGGGGGATTCGCTGATCACGGCCTTGAGCGCGTCGGCCTTGAGCGCGTCGGCCTTCGGAACGTCCGCCTTCGCAACGTCGGCGTCCGGTGCGTAGAAGACGCGCGCCCGCTGGATGTCGGTCGTGGAGACCAGCAGCTGCGGCAGTTGCAGCTGGAGCGCCTGCGCGAACAGCCGCTGTCCTTCCTTCACCGCCAGGCCGACCGTCAGATGCGCCTGGTGCCGGGCGTCCGACCGCAGTGCGTGCCGGGCCATGCCGACCTCGCTCCAGATGTCCCAGTCCACGCCGATCCGCACCGTGGTCTCGGACTCCTCGGCCCGGTGCCGGGCGAAACCGTCCAGGAGGCCGCCCGCGGCGGCGTAGTCGAGCTGGCCGATGCCGCCGAACTGCGCGGCCATCGACGAGCAGTACACCGCGAACACCGGCCGGTGACGCTCGATCAGCCGCTCCACCAGCAGGGCGCCGCGCACCTTGCCGGCCATGGCCCGGCCCATCGCGGCGGCGTCGCGCCGGGCGATCAGACTGCCGGCCCCGGCGCCCGCGGCGTGCACGACGCCGTCGATCCGGCGGGCGTATGCGAGACCGTCGAGCCGGTCCATGATCTCCTCGGGGGCCGCCTCGGACAGATCGGCCTCGATCAGCTCGACGCGGTCCGCCCACGGCACCAGGTCGGCCGGCAGCTCCGGCCGCCGGGCCAGCAGGAGCACGCGGCAGTCGGACCGCTCCAGCAGCCAGGCCGCGACGCTGCCGCCGATGCCGCCGGTACCGCCGAGGATCAGATACGTGCCGCCCCGCGCCGGCAGTGCGAAGGGCGCCGTCGCGGCGGGTGCGGGAACCGGCAGCAGCGCCTGATGCCACCAGTAGCCCTGGCGCAGCGCCAGGCGGCGCGGCAGCGCCATGGCGGCGTCGGCTCCGGCGAGGAGGGCCGGGAGCAGCGGCGCCCAGTCGGCCGGGTCGGCGCTGGGCAGGTCCAGCCAGCGGCCGTCGACCGCGCACTCCTGCGGCGCGACCTCGCAGACCCCGGCCAGCAGGCCGGACTCCGGGCGCTCCACGGCCCCTTCGACCGGTTGGGCGCGGTACGAGAGCCACCAGGGGCGCAGCCGGGCGGGCCACGACAGGCCGCCGACCGCCTGGAGCAGGGCGGCCGGGGTGTCCACGCAGGCCCATTGGGCCCGCGCGAGCGCGTCCTCGCCCACCGGGCCGTCGACGGCCAGCGGCAGCGCGTGCAGCCAGTCGACGCCCGCCGCGCCCGCCTCGGACAGTTCGTCCAGGAGCTGCCGCAGCGACCGCGGGTCGGCGGGGTCGACCTCGTACGCGTCCTCGCCGAGCCGGGCGAACGCGTCCGCCGCGCTGACCCGCACCACCCGCTCGTACGCCGCCGCGAAGGGGCGCAGTGCCTCGGGCGGCAGCGGGGCGGCCGTCATCGCCACCAGCAGGCCGGGGGCGGCGGAGGCGGCACCGGCGGTGGCGCGGCCCAGCCGCACCCAGTGCGGCTGGTGCAGCCAGTCGGCCTCGGGCAGCCGCTGCGGCGCCTCCCGGCCGGCCGCGCCGGAGGGCCCGGAAAGCTCTGAGGACGCTGAGGGCTCCGCGGGCTGGGAGAGATCTGATGATTCGGAGGGCATGGAGGGTTTGGCGCGTTCGAAGCCGTAGTCGGCCAGCGCGAAGGCGGGCGGCGGGAAGTCCCAAGGCGCCGACGCCGGTCCGGCGGGCCACTGAAGTGCGGCCCCCGCCAGCCAGGCGGCGACCGTCTCCTCGGACGTCAACTCCTCGGCTCGGACGGCGACTTCCTCCCGCAGTGATCTGGACGTCCGAGCCGTCTCGGAAGGTGCCACGTCACCGGCCCCGACCGCGCGCAGCCAGGTCACCGCGTCCGAAGCGTCGGCGCAGACCGCCGCCGCCCGCAGGCGCCGCTGTACGCGACCGGCCTGGAGGTGGCGCAGCACCCGCCCGTACGCCTCGGGCCGGGCCGCCAGATAGTCGGCGATCCGCAGGGCGTCGGCGCGCAGCCCGGCCGTGCTGCTGCTGGAGAGCATGAGGCACGGTCCGGCGGCGGTCGGCGGCGGCGCGGATTCGGCGGCCTCCAGGACCAGATGGGCGTTGGTGCCGCCGATGCCGAAACTGCTCACCGCCGCGACCCTGGGCCGCCCGGCGGGCCACGGCCCGGAGCGGGTGGGGATGCGGAACGGCGCGAGATCGGCGGCGAGTCGCGGGTTGGGGCGGTGGAAATCGACGTTGGGCGGTATCACCCCGTGGTGGACGGCGAGGGCGGCCCGTACGAGCCCGATCACGCCCGAGGCCGCGCCCAGGTGGCCGATCTGGCTCTTCACCGACGCCAGTGCGCAGCTCTCCGGCCCGGTCGGGCCGAACGCCTGGCGCAACGCGCCGACCTCGACCGGGTCGCCGAGCTGGGTGCCGGTGCCGTGCGCCTCCACGTAGCCGACGTCGGCGCCGCTCCGGCCGCTGCGGCGCAGCGCGGTGCGGATCGCCTCGCGCTGCCCGGCGAGCGAGGGCGCGCTGTAACTGAGCTTGCCCGAACCGTCGTTGTTGAGGGCCGAGCCGGTGATCACCGCGTAGACGGTGTCGCCGTCCCGGCGCGCCAGCCGCAGCGGCTTGAGCACCACCACGCCGACGCCGCTGGCCCCGATCGTGCCGCTGGCGTCGTCGCTGAACGGGCGGCAGTGCCCGTCCTTGGAGAAGATGTGCTGCGGCCGGTACCGGTAGCCGTCCCCGAGCAGCGTGTCGACGAGCACGCCCCCCGCCAGCATCACATCGGCGTCGCCCTGCCGCAGCAGCCCGGCGGCCACGTGCACCGCCGTCAGCGAACTGGCGCAGGACGCCTGCACGGTGAGGGCCGGGCCCGTCAGATCGAGGTGGTAGGCCACCTTGGTGGCGAGAAAGTCCTTCTCGTGGTGGAGAGCGAGCTGAAAGCCGTCGGGCAGCCGGTCCGGATCGGCGTCGCGGAGCATGGACTGGAAGTAGGTGTTCTCGCCACAGCCGGCGACGATGCCGATGCGCCGGCGCCCGGCTGTCGGCGCGGCGTCGGTCGCACCGGGGGCGCCAAGAGTGCCAGGGGGCCCGGCGGTGTCGGCGGAATCGGCGGTTCCGGCGGAATCGGCGGTCGCGGCCGTCTCGGCGGCCCAGTCGGTCCCCGTGATGCCCGCGTGGGCCAGCGCCTGGACGGAGGTCATCAGCAGGTGGCGCTGCTGGGGGTCCATCAGCCGTGCCTCCTGGCGGCTGAGGCCGAAGTGCTCGGGGTCGAAGGAGAGCAGGCCGTTCATCCAGCTGCGGGCGCCGACCAGGCCGTCGGCGGCGTCGAAGTGTTCGATGCCTCGGCCGCCGCTCTCCACCATCTCCCAGAAGGAAGCCAGGTCGTCGGCGCCGGGCACGCGTACCGCCATGCCGACGACGGCCACGGGTTCATCGACCGTTCCAGTCGTTCCGGCCACTTCGGGCCCTCCGGCCGTCTCGCGGGCGGTCGCCTCAGCCGTGGCAGCGGAGGCGGCGGCAGCCGTGGCAGCGGAAGTGGCAGCGGTCGTCGCAGCGGCCGTCGGTCCGTCGAGGAAGCGGGCCAGCCGCCCGATGGTGACGTGCTCGAACAGGTCGGGGATGGAGAAGCGGAGGTCCGGTTCGGCCTGGCAGCGCAGGTGGAAGCGCATCAGGTCGAGACTGGTCGCCCCGGCGTCGAAGAAGCGTTCCTCCGGGCCGATCGGTCTGCCGACGGCCGCCTCGAACAGCTCGGAGAGCCGCGCCTCGCGCGCGGAGCGCACCGCGGGCTCCGCTGCGCGCGGCCGCAGTTCCTCGCCGGGCGCGGTCAGCGCCAGCCGCCGGTCCAGCTTGCCGCTCGGGGTGAGCGGCAGCGCGTCGAGGAGCCGGAAGCGGTCGATACGCGCGTACGACGGCAGCAGCGGTTCCAGATGGGCCGTCAGCTCCTCGCGGGTGGGCCGCGGGGACCCGGCACGGCACTGGAGGCAGGCCGTCAGCCGCTCGCCGTCCCGTACCACCACCGCGTTCACGACGGCCGGATGGCTAAGCAGGGCCGCCTCGACCTGGCCGAGCTCCAGCCGGTGGCCGCTCAGTTTGATCTGCTGGTCGTCGCGGCCGAGGTAGTGCAGCAGGCCCTGCCGGTCGAACCGCGCCCGGTCGCCGCTGCGGTAGAAGGTCCCCAGGCCGGGTACCTCCACGAAGCGTTCCTCATTGAGCGCCGGATCGCCCAGATAGCACGGCGTGACCATCGTGCCGCCGATCAGCAGCCGGCCGGGGCAGCCGGGCGGCACGGTCTCGCCGGACTCGTCGACGACGCGCAGCCAGGCGCCGGGCACGGGGCGGCCGATGGCCGGGCGGGCCGGCCAGTCCGCCGGGTCGCCGTCCAGGCAGAGGCCGCTGACCACGTGCGTCTCGCTCGGCCCATAGTGGTTGAACAGCCGCGCGCCGGGCATTCCCGCGAACCAGCGACGGATGGCGTCGGTGCACAGCAGCTGCTCGCCCGCCGAGACCACCTCCCGCAGCCGGGAGGGGAAGCGGCCCAGCCGCACGCCGTGTTCGGCCAGCATGTGCAGGGCCACATAGGGCATGAACACCCGCTCGGCGCCGGCCGCTTCGAGCTGTTCCAGGAACGCCGGGGCGTCCTGCCGCCAGCGCGGCTGTACGAGCGTGAGGCAGCCGCCCCCGCACAGGGTGCTGAAGACCTCCTGGAAGGACACGTCGAAGGACAGCTTGGAGAACTGCTGCGTGACGGCGCCGCCGGGCAGGCCGCCCGGCCCCGTCTGCCAGTGCAGCAGGTCGCACAGCGTACGGTCCGGCACCTGCACGCCCTTGGGCGTACCGGTGGAACCCGAGGTGAAGAGGGTGTAGAGCGGCCGGCGCCCGTCATGCGGCGGGAGCTGCGGCGCGGCGGCGCCCGACAGCACCACCGGGTGGCGGGGCAGGCCCTCCGGGGCGATCGCGTCGACGTCGGCCTCGCCGCCCGGCGCCACCAGCACGCACAGCGGATCCACCTGGTCCAGGATCTGCCGCAGCAGCGCCGGGGGATAGGACGGGTCGAGCGGCACGATGGTGAGGTTGAGCCGGGCCAGCGCCAGCACCGACACCACGTGCTCGACGGACGGCTCGAAGTGCAGCGCGACGCGGCACGGCAGGCCGTCGTAGTCGCGCAGCGGGAAGCGCGTACGCAGCTCGGCGGCGAGCGCGGCGGAGTACGCGTCGAGTTCGGCGTAGCTCAGGGTGCGGTCGCCGTCCGCGAGCGCCGGTGCCTTCGGCGCCCGGCGGACCTGGCGGGCGAACCCGTCGGCCACCGTGGTGAATTCCGGCGTCAGCGCGGGGGCGCGGCCGGGGTCCGGCAGGCCGCGCCGGTACGGGGCCACCAGCTCGGCCAGGGTCTCCGTGCCGCCTTCGGCCAGGCTGTCCAGGGCGCGCCGGAACAGCCCGTCCAGGGCCCGTATCTCCGCGGCGTCGAACTGGCCGTCGGCGTACTCCCACAGGCAGTCGAAGCCGGCACCGCGCTCGACCACGGACAGTGTGAGCGGGCACTTCGCGTCGGCCGCCGCCGGCCACAGGGGCCGGGAGCGGCAGCCGGGCAGCGCCAGCGCGTCGAAGTCCGTGTTCTCCAGGACGAACATGAAGTCGAAGGGCGGGCCGTCGGCGCGGGGGCCCTGGTCGGCGAGGACGTCGGCCAGCGCCACGTCCTGCCGGTCCAGTACGCGCTGGGCGGCGGTCCCGTGCCGCCGTAGCTGGGCGCGCAGGCGCTCGGCCGGGTCCAGGTCCAGCGGCAGCAGCACGGTGTTGGCGAACATGCCGACGCCGGATTCGAAGTCCTGCACCGGGCGGTTGGCCACCGGTCCGGCGATCCGCGGGCGGCTGCGGCCGGTCACCCCGTACAGGCTCCAGGCGAACACGCCCAGCAGCACCTGGAACCGGGTGAGCCCCAGCTCCGTGCCCAGCCTGTCGAGCGCGTCGCGCCGGTCCGGGCCGAGCGAGGTGTGCAGCAGCCGGCCGGCGCCGCGGGCCGGGACGGGGCTCGGGTCGAACGGCGGCTCGGCTTCGTCGGGTTCGGGGCGGCCGTAGTGCTCCGCGAGCGCGGTGCGCTGGGCCCGGTAGGCGGGCCGGGTGAACCAGTCGGCCTGCCAGGCCGCGTAGTCGAGCGGCGTGGGGACGAGCCCGGTCGCGCTGCCCTCACCGCCCCCGTCATCTTCCGTTCCGCTCAGCGCGGCGGCGTAATCCGCCGAGAGCTCGCGGAAGAGGACGTTGAGCGACCAGCCGTCGACGGCGATGTGGTGCAGGCGGAGCAGCAGCACGCCACCGCCCTCGGCGGGCAGCCAGCACGCCTGGAACAGCCGCGGCCGCCCCAGGTCGAAGGGCTCACCGAAGAACCGGTCGGCGACAGCACGCCAGTCGGCTCCGCCGTCGGCAGTTTCTGGGGCGCTGGCAGGTCCCGCGCCGCCGGGTTCTGTGCCGCGCGGTTCCGCGCGGTCGTGCCCCGCGCCGCCGTGCGCTGCGTCGCCCTGCACCGGGCCGCCGGTCTCCGCGCCGTCCAACTCCGCCCCGCCCGGCGCCGGCGCCGCTATCCAAGGGTCGTACGGCTCCGCCACCACCTGCCGCAGGCCGTCCGGTGCTGCCTCGAAGGCGGTCCGCAGGGCTGGGTGGCGGGTCACCAGTCGGCGCAGTGAGCGGCGGAGCGCGGCGGTGTCGACGGCGCCGTCGATGCGGAAGGCGAGTCCTACGTTGTACGCGCGCGAGTGCGGGGCGCGCTGCTGGAGGAGCCACAGCCGCTGCTGCTCGGACGTGGCGGGCGCGGAGCGCGCGCCCGAGGGCGGGGCGGGCGTCGGGTACGGGGACTCGCCCTCCTCCCGGCCCGCCGCGATCTCGGCGGCCAGCTCCTCGAAGGTCGCGCGCAGGACGAGGGCCTGCGGCACCTCGCGGTCCCAGCGCCGCCGGATCTCGAAGCGCAGCCGCAGCGCCTTGAGGGAGTCGCCGCCGTTCGCGATCCAGCGGTCGCCGAGCCGCAGCCCCGAGGCGCCCAGCACCCGGCCCGCGAGGCCGAGGACCTCGCGCTGGAGGCCGGTGGCGGCCGGGTCGTCCGACTCGTCGCGCCGCCAGGGCGCGCCGGAGCGGCGCAGCAGCGCGGCCTCGTCGACCTTCCCGTTGGCGGTGCGCGGCAGTTCGTGGACCCGGTGGAGCCGGTGCGGGCGCATGTACGCGGGCAGACCGGCGGCGAGGTGCCGGTCGAAGTCGTCGAAGGACAGGTCGGCGCCCAGCACCAGATAGGCCAGCAGCTCGTTCGCCCCGTCGGTCGCGTCGCGGCGGGCGCAGACATGGGCCTGCCGCACCGCCGGGTGGGCGGTGATCCGCGCCTCGATCTCGCCCGGCTCGATGCGGAAGCCGCGTACCTTGACCTGCCGGTCCACGCGCCCCACGTACGTGATGAGCCCGGTGGCGTCCTGGCGTACCAGGTCGCCGCTGCGGTAGTAGCGGGCGCGGCCGCCGTCGAGCCAGGGCAGCCGGACGAACCGGTGCGCGGTCTCCTCGGGCAGATTGCGGTAGCCGGCGGCCAGCGCCTCGCCCGTGATGAGGAGTTCGGCCGGCTCGCCGGCCTCGGCGCGCCGGACGCCGTCGACCACGGGCACCGCCTCGGTGCCCGGCAGTGCGCGCCCGATCGGCACCACCTCCCCGTCGAAGTCGCGGGGGATGGCGTGGCAGACGGCGAAGGTGCTGGTCTCCGTCGGGCCGTACCCGTTGTGGAGCACGGTCCGGCTGTCCGGGTTGTCCCGGTACCAGCGGCGGATGACGCGGGCGTTGAGCTGCTCTCCGCCCACCAGCACCTGGCCGACGGTCGAGAAGCAGTGCGGGACCTTGTCGACCACCGCGTTGAACAGCGCGGCGGTCATGAACAGCGCGTCGATCCGCTCGCGTTCCAGCGCGGCCGCCAGCAGTTCGGGGTCCTGCACGGTCTCGCCGTCGAGGATCACGCAGCTGCCGCCGGTCAGGAGAGGCACCCACACCTCGAAGCTGAGCGCGTCGAAGGCGGGGTTGGACACGCCGGCGAAGCGCAGGGGAGCGTCCAGCCGGATCCAGCCCGGCCGCGCCAGCCGCAGGATTCCGGCGTCGCGGACCTCGACCCCCTTGGGCAGGCCGGTGGTGCCCGAGGTGTAGAAGAGGAACGAGAACGGGGCCTGGACATCCGGCGGTTCGGGCGCCTCGACAGAACCGGCGGCATCAGCGACATCAGCGATATCAGGGGCACCGGAGACACCGGCATCGGCGATATCAGCGACATCAGGGGCACTGGAGACACCGGCATCGGCGACACCACCGACACCGACACTGACACCGCCACCAGCGGCCTCGGCCCCCCGCCCCTCGCCGAGCAGCGCGCCCACGTCCAGCGCCGCGACATCCGCGGGCAGCCCGCCCAGCCCCGCCGCCCCGTGGAGCACCGCGACGCTCGCCGAGTCCGCGAGGATGTGGCGGCGGCGCTCGGGCGGGCTCTGCGCGTCCAGCGGTACGACCGCCGCGCCCAGCCGCAGGATGCCGAGCATGGCGCAGATCAGCTGCCAGGAGCGCGGCAGGCAGACCGCGACGGCCTGGCCCGGCCCGACGCCGCGGCGGCGCAGGGCGCGGGCGACGGCGGCGCTCGCGGCGTCGAGCCCGGCGTAGTCGAGCACCGTCGCGCCGTCGGCGACCGCGACGGCGGCCGGGGTGCGGCGGGCCTGGGCGAGCACGTTCCGGGCGAGGCCGGCCGCCGGGCGGTCGGCCGGAGGTTTCGATGAGGGTGCCATCAGTTCTCCCGCGCCGGGACCGGATCGGGCCTCCGCTCTGGCGGCGGCTGCGTACGGGACGCCGTGATGCGGGCCAGTTCGGCCTCGATCACCGCGGCCACCTGCGGAATCCCGTCGTCCTCCAGGAGCTCCCAGTGGTCGCAGGTCATCGGCTCCACCAGGTAGTCGCCCTCGGCGCGGCGGCGCCAGAAGGCGCGCACGTCGGCCAGGAAGTCCTCCTCCGCGCCCTCGACGGCCTGCATCAGGTACAGCCGGGCCGTGGTCGACGGCGGCTGGTAGTGGCGCGCGGACTCCCGGTTGTGGCAGTAGATGCGGTAGTACTGCTCGATCTGCTCGTCGTCGATGCCCGGGTACATGCCGTTGAACTTGACGAGCTTGTCGCGGAACTCGGCCATGCTCACGTGCTCGATGCCGGGGCGGTTGTCCGGGTCGTCGCTGCCCTGCGCGTCGAGCAGGACGACGCTGAACCCGGTGCGCCCGGCCTCCGCGAGCTGCCGCCCCATCTCGTGGGCGATGAGCCCGCCGAAGGAGAGCCCGGTGATGACCAGCGGGCCGTCCGGCAGCGGTTCGATGAGCCGCAGATAGGACTCGGCCATGGCCTCGACCGTGGGCAGGAACGTCTCGCCGGGGTTCACGCCGGGCGACTGGATGCCGTAGACGCCGCAGTCCGGTCCCAGCGCCTTGGCGAGGGACAGATAGCAGAAGGCGGTGCCGCCCGCCGGGTGGACGCAGACCACTTGGGCCCCGCTGCCCCCGCGGAACTCGATCAGGTTGCTCGGCGGCCTGCCGTCGGCGCCCCGCCGCAGCCGTCCGCCCAGCTCCTCGATGGTCGGGTGCAGCATGATGTCCCGCAGCGGCAGGTTCTCGCCGAACTCCTCCTGGACGGCGTGGGCCATCTTGATCGCGGAGATCGAGCTGCCGCCGATGTCGAAGAAGCTGTCCCGGATGCCGATCCGGGAGCGCAGCAGCAGCCGCTGCCAGATCTGATAGAGCTTCAGCTCGATGTGGTCGCGCGGGCTGGCCGTGTTGACCACGACGGGTCCGCCGTCGGCGGCCCGCTCCAGCAGCGCCGCGCGGTCGAGCTTGCCGTTGACGGTCAGCGGCAGGCTCGGCAGCTCCACGAAGAGCGCCGGGATCATATAGCCCGGCAGCCGCCGGGACAGCGCCTCCCGCCACTCGGCGGCCGACCACGGCTCCTCGTCGCCCCGGCCGACGCAGGCCACCAGCCGCTGCTCGCCGGTCGGCCCGTGGTCCGCCAGCACCGCCGCCTCGCGGACGCCGGGCTGCTCCAGCAGCACCGCCTCGATCTCGCCGGGCTCGATGCGGAAGCCGCGCAGCTTGACCTGGCGGTCGCCGCGGCCGAGGAACTCGATGTCGCCGTCCGGCAGCCGCCGTGCCAGGTCGCCGCTGCGGTACATCCGCTCACCGGGTACGAACGGGTCGGGTACGAACCGCTCGGCGGTCAGGTCCGGCCGGCCCAGGTAGCCGCGGGTCAGCCCCGCGCCGCCGACGTAGAGCTCGCCCGCCACGCCGACCGGCACCGGCTCCAGCCGCTCGTCGAGCAGGTAGACGCGGGTGTTGGCCAGCGGCCGACCGATGGGGCACTGCCGCGCCGCGGGTGTCGGGTCGACGTAGGCGGTGCAGTAGACCGTGGTCTCCGTCGGCCCGTAGCCGTAGAGGACGCGCAGTTCGGGCATCAGCCGCGTCATGCGGTACAGCGCCCCCTCGGGCAGCGACTCCACGCCCGTCAGCAACTGCCGTACCTTCAGCCCCGCCAGGCGCTCCTCGGGGGCCTCGTCGATCCACTTGACGAAGGCCGGCGGCAGGAACGTCTGCACGATGCGGTGCGTGCGCAGCCAGTCCATCAGCGCGCCCGGATCGCCGCGCAGCTCCTCCGGCACCAGGTGCAGGGTGCCGCCGGTGGTCAACGGCAGCAGCGTCTCCTGCACCGAGGAGTCGAAGCCGATGCTCGACCAGAGCGCCGCGCCCTCGCCGGGCTCGGCGCCGAACTGCCCCAGCCCGTGGTCCAGCAGGTTGAGCACATTGCCGTGGGTCGCCGCCACGCCCTTGGGCCGGCCCGTCGAACCCGACGTGTAGATCACATAGGCCAGCCCGTCCGGGTCGTTCACGATGCCGGGCGGCTCCTCGCTCCCGCCCTCGGCCTCGACCGCCGTCAGCGGCGACCAGCCCGCGGGCGGCTCGGCGGCGTCGCTCAGCACCAGGGCGGCGTCCGCCACCATCTCCGTCAGCCGCTCCAGCGGCAGGACGGGATCCATCGGCACATAGGCGGCGCCGGCCTTGAGGACGCCCAGGATGCCGACCACCAGACCGGCGGAGCGCCCGACGTGCAGGCCGACCCGCTGTCCGGGGCGTACCCCGCGGGCGGTCAGCGCGTGCGCCAGCCGGTTGGCGCGCCGCTCCAGCGTGCCGTAGTCCAGCTGCTCACCGGCGCTCACCAGCGCCGCCCGGCCGGGGTTCGCCCGAGCCTGCGCCTCGAAGCGCTCGACGACCCCGCCCGGCGCACCGGCCCGGACGCCGCCGTTCCAGTCCACCAGCGCCTGCCGCCGCTCCCGCTCGTCCAGCAGCGACACGGCCCGCGCCGGGCGCGCGGCGTCCTCCGCCATCCGCGTCAGCACCCGCCGCAGGTAGCCGCCGTAGCGCTCCGCGGTCGCGGCGTCGAAGAGGGCGCCCGCGTAGTCCAGGCTGCCGGTGATGCGGCCGTCCTCCTCCGACAGCGTCAGCGTCAGGTCGAACTTGGCCACCGCGTACGGGGATTCCAGCGGCGACACCTCGACGCCGGGCAGGGACAGGTCGCCGCCCTCGTCGCTCTGCCAGGCGAACATCGTCTGGAACAGCGGCGTATGGGCCTGGCTGCGCGGCGGGTTGACCAGCTCCACGACCCGCTCGAACGGCAGGTCCTGGTGGTCCATCGCGGCCAGCGCGGTGGTACGCACTCGCTTGAGCAGCTCGGCCACGGCCGGCCCGCCGGACAGGTCGATCCGCAGCGCCAGCGTGTTGACGAAGAAGCCGATCAGGCCCTCCAGTTCGCTGCGGCGGCGGTTGGCCACGGGCGTGCCGATCACCACGTCGTCCTGGCCCGACAGCCGGGAGAGGGTCAGCGCCCAGCCGGCCAGCACGGTCATGTACAGCGTGCTGCCGTTGCGGCGGCCCAGCTTCTTGAGCGCGTCGGTGAGCTCCGCGCCGAAGTCGAGCCGCACCGACCCGCCGCGGTAGTCCTGCTCGGCCGGGCGCGGCCGGTCCGCGGGCACCTCCAGCAGCGCCGGGGCCGCCGCCAGCGCCGACTTCCAGTACTCGCCCGCCGCGGCCGGACCGTCCTCGGACAGCCACCGCCGCTGCCAGGCGGCGTAGTCCGCGTACTGCACCGGAAGGGGCGGCAACGGGTCCTCCTCGCCGCGCCGGAACGCGGCGTACAGCTCCCCGAGCTCCCGCGTCAGAACCGTCATCGACCAGCCGTCCGACGCGATGTGATGCAGCGTCAGCATCAGGACGTGGTGGTCTTCGCCCAGCGTGACCAGCCGCCCGCGCGCGGGCGCGGCCCCGGCCAGGTCGAACGGCTCGCCCGCCTCCTCGCGCGCCAGCTCCCCGAGCCGCTCCTCGGCGTCGGGCAGCCCGGACAGGTCGTGGGCGCGCAGGGAGAACCCCTCGTCGGCCGGACCGACCACCTGGAACGGCGTGCCGGCCGTGGCGACGAACCGGGTCCGCAGCACCTCGTGCCTCGCGGCCAGCGCGTCGAGAGCGCGGGTCAGCGCCGTCCGGTCCAGCGGGCCGCGGAGCCGGAGCGCCAGCGGCATGTGGTACGCCTCGCTCGCGCCCGGCAACTGCGCCAGAAACCACAGCCGCTGCTGGGAGAAGGACAACTCCATTGGCGCCGCGCGGTTCTTCAGCGGTTCGATGGCGGTCTGCTTCCGCGTCGCGGAGGGGCGATCGGAAGCAGAATTACGGAACGTCTGATTCGCCGACAAAACCAGCCCTTTCCCTGTGGGGGAGGCTCAATCACTTCGGATCATTGTGGATCGCTGGATGACTTCGGTTCGCTTCGGTTCAGTGGACCACTGGGCATCATGAGGTATTGACGCGATTGATCGCATGTCCCTGCCGCTTCACCGCGAACGGCACAACCCCAACCGCGGCCGTGACAGTCTGTCGAACCCCTTCCGACGCCCCGGAGTTCGTCCGAATGCCGATTCCTGTAAACGTCCGCGCGGCACCGGGCGGCAGGGCGCCGGGGCCGCGGCACCGGCGCCCCGGCGCGTACGGCCCCGTGCCGTGCACGGGCCGGAGCGGGGCGTAACCGGCGCGGGCGCACAGGGATTGACGGGGATTACTGGGAAGTGTCGTTCTGCTCACGGCGGGCTTCTGTTTCCCTCACGGTTTCCTCGCGGCGGCGGTATTCCGGATTCGGGGCTCTGCTCGCGATGCTTCCGCTAACGCATGACCGCCTCCGGGGCCCCCGTGGTCGCTTTGGGCCGCCGGCCGCCGCCGGTCCGGCCGGCGCCGCAAGTGCCCATGGTGCGCACCAACTTTCCGTGCTGCCGGACAGATATCGCTACGGACACGGCGCCCGGTTCGAGTGCTGTGGTGGCCGCTTGGTCACCCAGGGATGATCGATCAGGTTCGCTGAGTGTGTCAATGGTCGATGGTTCCGCTTCCGCTTCCGCCCTGCTTCGGTTTCGGCGATGGCCGCGTAATACGCGCCCCGAACCCGGGAACGTCGTCGCTAAACGTTGCGGATTCCGATCGCAATGAGGCAGATTGAGGGCGCCTCGCAGACGTGGGACCCCACCAGGCCGCAGCACAAGAGCTCAACACCGACCACCACGACGGCTCCAGGACGTGTTCGATGAACGAAGCTCCAGCAAGTCCGCGACCCCCGGAACACCCCGGACACCCCGCGCGCCCCGCGTCCGCCGCGCAGAGCGGGATCTGGTTCAACGAGTCACTCACGGACTGCGGCGCCGTGCACAACATCGCGTTCACCGTCCGCCTCGACGGCGACCTCGACATCCCGGCGCTGCGCCGCGCGTGCGCCGCCGTCGTGCGCACGCACTGGCAGCTCGGCTGCGCCGTCCAGGACCGGGCCGGGGTGCCCCACCTCGTACCGGCGCCGGTCCAGCCGCCGGAACTGGCCGTCGAGCCGGAGCGCCCGGACGCCCTGCGCGCGTACACGGCCGCGCCCTTCGACCTCGCCCGCGGCCCGCTGTTCCGGCCCGTGCTCCAGGTCATCGGCCCCCGCGCGCACCGGCTGCTCCTGAACGTCCATCACATCGTCTTCGACGGCCTGTCGATGGAGACGTTCGTGACCGACCTCGCGGCGCGCTACGAGGCCGAGACCGCGGGCGGCGACCCCGGACCGCCGGTCCCCGTGCCCGAGGAGCCGGCCGGCGCCGAGGAGGAGCGGATCGCCGCCAAGCTGCCCGCCGCGCGCGCGTACTGGGCGCACCACCCCGTCGGCGACGACGACGTCGTGCTCCCCGGCCTGGAGCGGCCCGCCGAGGGAGTGAGCGACGGAGCCACGGTGGAGTTCCGGCTCCCCGACGAACTCCGCGCCCGGCTCCGGCCGCTCGCCGAGCGGATCGGCGTGAGCCGCTTCGAACTGCTCACCGCGGCCTTCCACGCGGTCCTCTTCCGCTACGGCAACAAGACGCCCGTCACCGCCCTCGACCTCGGCACCCGCACCCCCGGCCAGAGCCGCCACATCGGCGTACACGTCAACGAACTGCCCTTCGCCTCCGCGCCCGAGGGCGGCACGCCCTTCGAGGACTTCGCCCGCGCCGTACGGGCCGGACTCCGCGAGCTGTACGAGGTGCGCGAGGTGCCGCTCGGGCGGACCGGGGCCAGGTTCCGGCCGGGCGTCGCGCTCGCGCCCGTGACGATGTCCTACCGCCGGATGGGCCCAGCGCCCCGCTTCGGCGGCCTGGACGCGTCGGTGGAGTGGCAGATCTCCAACAACACCGCCCGCAACGCGCTCCGCGTCGAGCTCACCGACTCCGCCGACGGATTCGACGTGATGATCCAGTACCCGCCCGACGCCATGACGCGCGAGGGCGCTGAGAGCGTCGGCCGGCACTGGCGCGCGGTCCTCGACCACGTCACCGCCGCCCCCGCGACCCCGCTGGCCGACCTGCCGCTGCTCGCCGGCGACGAGCGCGAGCGGCTGCTGACGGGCTGGAACGACACCGCCAGGGATTACCCGGCCCGCACGGTCCCCGAGCTGATCGCCGAGCACGCCGCCCGTACCCCCGACGCCGTCGCCGTCGTCCACGCGGACCGGCGGCTGACCTACGCGGAGCTGGACGCCGACGCGGCGCGGCTCGCCGCCCGCCTCCACGGCAAGGGCATCGGCAAGGGCGCGCTCGTGGCCGTACGGGCGAGCCGCTCGGAGCGGCTGCTCGTGGCCCTGCTCGGCATCCTCAAGGCCGGAGCCGCCTACGTCCCGCTCGACGCGGAGTATCCCGGCGAGCGGCTGAAGTACGTCATGGAGGACTCCCGCGCCGTCGTCGAGCTGACCGACGCCGACCTGGAGCCCTCCGCCGACGACGGCCCGGCGGCCCCCGCGGCGGCCGGGCCCCCGGCCCCCGACGACCTGGCCTATGTCATCTACACCTCCGGCTCGACCGGCCGCCCCAAGGGCGTCCAGATCGAGCACCGCTCCCTGACCAACCTGCTGCACTCCGTCGAGGAACTGCTCGGCGCCCGGCCCGCCGACACCTGGCTGGCGCTGACCTCGGTCTCCTTCGACATCTCCGGCCTGGAACTCTTCCTCCCGCTGATCACCGGCGCCACCGTGGTCGTCGCGAGCGAGAGCCAGACGCGCGACGGCGCCGAGCTCGGCGCCCTCGCGGCCCGGCACGCGGTCACCCATGTCCAGGCGACCCCCACCGGCTGGGCGATGCTCCTCGACAGCGGCTTCGACGCCCCCGGCGTCACCGCCCTCGTCGGCGGCGAGGCGCTGCCCCTGGCCTTCGCCCGCCGGCTGCGCCCGACCGTCGCGCGGCTCGTCAACGTCTACGGGCCGACCGAGACCACGATCTGGTCGACGTCCCAGGAGATCGGCCCCGCCCCGGAGCGGGTCACGATCGGCCGCCCGCTGGCCAACACCCGCACGTACGTGCTCGACGAGCGACTGTCGCCGGTCCCGCCCGGCGTGCCCGGCGACCTCTATATCGCCGGGGCCGGACTCGCCCGCGGCTACGTCGGCAGGCCGGACCTGGACGGCGAGCGGTTCCCGCCCGGCCCGTACGGGCCCGCGGGCAGCCGGATGTACCGGACCGGCGACCGGGTGCGGCACCGCCCCGACGGACAGCTGGAATTCCTCGGCCGCTCCGACGACCAGATCAAGCTCAGGGGCTACCGCATCGAACTCGGCGAGATCGAGTCGCGGCTGCTCGCCGCGGACGGCGTGGACCGGTCCGCCGTCGCGGTGCGCGACGGCCGCCTCGTCGGCTACCACGTCGGCGGCGCGGACCCGGGCGGCCTGCGCCG
Source organism: Streptomyces sp. NPDC050617 (assembly GCF_040654795.1). Taxonomy (NCBI): domain Bacteria; kingdom Bacillati; phylum Actinomycetota; class Actinomycetes; order Kitasatosporales; family Streptomycetaceae; genus Streptomyces; species Streptomyces sp. NPDC050617. The sequence goes on along the minus strand of NZ_JBFAIS010000006.1, from coordinate 259,515 downwards.
GGAGCTGGCGGCGGCGCTGCCCGCGTACATGGTCCCCGAGGTCTTCGTCGCCCTGGACGCCCTGCCGACGACGCCGAACGGCAAGCTCGACCGGGCGGCGCTGCCCGAGCCGCCCGAGTCCGCCGCCGCGGCGTCGGCGGGCGCGGACAGCCCGCTGGAGGCGGTCCGCGAGATCTGGTGCGAGGTGCTGCGGCTGCCCACCCTGGGGGACACAGAGGACCTCTTCGACCTCGGCGGCCACTCGATCACCATGACCCAGATATCCACCCGCATACTGGAACGGCTCGATGTGGACGTCCCGCTGTCCGCCTACTTCGACGAACCGACCGTACGGGGCATCGCCGCCGTGGTAGCCGACCTCCAGGAGGCGCAGTGACCGGCACGAGCCGCGACGAGCGGACGGACGTACCGCCGCCCCGCGGGCCCCGGGACGACGGGCGCGGCAGCGGACCCGCGATGCTCGCCGAGCTGCTGCCCGCCGCGGCCGAGTCGGCCGAGTCCTTCGAGGACCCCGCCGACGCCTTCCTCTTCCCCGAAGAGGAGGCGCTGATCACCAGGGCCGTCGACAAGCGGCGCCGCGAGTTCACCACCGCCCGGCACTGCGCCCGGCAGGCCCTCGCCCGGCTCGGCCGGCCCCCGGCCCCCCTGGTGCACGGCGAGCGCGGCGCCCCCGCCTGGCCCGAGGGCGTCGTCGGCTCCATGACGCACTGCGACGGCTACCGCGCGGCCGCCGTCGCACGGCGGGCGGATATCGCCTCCCTCGGCATCGACGCCGAGCCGCACGGCCCGCTCCCCGAGGGCGTGTACGAGTCCATCGCCCTGCCCGCCGAGCAGCGCCGCCTCGACGGCCTGGCCGGGGTCCGGCCCGACGTGCACTGGGACCGGCTGCTGTTCAGCGCCAAGGAGTCCGTCTACAAGACGTGGTTCCCGCTGACCGGCGCCTGGCTGGACTTCCACGAGGCCCACCTGGAATTCGACGCCGCCGAGGGCGCGGCCGAGGGCACGTTCGCCGCCCGGCTGCTGGTGAGCCGCGACGACCCCGAGGGCCGCGCCCTCACCGGGTTCCAGGGCCGCTGGCTCGTACGGGACGGGCTGGTCCTCACCGCCATCGCGTACCCGCCGGCCGCCTGACGCCCGCCTCACGTCCGCCTCACGCCCGTACGAAGGGCTCCGTTCCGCCACCGCTCCCTCTCGCGCACCGGGAGGGGCAGGGCCCTGTCGAGAGGGGGGCGGCCACGGGATATCTTGATATCAAGCAATGTTGCAGACGTGGAGCGGAGCACCGGTGACTGACTCGACCATCATCTACACGCACACCGACGAGGCCCCGGCCCTGGCGACGTATTCGTTCCTGCCTGTGGTCGAGGCATACGCCTCGACGGCCGGGGTCGCCGTCGAGAGCCGTGACATCTCCCTCGCCGGCCGCATCCTGGCGGGCTTCCCGGAGCGCCTCACCGAGGACCAGCGGGTCGCCGACGCGCTCGCCGAACTCGGCGAGCTGGCCAAGACGCCCGGCGCGAACATCATCAAGCTGCCGAACATCTCCGCCTCGATCCCGCAGCTCAAGGCGGCCATCGCGGAGCTCCAGGGCCAGGGCTACGCGCTGCCCGACTACCCGGACGACCCGAAGACCGACGAGGAGCGCGACATCCGCGCCCGCTACGACAAGGTCAAGGGCAGCGCCGTCAACCCGGTCCTGCGCGAGGGCAACTCCGACCGCCGCGCCCCCGCCTCGGTGAAGAACTACGCCAAGGCGCACCCGCACCGCATGGGCGCCTGGACGGCCGACTCGAAGACGAACGTCGCCACCATGGGCGCCGACGACTTCCGCTCCACCGAGAAGTCCGCCGTCATCGCCGAGGACGGCTCGCTCCGCATCGAGCTGGCCGGGGACGACGGCACCACCACCGTGCTCCGCGAGTCGGTGCCGGTCCTCGCGGGCGAGGTCGTGGACGCCTCCGTGCTGCGGGTCGCCCCACTGCGCGAGTTCCTCACGGCGCAGATCGCCCGCGCCAAGGCCGAGGGCGTGCTGTTCTCGGTGCACCTGAAGGCCACGATGATGAAGGTCTCCGACCCGATCATCTTCGGCCACGTGGTGCGCGCCTTCTTCCCGAAGACCTTCGCCGAGTACGGCGAGACGCTGGCCGCGGCCGGCCTGACCCCGAACGACGGCCTCGGCGGCATCCTCAAGGGCGCCGCCGCCCTCCCCGAGGGCGCGGCGATCAAGGCGTCCTTCGACGCCGAGCTGGCCGAGGGCCCCGAGCTGGCGATGGTCGACTCGGACCAGGGCATCACCAACCTGCACGTGCCGAGCGACGTCATCGTCGACGCCTCCATGCCGGCCATGATCCGCACCTCCGGCCACATGTGGGGCCCGGACGGCGGCGAGGCGGACACCCTCGCGGTGCTCCCCGACAGCAGCTACTCCGGCGTCTACCAGGCCGTCATCGAGGACTGCCGGGCGAACGGCGCCTTCGACCCGTCGACCATGGGCTCCGTGCCCAACGTCGGTCTGATGGCGCAGAAGGCCGAGGAGTACGGCAGCCACGACAAGACCTTCGAGATCCAGACCACCGGCACCGTGCGGGTCGTCGACGGCGGCGGCGCCGTGGTGCTGGAGCAGACCGTGGGCGCCGGCGACATCTTCCGCATGTGCCAGACCAAGGACCTGCCCATCCAGGACTGGGTCAAGCTGGCCGTCACCCGCGCCCGCGCCACCGGCAACCCGGCCGTGTTCTGGCTCGACGAGGACCGCGCGCACGACGCGAAGCTCATCGAGAAGGTCCGCACCTACCTCGCCCAGCACGACACCGAGGGCCTGCGGATCGAGATCATGACGCCCGTCGAGGCGACCGCGTTCTCCCTGGAGCGCATCCGCCGCGGCGAGGACACCATCTCGGTCACCGGCAACGTGCTGCGCGACTACCTGACCGACCTCTTCCCGATCCTGGAACTCGGCACGAGCGCCAAGATGCTCTCGGTCGTCCCGCTCATGAACGGCGGCGGGCTGTTCGAGACGGGCGCCGGCGGCTCCGCGCCCAAGCACGTCCAGCAGCTCGTCAAGGAGAACTACCTGCGCTGGGACAGCCTGGGCGAGTTCCTCGCGCTGGCCGTCAGCTTCGAGCACCTCGCGCAGACCACGGGCAACGCGCGCGCCCAGGTGCTCGCGGACACCCTCGACCGCGCGACGGCGACCTTCCTCAACGAGGACAAGTCGCCGAGCCGCCGCCTCGGCGGCATCGACAACCGCGGCAGCCACTTCTACCTGGCGCTCTACTGGGCCCAGGAGCTGGCCAAGCAGACCGAGGACGCGCAGCTCGCCCAGGCGTTCGCGGCCCTCGCCAAGACGCTGGCCGAGCAGGAGCAGACCATCGTCGACGAGCTGATCGCGGTACAGGGCTCGCCCGCCGAGATCGGCGGCTACTACCAGCCCGACCCGGCCAAGGCCGCGGCCGTCATGCGCCCGTCGGCGACGCTCAACCAGGCGCTGGCGACGCTCGCCTGATCGCCCGCTGCTGAGCGCTACGCGCGCGTACCGCCCCGGCCGGAGCCTCGTTCCGGCCGGGGCGGTGTGCTGTGGCCGTCAGGAGACGGGCGTCGGCCGGACGGTCCAGTCGTACGCGGCCTGGGCGCTGAACTCCGACTGCCCGCCCGCGAAGAGCAGCCCGGCCGTCGCGAACGCCGGATCGTCGGCCGTGCCCGGCACGTACGGAATGGCGACGCAGCGCATCCCGGCGCGGTGCGCGGCCTCGGCTCCGGGCGGCGCGTCCTCCAGGACCACGCAGTCCGCGGGCGCGGCCCCCAGCCGCCGGGCCGCCTCCAGGAAGATGTCCGGCTCGGGCTTCCCGGCGGCCACCTCCTCCGCCGACACATAGGTCGTCAGCTGCGCGTCGAGCCCGGTGGCCGCCAGCACCGCGCCGATCGCCTCGCGGGAGGAGCCGGACGCCACCGTCATCGGCACCCCGGCCGCGTACAGCCGCTTCACGAAGTCGCGCATCTCGGGGAAGACCTCGGTACGCGCCCCGGCCAGCTCCAGATACGCGCGGTTCTTCGCGGCGAGCAGCTCCTCGACCGGCGCGTCGATCCGGTACTCGCGGCGCAGCGCGGCGAGCGTCTCGCGGGTGCCGATGCCGATGAAGCGGGTGTGCTGCTCCCAGCTGAAGTCGGTCACGCCGTACTGGGCGAGGACCCGCCGTCCCGCTTCGTAGTAGTTCGGCTCGCTGTCCACGAGCGTTCCGTCGAGATCGAAGATGACCGAGGTGTTCTGGGCAGTGCTCATACTCCCCAGGATGCCAAGCCCGCGATCACGAGGGACGGCGGCCCGCGCGCCCGACGGCGTCCACGAGCGGCAGCATCCGATGCGGTACCCGCTCGCGCAGCGCCACCTCGGTGCTCGTCCGCACCACGCCGGGCAGCTGGATCAGCCGCTGGATGACGTCCTCCAGGTGCGCGGCGTCGCGGGCCACGACGCGCGTCAGCAGATCGCCGCCGCCCGTCGTCGAGAACGCCTCGATGATCTCCGGAACGCCCGCGAGCGCGTCGCCCACGTCGTTGAGCCGTCCCTGGGTCACCTCGATGTGGACGAAGGCGAGCACGGGGTGGCCGAGGGCGGCCGGGGACAGCCGCGGCGCGTACGCCGTGATCACCCCGTCCCGCTCCATGCGGTCCAGCCGCGCCTGCAAGGTGCCGCGTGCGATGCCCAGCGTGCGCGCGTACTCCCGCACGCTGGTGCGCGGCTGCTCCAGGAGCAGCCGGAGGATCTTCGCGTCGAGCTCGTCCACGGCCATGGGCCGCGCCTCCGAATGGTCGGGAAACGGTCCGAGGACTGTACCAATGGCCCAACCGCCGGGCCGTCGGCCCGGCCGCTCGTCGGTGCCGTGGAGGCCGGCACCTCATCATGAGGTGCCAGCCTCCACGGCTGAGGGGGGGAGACGCCTGTCAGCCGAGCGGCACGTCCAGGCGGGCCTTGCGGTGGCTGAACGTGGCGATGGAGTACGGGCCGTGATAGCTGCCGAGCCCGCTCTCGCCGACGCCGCCGAACGGCAGCTCCGATACGCGCAGATGGGCCATCGGCAGCCCGAAGCCGAGCCCGCCGGAGGACGTCTCGTCGGCGAGCCGCCGCCGGGTGGTGTCGTCCTCGGTGAAGCCGTACAGGGCGAGCGGCTTGTCGCGGTCGTTGATGAAGCCGATCGCCTCGTCGAGACCGGAGACGGTCAGGATCGGCAGCACGGGGCCGAAGATCTCCTCCGCCATCACCGGCTCGTCGGGCCGTACCCCGGTGAGCACCGTCGGCTCGATGTAGAGGTCGTCCCGGTCGGTCCGCCCGCCGAAGGCCGTCGTCCCGGAGCCGAGCAGGGCGGCCACCCGGTCGAAGTGCCGCTGATTGACGATGCGTCCGTACGCCGGCGAGGACTGCGGGTCCGCGCCGAACAACTCCTCCACGGCCTCGCCGAGCGCTCGCGCGAGCGCGGGAGCGGTCTCCGGGTCGGTCAGGACGTAGTCGGGGGCGACGCACGTCTGCCCGGCGTTGCGGAACTTGGCGCCCGCCAGCCGCGTGGCGACGGCTTCCACGCTGACGTGCCGGTCCACGAACACCGGCGACTTCCCGCCCAGTTCGAGGGTGACGGGCGTCAGATGCTCGGCGGCGGCCCGCATCACGATGCGGCCGACGGCGCCGTTGCCGGTGTAGAAGATGTGGTCGTACCGCTGGGCGAGCAGCGCGGTGGTCTCCGGCACGCCGCCCTCGACGACGGCGACGGCGTCCGTGTCCAGATACCGCGGCACCAGGGCCGCCATCGCCGCGGAGGTGGCCGGGGTGACCTCGCTCGGCTTGAGGAGCACCGCGTTGCCCGCCGCCAGCGCCCCGGCGAGCGGCGCGAGCAGCAGTTGGACGGGGTAGTTCCACGGCGCGATCACCAGGACCGTGCCGAGCGGTTCGTACCGCGTGCCCGCCGTCGAACCCTCGGGCAGCCCCGCGAGCGCGCCGGCCGCGAGCGGCTGCGGGCTCAGCCACTGGGCCAGGTGCTCAAGGGTGTGGTCGATCTCCCGCACCGTGAAGTCGACCTCGGCGGCGTACGTCTCGGCGTGCGGCTTGTGCAGGTCCGCGTGGACGGCGTCGGCTATCGCCTCGCGGTTCTCGGTGAGCAGGTCGCGCAGCCGGGTGAGCTGCCGTACGCGCCAGTCGAGCGGCTTGGTGCGGCCCGTACGGAAGGCGGCGCGCAGCCGCCCGACGAGCGCCGCGGCGTCCTCGGCGGTGAACTCGGCAGCGGTCTCAGCGGTCTCAGCGGTCTCAGCGGTCTCAGTGATCTCTGTGGTCACAGTCATTTCCTGGGGGAGGGGAGGGGCAGGTGGTGCGAGCGGGCAGCGGAGCTCACCGGCACGCCCAAGAGGCCGGTCAGCAGGGCGTCCACGGCGGGGCCGAAGAGCCGCTCGGCGTCGGGCGCGGACTCCAGGCCGATGACGAGGGCGACGCAGATCCGGGCGGCCTCGGCCGGCTCCGTACCGGCCGCGGTCCCCGCCTCGGCGAACAGCTCGGTCAGCAGCCCGTTGACCCCGCCGGTGAAGCCATGGCACACGTCGCCGAACCCGCGCGCCTTCTCGTCGAGGAGTTCCGCCGCGTGCGGGGAGTCCTGGGCCAGGCGGCGGACCAGGCCGAGTTTGACGGCCAGGACGCCGCGGATGCGCTCCGCGTCCGGGGCGTCCCCGGCCGCCGCCCGCCGGGCCCGCGCGAGCGCCTCGGCGTGCAGCCGCTCGGCGAGCTTGCGGAAGGCGTCGTCCTTGCCGCGGACGTACTGGTAGACCGCCGACCGGGACACGCCCATGGCGGAGGCGATGTCGTCCATCGTGGTGCGCCGCACGCCGTACCTGGTGAGGCACTCGTACGCGGCGTCGAGCACCTCGGGGAGCCGGTCGGAGGCCACCCTCAGGCCAGCTTCTTCAGGAGCTCGGCGGCGAGCGGGGCGGAGGACGCCGGGTTCTGGCCGGTGACCAGCGTGCGGTCGGCGACCACGTACGGGGCCCACGGCTCGCCCTCCCGGAAGTCGGCGCCGATCTCCGTGAGCCGGTCCTGAAGCAGCCACTTCGCCCGGTCCGCGAGCCCGGCCTGGCGCTCCTCGGCGTTGGTGAAACCGGTCAGCCGGTACCCGGCGAACGCGTTGGAGCCGTCCGCCTTCGTGGCGGCGAGCAGCGCGGCCGGGGCGTGGCACACCACGCCGAGCGGCGTCCCGGACTCCAGGGCCGCGACGAGCAGCGCGCCGGAGTCGGCGTCCACGGCCAGGTCCTCCATGGGGCCGTGGCCGCCGGGGTAGAAGACGGCGGCGTAGTCGGCGAGGTCCACGTCGGCCAGCGCGAGCGGCCGGCGCAGCTCGGTGAAGGAGGCGAGGGACGCGGCGACGCGGTCGGCGCCCTCCTGGCCGCCGTTGGCCTCCGGGGCCAGGCTGCCCCGGTCGACGGTGGGCACGACGCCGCCCGGCGTGGCGACGACGATCTCGTGCCCCGCCGCCTTGAACGCCTCGTAGGGGGCGACGGCCTCCTCGGCCCAGAAGCCGGTCGGGTGCTCGGCGCCGTCGGCCAGCGTCCAGTGGTCGGCGCCGGTCACAACGAAAAGGATCTTCGACATGGTGTCTCTCCGAGGGTGCGGGCCCGCGCGGGACCCAAGAGGGTACGGAGCGCGCACACCGGCGGTCCGGCTGGACGCTCTGACACTTCCTGCGCGGAACGTCAGTGTGGCGATGGACCGACCGTAAAACGGCCGACCCATCGAAAACCAATAGGGTGGCCCATATGGTCCATAGAATTTCCGATGACCCCGCCGAAGCGGAGCAGCCCCCCGCCGCACCGCTGGACCTGAACCTGCTGCGCACCTTCCTGGCGGTGCACCGGTCCGGCTCCTTCACCGCCGCCGCGCGCCTCCTCGGCCTCTCCCAGCCGACCGTCACCACCCAGATCCGCGCCCTGGAACGGCAGCTCGGCCGGGAGCTCTTCGAGCGGCTGCCGCGCGGCGCGGCCCCCGCCCCCTTCGCGGACGCGCTCGCCGCCCGGATCAACGACCCCCTCGACGCCCTCGCCGCGGTCACCGGACACGGCGGGCCCCTCGACGGAGCCCCCGCCGAGCCCGTACAGCTGGCGGGCCCGGCGGAGCTGCTGTGCCACTGCGTCCTGCCGTCCCTCGCGCCGCTCACCGAGCGGGGCGTCCGGCTGCGCGTCGCCACCGGAGCGACCGAAACGCTCCTGGACGAGCTGCGCGCCGGCCGCCACGACCTGGTCGTCGCCACCACCCGTCCGCGGGATCGCACCCCGGCGCCCGTGCCGCTGGCCGACACGGAACTCGCCCTGGTGACGGCCCCCGAATGGGCCGACCGGATCGGCGGCCCCGCCCGCGTCGCCGCCGACGGCCCGGCGCCGCTGCACACCATCCCGCTCGTCGGCTACGCCCCGGACCTGCCCCTCGTCCGCCGCTACTGGCGGCACGTCTTCGGCAGGCGCATCACCTGCCAGGCCGCCGTCACCGTCCCCGACCTGCGCGGCGTCCTCTCCGCCGTCACGGCGGGGGCCGGCTTCTCCGTACTGCCCCGCTACCTCTGCCGCGACGCGCTCGCCTCCGGCGCCCTCGTCCTCCTCCACGACCCCGAGGACGCCCCGATCAACACGGGCTACCTCGTCCAGCGCCCGGGCTCCACGGACAACCCCCACGTCGCCCTCGTCCGCGACCACCTCCAACGCGCCGCCCGCGCCTGGTAACGGCGCCGGACGGCCGCCGTACGGGCCGCGGCCACCGCCTGCACCAGGTCTGCCGCGGGCCGCCCTCCGGCACGCGCGGGCCTTACCCGGGAAGCAGCACCACCTTGCCCGTGGTGGCGCGGGACTCCAGTGCACGATGGGCCCGCGCCGCGTCCGTCAAGGCGTACGTGGTGAGAGCCGGGCGCAGCCGTCCCGCGGCCGCCTCTTCGAGGGCGCGCCGTTCCAACGCGCGGATGCCGCCCGGCAGCGCGAACAGGGTCGGGCCCGCCACGAACTGCGACGAGATGCCGCGCCTGGCCAGCTCCTCTGCGGGGAGGACCGCGAAGCTGCCCGGGTCGGAGGCCCATCCGTAGTACAGATGCCTGCCTCCGGAGGCGAGGCTGCGCATGGCGGTGACGCCCGTCCGGCCGCCGACGCCGTCGAACACCACGCTCGCGCCATCCGGGCCCACGGCCTCCGCCAGCCGCGCGGCCCAGCCGTCGGCCGTGTAGTCCACCACCGCGTCCGCGCCCGCGGCGAGAACCTGCTCCGTCTTGCGCCGGCCGCCGACGAGTCCGACCACGACGGCTTCCGCCCGCCGGGCCGCCTGCACCAGCAGGGCGCCCATCCCGCCGGCCGCGGCGGTGACCACGACCGTGTCACGGGCGGTGAGCCGCGCCTGGTCCAGGACGCCGACCACCGTACGGCCGGTGCCGATCATGGCGACCGCCGCCGCGGCGGTGAGCGAGGAAGGGAGTGCGTGCAGCGACGCCGTGTCCGCCACCGCGAACTCGGCGTATCCGCCGGAGCGTTCATGACCGAGGTAGGCCACCACCCTCCGGCCCAGCCAGGAGGGATCGACCTCCGCGCCGATGGACTGGACGGTACCGGCGGCCTCGCGGCCCGGTGTCATCGGCAGCTCCAGCAACGGGAGTCCAAGGTCCGAGCCGGCTCGCAGGAACGTGTCCATGAGGTGGACCCCGGCGGCATCGACCTTGATCAGTACCTCGTCGGCGCCCGGTTCGGGCCGGTCCACCCGTTCGTGACGCAGCATGTCGGCGGGGCCGTAGGCGTACTGGCGTATCGCGTACATGTGAAGACCGTCCTCTACGTTCAGCGCCCGGTCGGCGCGATGCGGGCGAGCAGCATGGCGAGGACGTCCTCCGCCGTGTGCGTCTCGGCGATCAGCTTCGAGGCGGCGGCCGCGGCCTCGGCGTACGACGGGTCGGCGAGTACGCGGCCGACGGCCTCGCCGATGGCTCGCGGTTCCGTCACGACCACGGCCGCCCCGATGTTGGCGGTGCGTTCCGCGTTGACGGGCTTGTCGAGTCCCAGGGGGAGGATCACCATCGGGGTGCCCGAGCCGAGCGCCGCCAGGACCGTTCCGGCGCCGCCGGAGGAGACCACCACGTCGACGCCGTCGAGCAGACGGCTCATGGGGACGAACCCGGCCAAGTGCACGCGCGAGGTGTCCACGCTGAGGCTGTCCGTGTCCGCGGCCGGGTTGACCGCCACGATGGTGTTGACGTCGTGCGCGCCCAGCGAGTCGACGATCGCGGCCAGGGCGTCCGCGTCGTCGACGATGGTGCCCAGGGTGACCAGGACGCGCGGCAGACGGTCGCGGCCGGGGAACTCCGGCCGCGACCAGGAGCCCGTCTCCGTCTCCGATTCGTGGGCCTCCGGGCGCACGGCGATCCGGTCCGGCGCCGCCGCCCAGTCGTCCTGCTGGAGGCACGCGGGCCAGGGGTCGACCGTGGCCACCGGGTCGGTGGGAGTGATGCCGCGCTTCCGCATCCGTTCCGCGGCGGCGGCATCCATCGCCTCGCGTTGAGAGCCGTCGACGGCGATGCCGACGGCGTGGGAGGCCCACGGCACCCCCAGCCCGGCGGCCACCGCCGGCCCCAGGTAGTCCACGTAATCGGACACGACCAGGTCGGGACGGAACTCCCGCGCCGCCGCGAGCGCCTCGTCGATCCCGAGGTCCACCCGGGCGCCGCCGAAGAACTCGCCGACCGTCGCCGCGCTCGTATCCGTTGCCGCGTTCGCACCCGTACGGCGGTGCACCTCCAGCATGATCTCCTCCAGGCCCGCTCCGGCGGGCAGGACCTTCGCCGGCGCGACCACGTCGGCCATGGAGCCGTGGGTGAGCACGGCGGTGTCGTGCCCCTCCTTCCGTGCCGCCCGCTCAAGGGGCAGCAGCGGCAGGAGGTGCCCGTAGGCGGGCGTGCCGGAGAACAGAATGCGCATGGTGGTTCGGTCTTCCTGTCGGATCGGGAGATCGGGAGATCGGGAGATCAGGAGTCGGGCGCCGCCGAGGCTGTGCCCTGCCACGGGGGCGGGGCACGCGCGGACACGCGCCACGGCCCGCGACAGCCGGGGCGCCGACGGGCGGCCGGGGCGGTCCACGGGGCGTGACTCTCGATCATTGTGCGAGGTCAGGACGGTGAAACAGTGCTCATACGGTGCTCACTCGACGCTGACATCATCCGCTTCCGCTCATCGCCGGCCCGCCCCGCAGGACTGCTCGACTCTGCCCCGCAGGACCGCTCGACCTCGGTGATCGTGCCGCTTCTATGCTGGTGACGGCGGCGCGCTTCCCAGCGGGGGGTGCGCGATTCCCTTCCCAGGACCAAAGCCAGCACCAAGACCGGGACCAGCACCAACACCAAGACCAGCACCAGCATCAGGACCAGAACCGGGACCAGCAAGGCATTGATGAACGCGAACGGCATGATGAGACTCGGTGACCGGCTGAAGAAGACCCGTCGAGACTCTTTCATCGGTCGCGACGAGGAACTCCGGCGTTTCGGCAGAGCGCTGGACGGCGGCCTCGACGCTCCTCGCGTACTGTTCCTGCACGGCCCGGGAGGCGTGGGCAAATCCGCCCTTCTGCGGCGCTTCGCCGACGAGGCGGAGCTGCGGAACCGCCCCGTCGTCCAGGTCGACGGACGTACCGCTCCGGCCGACGCGCAGGGCTTTGGCCGCGCTGTCGGTCCCGCGTCCGAGGATCCGCGTGCCGTGCTCCTCATCGACACCTTCGAGGACCTCGGGCATCTGGAGACGTGGCTGTTCGACGAGTGCCTGCCCTGCCTGCCGGACGGCACGGTCACCGTCGTCGCGGGCCGCCAGGCGCCCGACCCGGTCCGGCTCGCCGACCCCGCGTGGGCCGATCTCCTCGACGTTCTGCCGGTGACCGCCCTCGATCCGGCCGAGAGCCGCCTCTTCCTCCAGGGGCGCGGGATCCCCGAGCCCCTGCACCAGGACATCCTCTCCTTCACCGGCGGACATCCGCTGGCCCTCGCCCTGGCCGCCGCCGCGGCGGTACGGCACACCGGTCCGGCGCCCGGCGCCGACCACGCGGTCGCCGGGTCGCCCGGGCAGGATGTCATCGCCGCGCTGCTGCGCCACCTCGTGGGCGATCCCCCCACCCAGGCCCACCGGGCCGCCCTGGAAGTGTGCGCGCACGCCCACATCACCTCCGAACAGTTGCTGCGCGCCCTTCTCGGGGAGCGGGGCCGCGAACTGTTCGCCTGGCTCAGGGAGCAGCCCTACATCGAAACCACGGCGGCGGGCGTCCACCCGCATGACGTGGTCAGAGAGGCACTCGAAGCGGATCTGCGCTGGCGTGACCCGGACGGTTTCGCCGACCTGCACACCAGGCTCAGGGTGCATCTGCTGGAGCGGGTTCGCACGGCCGTACCCGCCCGTTTCCTCCACGCGGTGGGGGAACTCCAGTTCCTGTACCGCAGGGACGGGTTCATGTCCGATACGCACCGCTGGCACCCGTACGGACTGGTGGAGGATCTGCCCTGTCGCCCCGGCCACGAACCCGCGGTCGTGGAGCTGGTCCGGCACCGGGAGGGAACGGACTCGGCGCGCACCGCCGCCCACTGGCTCGCCCGGCAGCCCGAGGCGTTCCGTATTCAGAAGGTGCCGCCCGGCGACGACGTCGCCGGCTGCTCGGCGTGGCTCAAGCTGACGGCGTTCGACGGCGAGTCGCACGATCCGGTCGCGGCCGTGGCCTGGGAGCACGTCCGTCGGCACGGCCCGCTGCGGACGGGGGAACACATCTCCATGGCGCGCTTCCACGTCGGTCGCGGCACCTACCAGCGGCCTTCACCCGTGATGGACCTGGCGCTGTGGCGCATGTTCGGCGAGATCGTCCGGGACGAGAAGCTCGCCTGGACCTTCATCGTCATGCGGGACGACGGATTCTGGGACAAGCACCTGCTCCACTGCGACATGCGGCCCGTGGACACCGCGGTGGAGATCGGCGGCCATCGCTACCGCCTCTTCGCCCACGACTGGCGCCCCCTGCCCACGGCCTCCTGGCTGGCGGAGAAGACGGACGGGATGCTCGGCACCGCTCTCGCGGACTCCGCGACCGCGGGAGCGGGAACGGAGTCCGCGGGCAGGCAGGGCGGTGACGCCCTCGTGATGACGCACGCCGAGTTCACCGCCGCGGCCCGCTCCGCGCTGCGCACGCTGCGCTGGCCCGACGAGCTGGCCCTCAGCCCCCTGCAGAACAGCCGCCTCGTACGGGCCCACGCCATGCCGCTGGAGGACGTCCTGTGCAACGCCATCCACCATCTCCCGCTGGAGCGGGGAGGCGAGAAAGGTCACCGCGCCGCCCTGGCCGCGTTCGTCGAAGGGGCCCCGACCCAGGAAGCCGCCGCCCGGCGGCTGGGCCTGCCGTTCAGCACCTACCGGCGCCATCTCGCCGGCGCGATCGAGCGGATCACCGACATCATGTGGCGCCACGAGATCGACGGGACACCGCTGCGGCGACCGGGGGCGCCTGCCACCGGGTGAGTCCCGCGTCGTAGTCGTAGTCGTCATCGTGGTCGTGGTCGTAGACGGCCGCGGGGTTGCGGAGGGCTACACCAGACGCGACCGGACCGAGCAGCTTCACCCTCAGCCCTGAAGCCGTGCCGCCGGGCCTGTCGACACTGATGCGCTGTGGCGGGCCATCACCACGTCCGACACCTCCAGCGCGAGCCGGACGAACCGTGCGACGGCCCGGGAGGTGCTGGACTCGTGCCAGACCAACTGCAAGGTGTTGGGCGAGAGGTCCCGTACGCGCACCATCTTGACGCCCCATGGCTGGGTGTCCGCCGGCAGCACGGACCTGGGGACGAACGCGATCGCCTGCCCGAAACCGACCGTCGACAGAATCTCCAGGGAGTCGCGTATCGCGGGCCCTTCTCGCCACGGACGGTCGCGCAGGTCGGCGCCGGCCCCATAAGCACGCTCCTGCTCACTGGCCACCGGCCCCATCACCACCGTCTCCCCGTCCAGTTCGTCCAAATTCACCTCGGCGCGGCAGGCGAGCGGGTGGTCCTTGGGCAGGAGCGCGACACGGGGTTCTGTCAGCAATGTCTCGCTCGCCAGCCCCCATGCGCCGTACGGCGCCCGGATCAGAGCCAGTTCGCACCCTCCCGAGCGGACCGCTGCGGGCTGCGCCAGCGGTTCGGTGAACACCAGGTCCACTCGCTGGCCGGGCAGGCGGGCCGCGCACTCCTCGACGAGGCGGCCCGCCAGCCCTCCGTCACAGCCGCGTACCGCCAACCGAAGGGGTGGGCTGGTGTCCCGGGCCGCGCGCTGGGCCTCGCGGAGCGCGCCCGCGACACGCTCGTCGAGACCGGAGACCTCGGTCATCAGCACCCGTCCGACCTCGGTCAGTTCGACTGAGCGCGGCCCGCGGACGAAGAGTTCGGCGCCCACCATGTGCTCCAGTGACCGAATGGCGCGGGACAGGGCCGGCTGTGTCATGGACAGGTGCCGGGCGGCGCGCGTGAAGTTGCGCTCACGCGCCACGGCGAGGAAGTACCTGATCTGCCGAAGGTCCATGTCTGTCACTCACATAGCCTAAATTGCTGCGCTACCCAGGCATATCGGCCGAGCCTGCGCCGCCTCCACGGGGATCGGGGGCTCTCGCGATCCTTCGACCGGGTCGGGACAGAGTCCGTCCTGCGTCCTGTGCGCGGACCGGCGGCGCCGCATGCGCGGTTCCATGCCCGGCGGGCATGAGCGCCCATGCCGGATCGGAACTTCCCCGCCCGCGGGCCGGATGGTTCGCTGACTGTGCGCCGGACGGACCGGTGTGTACAGCAAGGGGCACAACCAATGAAACCTGTGATCGTGGTCGGGACGGCGCGGCTTCGGGCCGACCGGGCGGACGAGGCCCGGAAGCTCATCACTTCGATGGTGGAACGCTCCCGCCGGGAACCGGGTTGCCTGTCCCACGAGGCCCACGAGGCCGTGGGCGATCCGCTGACCCTGGTCCTCATCGAGAAGTGGGCCTCACAGCAGGACCTGGACAGCCACAATCAGGAGCCCTGGCTCGCCGAGTCCCTGGGCCGGCTGGTCGAACTGCTCACCGGCGCACCCGAGATCCAGGTGTTCACCCCGCTCGGTCACGGCACCGCCGACCAGGACACCTCGCGCTGACGGCTTCCACGCTTCCGCCTGCTCGACGCCGCACCAGGTGGCGTAGCGAGCGAAAGAGCAAGAGGCACGACGGAGGCACACGGAACCAGCGGTGACCGTTTCGGCGCAGTCGGGGTGGCGTCGCGTGACCGCTTCCGCTGCGAGTGCGGCGCTGACGTGCAGCGGGAACTGCCGTCCGATCTCTGCTGCCGAAGCAATTCGACAAGATTTATCGAGGTGATTCAACGTGACGGAAAACAAGGTCGCGGTCGTGACGGGGACTTCGAGCGGTATAGGTCTGCACACCGCGCTCGGCCTGGCGCGCAAGGGGCTGCACGTCGTCGCGACGATGCGCGACACCGGCCGGTCCGCCGATCTGCGGGCCGAGGCCGAACGCCAGGGCGTGGACCTGACGGTGCGGGCCCTGGACGTCACGGACCACGACGGGGCGCGCGCGTGCCTGGACGACGTGACGGCCGAGTTCGGGGACATCGACATCCTCGTCAACAACGCCGGCAGCGCGACCTTCGGCACACTTGAGCAACTGAGCGACGCCGCTCTGCAGAGACAGCTCGACGTCAACTTCCTCGGCGTCGCCGCGCTCACCCGGCATGTGCTGCCGTCGATGCGGAGCTCCGGCGCGGGACGGATCGTCACCGTCACGAGCAATGCGGGAGCCGTCGGCGAGCCGTTCATGGACGCGTACTGCGCCTCGAAGTTCGCCGTCGAGGGCCTGATGCAGTCCCTCGCGCCGGTGGCGGCCCGCTTCGGGGTCACCGTCAGTGTGGTCGAGCCCGCGGCCGTCGTGACGAAGATGATGGAGAACCTCGACACCGAAGCACTCGCCGTCCCGGACGACCCTTACCGTGACCTGGCGAACACGTTCTTCACGGCGGCGGGAGCGGCCATGGCGAGCGGGCAGGCGGCTCAGGACGCGGCGGCCGTGGTGGTCGAGGCGGCGACCACGGACACCCCCCGGTTCCGCTGGCAGACCTCCCAGGCCGCCGTCGATTTCGTCGGGCTGTCTCTCGCGGATCTGGACGGCGGCAACGTGCTTCGCGCCATGTCCACATGGCTGGACTGAGCGGCACGGGGCGAGAGAGCGAGGGCACGGGGGACGGTGCCGCCGTCTGCGAAGCGAGCTTCCTGCCGGTCAGGGGAGTTGGAAGGTGTCGGCCAGGAGCGCTGTCTGCACGTCGAGCAGGGTGGCGGGGTCGTGCCCCATGCCGGTGAACTGACCTGTGATCTCCAGACTGACCGTGCCGTGCATCTGCGGCCAGGTCATCACGGCCCCGGTCAGCGAGACGGCCGCGGCGGAGCCGTCTGCGGCCTGGCCCGTCCACTGCTCGACCCAGGCCGCCACCTCGGGCTCCTCACGCAGCCACACTTGTAGCTGCGTGAGGAGCGGGTCCACGGAGACCAGTGGCCGCCCCTGGGCGAAGACGGACAGGAACGGGCCCAGGACGGAGCGCGCCTTCAGCACGGTCTCGGCCGGCGCCGTGAAACCCGCCACGGGGGTGCCCTGGATGAGCAGGTACAGGTGCGGCTGGTCGAGAGCCCACGCCCTGTAGGCGCTGGTCAGGGCGTGGAGCGCGGCCCGCCCACCGCCTTCGGTGTCCACCGCGTGGACGGCTGCGGCCGCTCCCTGGTAGGCGTCGAGCACCAGCTCCGCCAGCAGGTCGTCGCGGCTGGCGAAGTAGCGGTAGAGCGCCGGGCCTGACAGCCCGATCTCCTTCGCGATCCGCAGGAGCGCCACGCCCTCGACGCCGGCGGCGGCGAGCTGCCGTACGGCCACTTCCTTGATTTCTGAACGGGTCTGCTCCCGGTACCGCGCACGCGGACTGTCCGCACGGACTGTCATTCCACGCCTCCTGTCGTTGTTCGCGCCGGACCGCATGGTCAGCTCATATCGTATGCGTCACCATATCGCTTTTGCGATAGAGCGAAACTCTCTCCTGTTCGCAGAAACTCATTCCAGGCGGATCTGGCAAGCAACCGCCGGACCAGCTCCAGTCCGATCCGACGAGAGGCGCAGGTGCCGAACCAGGTGGCGGGAGCGATGGTGGCAGGCATGAGTGTTCCTCTTCCGTAAGCGCTGGATGGGAAGCCGGACCACGGCTGCTGTTCCGGCGCTGCCTCAGGCGTGAACCGCCGCGGAGCGCCCTTCGAGGCCATGCCCTGTGCGTCGTCCTAGGCCGCTGCTGACTGGACCTGACAGACCCAGTTTTAGGCGGCCATCAGCGCTTTTCGTGCCACAGACTTGATCCTATGGCTTCCGTCAACCGCGAACTCGCCGATTTCCTCAAGCGCTCCCGCGCCCAGTGCGACCCCGAGCAGGCGGGGCTGCCACCGGACGGACGGGTCCGGCGCGTGCCGGGACTACGGCGAGAGGAAGTCGCCCTCCTGGCGGGGGTCTCCGCCGATTATTACGCCCGTCTTGAGCAGGGCCGCCCCATCACTCCGTCCCCTGCCGTCGTCGAAGCCATCGGGCACGCCCTGGGACTGGACGAGGCAGGCATGGCCCACCTCAAGAACCTCGTCGGCATCACCGCCACCCGCCCCCCGGCGCGTACGCCCAGCGTCCAGCGCCTGCGCCCCGGGCTCCACCGGCTCCTCGACTCCCTGGACAGCGCCGTTCCCGCCCTCATCCTGGGACGCCGGTCCGCCGTCCTGGGGGCGAACCGGATGGCCAGAGCCCTGTTCGCGGATTTCGACGCCATGCCGGCCACCGAACGCAACTACACCCGCTGGCTCTTCCTCGACGAGGACGCGCGCGACCTGTTCGTCGACTGGGAAGTGCAGGCCCGCGCCGCGGTGGAGAACCTGCGCCTGGACGCGGTCCACGCAGCGGAGCGGCAGGCCACGCAGGCGCTCGTTGCCGAGCTGCGGGAACTGAGCGACGACTTCGACCACTGGTGGCAACAGCATCGCGTGCACCAGCGCACGCACGGTTCCAAGCGGCTGAGGCACCCCTTGGTCGGCGAACTCACGGTGGAATACGAAACTCTCGCACTTCCCGGAGACACCGAGACCACCCTGTTCCTCTACACCGCCGAACCCGAGTCGGCGTCCGCCCAGGCGCTGAGCCTGCTGGCGTCGTGGACCTTGGCGGAACCGTCGACCTCTCCGGCACGGACGCGCGACTGATTCGGGGAGCGCCATCTGTCTGCCGGATTACCGCAGGTGTGCTGATCGGTCAGGGGGGGTGCGCGCCGTGGCGGGCTGCGGCGCAACCGATGCCCCTTAACTCCGACGGCTACAGCGACCAACTTTAGTTATGGTGTATAACTGAAATGTGTGGCGATAACAGCGAAGGGCTTCGTCGCCTCTGTCGAAGGGATCACGTCATGACTGCAGCACCGGGTTCGCTCCACACCGTTCTGGGGGCCGGCCCCGCGGGCACCTCCGTCGCCTTGGAGCTCGCGCGCCGCGGACACGCGGTCCGGCTGGTCGACCGCACCGGTTCCGGTGAACCGCTGGACGGCGTCGAGCGGTTCACCGGGGATGTCGGAACGGTGAACGGGGCACTCGCCGCGATCGAGGGCGCGGCCGTCGTCTACCACTGCGTCAACGTCGCCTACCACCTCCAGGTCGACGTCATGCCCGGCATCCAGGAGGCGGTGCTGGGTGCGGTGGCGCGCACCGGCGCGCGCCTGGTCGTTCTGGACACGCTGTACCCGTACGGCGAGACACACGGCGAGGTCATGACGGAGGACACCCCGTGGCGGGCGGCCACGGCCAAGGGCAGGATGCGCGCCGCACTGGATGAGCGTTACCTGGCCGCACACCAGGAGGGTCGCGCGAGGGTCGCGCTGGGCCGCTCGGCGGACTTCGTCGGGCCCCGGGTGCTGAACTCCACGCTGGGCGGGGCCGTCTTCCCGGCCGCGCTCACCGGCGGCGAGGTTCTGGCGCTGGGCGACATCGACCTCGGGCACAGCTACACCAACATCCTCGACGTGGCCCGGGGCCTGGCCGTACTCGGCGAGAACCCTTCAGGGGACGGCCGGGTCTGGCACCTGCCCACCGCCCCTGCCCGCACGACACGCGAGATCCTCACCGCGCTGGGCGACCTGGTCGGCCACCCGCTCCAGATCGTCGCGATGGACGAGCCGCGCCCCTTCGGGCCGTTCGACGAGACGTTCATGAACTCCTACGCCGAGCTGTTCTACCAGCACACCGAGCCGCAGATCATGGACTCCACCGCCTTCCAGCAGAAGTTCGATGTCGCGCCCACCCCGATCGAGACCACCCTGAGCCAGACCCTGGAGTGGTACCGGGGCTTCCTCGCCGCCCAGGCGAAGAGCTGAAGTCTGCGAACGGTCCGCGTACGCGGTACTGACAGCAGACCCGCTCATTCGGGCCCGGCCCCCGGCAGCGTTCACGTGGACGGGAGAACAGTGCTGCCCGGGGCGGCCCCGGCGGGGTTTCTTTCGGCTTGCCCGGCCCAACCCGCCCAGCTCGTGCGCACACCAGCCACCTCGATGACGAAAAACAAACACCGAAAGGGAACACTCTGATGATTCACCACTGCGTCCGCTTCACTTTCAAGCCCGGCACGACGCCGGAACAGCGCGAAGACGCCCTTGCCAGCCTGCGCAACCAGGGCGAGGCCATCCCCTCCGTACAGTCATTCCTCGTCGGCCGCGACCACGGCGGCGCGTATGAGTGGGGTGCCACCTTTCAGATAGCGGACCTGGAGGGCTACTGGGAGTACCTCATCCACCACGCCCACCGTCGCACCGACGAGATCGGGCTGCCCTTGGTCGACAAGTTCGTCTCCTTCGACATCACCGACGACCTCGACCCCGAGATCGGCAAGAAGATCGCCGCCCTCCACCAGCGCCGTTACGACACCGACCCCGACCTCACCGAACTCGTCTCCAACATCAACCAGTACGAAGGCAGCGCCGCCCCCGGTCCCCACGCCGCTTGACACTCAGCCGAGCGGCGGCCCTCTCTCCCCCGCCCTCGCCCTCGCGCAGCTGATCCGCACGGCCACACGGTTGTGAGCCTTGTCCCGGCCTCGCGCGACCCTCGCACCGATGACTGTGTGCGAGGGCCGCGCGAGGCCATTCGGCCATGCCCCGCAAGGTGTGTCACGCACCGCGCCCGGCGCGGACCCGTTCCCGTACGGAGGGCGATCCCGCACACTCCGGCGGCGATGAGCGTCGTCGTATGCACGGCGCTGCGGAACGTGGGCGCGGCGGCCTTCGTCGCAGCGAGGTCGCCCGTGGCCTGTTCGAGGTGGCCATGAGGTCACGAGGCCAGTGTGGTCCGGTTCGCCGCGGTCATGGGCGTCTCGACAAGGACTGTCAGTCCTAGGCGGGGCGGACCTATGCAGGTCAGGGTCAGTGATGGCCGCCTTGAGGCGGCCGGGGCAGGGGGACAGTGGATGTGGCAGGCACCGGATCAGCCGATCCGGTGGCCGGTCCCGCAGATGACCGGCTGATCGCCACAAGCCGCACAGGTTTGAGAAGTTGAGGGAGAAGTCATGAGTCGCATTCTGATCGTCATGTCCGCCGCCGCCGTGTGGGAGCGCACCGACGGCTCGCAGTACCCCACGGGCTACTGGGCCGAGGAACTGGCCGCGCCGCACGAGGCGTTCGTGAGCGCCGGCCACACCGTCGACTTCGCCTCCCCCGGAGGCGTGCTGCAGCCGCTGGACCAGCACAGCGCCGACCCGACGCTCGCCGGTGCGGACTGCGCCCGGCACGTGGCCCACGCCCAGAAGGCGCTCAGCGACTTCGGGCCGCTGCTGAAGCTGGACGAGGTCTCGGCCGCCGACTACGACGCCGTGGTGCTGCCGGGCGGGCACGGTCCCGTGGTCGACCTCTTCCAGGACTCGGACCTGGGTCGGCTGCTGGTCGAGACCGACCGCGCCGGGAAGATCGTCGGTGCGGTCTGCCACGGTCCGGCCGCGTTGCTGTCCGCCGTGGACGAGCAGGGCAAGTGGATCTTCACCGGCCGGCGGATGACCGCGTTCACCGATGAGGAGGAGCAGCTGTTCGGCACCGCGGACAACGCTCCGTGGCTGCTGGCGAGCCGTCTGCGCGAGATGGGCGCCCGGCACGAGCAGGGTGCCGCCTACGAGGCGTTCACCGTTCAGGACGGCAACCTCTTCACCGGCCAGAACCCGGCCTCCAGCACCCCGATGGCCGACGCGATCAACGCCGCGCTGGCAGCGGGCTGATCCCTCGCCCCGGGGACACCGGCCGCCTGGGGGGCACCGTCCCCGGACCACTGCCCCAGGCCCCAGGCCCCAGGCCCCAGGCCACCGACCCCGGGGCACCGGCACCCGGCCGCCGCCGCGCATTCTCCAGGCAGCGGCGGCCCGGGGGCCACTCCTCCCGCGCTTTTCCTCCGACGACGCGCTTCCCTCCTCCGACGACGCGCTTCCCTCCTCCGGCGACTCGCTTCCCTCCTTCGACGACAGGTGAGAAATCCACCATGACGGACCGCACACCCCGCCCCCACGGCGTCGACGCCCTCCCTCAAGGGCTGCTGATCGACGGAAGATGGCGGCCCGCGGCAGGCGACACCACCTTCCCCGTGGAGAATCCCGCGACGGGCGAACCGCTGGCCCGGGTCGCCGATGCCGGCGCCGCGGACGCGCTCGACGCCCTCGACGCGGCCGTCGGCGCCCAGCCGCAGTGGGCCGCGACATCACCGGGGGAGCGCAGCCGCATTCTGCGCCGTACCCACGACCTGCTGCTGGAACGCCGCGAGGACTTCGCGGGGCTCATCACCCTGGAGATGGGCAAGTCCCTCGACGAGGCCCGGGCGGAAGTCGATTACGCGGCCGGATACTTGCGCTGGTTCGCCGAGGAAGCCGTACGCGTCGACGGGACGTGGAAGGTCAGCGAGGACGCGTCGGCGCGGGTGCTGGTCACGCGCCAGCCCGTCGGACCGTGCCTGCTGATCACACCGTGGAACGCGCCGCTTGCCATGCCGGCCCGTAAGATCGCCCCCGCCGTGGCCGCCGGCTGCACGATGGTCCTCAAACCCGCCCCGCAGACGCCGCTGACCAGTGTCGCGCTGGCCGCCCTCCTGGTCGAGGCCGGCCTGCCCGCCGGCGTTCTGAACCTCCTTCCCACCACCGGCGCCGCCGCGGTGTCCGAGGCGCTGATGAGGGATCCGCGGCTGCGCAAGGTCTCCTTCACCGGCTCCACCGCGGTCGGCCGGCTGCTGCTGGCCCAGGCATCCGCCAACGTACTGCGCACCTCGATGGAGCTGGGCGGCAACGCCCCGTTCATCGTGTGCGCCGACGCCGACCTGGACGCGGCGGTGGACGGCGCCATGACCGCGAAGCTGCGCAACATCGGCGAAGCGTGCATCGCGGCGAACCGCTTCCTCGTCCACGCCGACGTCGCACGGGAATTCACCGAGCGTCTCGTGGACCGGATGCGCGGCCTGACCCTCGGCAGCGGCACGGAACCCGGTGTCGACCTCGGCCCGCTGATCGACCGTACCCAGCGCGACCGTGTCGCCCGCCTGGTGGACGAGACCGTCGCCGACGGCGCGCGGCTGCACACCGGCGGCAGCGTCCCCGACCTGCCCGGCTACTTCTATCCGCCGACCGTGCTCACCGACATCCCCGCCGGCGCGCGCATCAACCGCGAGGAGATCTTCGGCCCCGTCGCCGCCATCCGGACCTTCTCCAGCGACGACGAGGCCCTCGCGCTGGCCAACGCCACCGAGTTCGGTCTCGTCGCCTACCTCTACACCCGCGGTCTCGACCGGGCGCTGCGGATGAGCGAACGGATCGAGAGCGGCATGGTCGGCCTCAACCGCGGCTACGTCTCCGACCCCGGAGCACCCTTCGGCGGCGTCAAGCACTCAGGTGTCGGCCGTGAGGGCGGCAACTCCGGCATCGAGGAATACCTGGAACAGAAATACATCGCCATCGACGCCCCCGCCGACGCCCGCACCCCCGCCGACGCCCGCACCCCCGCCCTCTCCCAGGACCGCTCATGAACTCGCCCTCGCTGCCGGGCCCCCACCCCTTCTCCCTGACCAGCCGGCTCGCGACCGACCCCGGACAACACGCCCTGTTCAGCGAGGACGCGACCCTCGACAGCTGGCTCGCCGCCGAACGGGCTCTCGCCCAGGCCCAGGCGGACGTCGGAGTACTCACCCAGGCCGAGGCCGCGGCCATCCGCGACGCGGCGCAGTCGCAGCACATCGACCGCGAAGAGCTGTGGCGCACCGCCCGCACCGTCGGCTACCCCATCCTGGGCCTGGTCCGGCAGATCAGCCGTCGGCTCCCGCCGGGGCCCGACGGCCGGGTGCACTACGGCGCCACCACGCAGGACATCATGGACACCGGTCTCGCCTTGCAGATGGTCCGCTCACTGGCCGCTCTCGAACGACGGATCGCCGAACTCGGCGACGTCCTCGCAGACCGTGTCACCGAGCACGCCTCCACCGTGATGGCGGCCCGCACCCACGGCCAGCAGGCCGTACCCACCACGTTCGGCGCCACCTTGGCCACCCTCCTGGCGCAGTTCGCCCGTCACCGGCAGCGCCTGACCGAGGCCGCGCCGCGCATCGGCGTGATCTCCCTGTCCGGAGCCGGCGGCACCGCGGCGGCGTTCGGTCCGCACGCGGCAGCCGTCAGAAGCGGCATGGCCCGGCTGCTCGGCCTGCGCGACACCACGACCCCCTGGCATGTGGCCCGCGACGGGGTCGCCGAATTCGGCTGGCTGTGCTCGTTGCTCACCGCGACATGCGCGCGCCTGGCCCGCAACATCGTCGATCTCTCCCGGACCGAGATCGCCGAGGTCTTCGAGCCCTATGACGATCACCGCGGCGCGTCCTCGACCATGCCGCAGAAGGTCAACCCGATCACCTCGGAGAGCATCATCGGACTGAGCGGCACGGCCGGCGCCCTCACCTCCGCGCTGCTCCGAGCGCAGGAGGCGGGTCACGAGCGCGCCGCCGGGGAATGGCACACCGAATGGCGGGTCCTGCCCGAACTCGCCGTCACCGCCGGAACGGCCCTCACCGAGACGACCGCCCTCCTGCGCGGACTCCGGGTCGACGCCCGCCGCATGCGCGCCAACCTCAACATCGACGGCGGCCTCGTCATGGCGGAATCCCACATGATCACGCTGGCCGGACCGGTCGGCCGGGAACGCGCGCACGACCTTGTGCACGAAGCGGCGACCCGCACCCGTACCACCGGTGCACACCTCACGCGGACACTGCGCGAGGTGCTGACCGAGCACAGCCTCGACACGCTCCTGCCCGGCCTTCAAGCCGAGCCGGAGAACTACCTCGGACAGGCCCGCCAGATCGCCGAAGCCACCGCCCGCCTCTGGCACGCCCACACCACGCCGCTCCCCGACCCGCCCATTCCCCTCGCCCGCCTCGCCTCCGACTGACCGCGTCCGTAAAGCTCAACCCGGCAGGGAAACGCACCGCCGGACAGCCGTCGCTCCACTACCAGGGCCTGTCCGATGTGTCGTGTCACCGCCCTGGGTGTCCCCCGCCCCGACGACGTGCTGCGCAAGCTGCCCGGCGCCGCGCGCCGGGCAGCTTCGAGGGCACCGGTCAGTCGACCTCGCTCATCCGGGGCGTCTCAGCCGTCGACGCCGGCGTCACCGCAGTCTGTCCTCCTCGACGCCCCAGTACGCGCTCGACGACCACGGCGGAGACGCAGAGGAGGGCGGCGAGCACGGAGAAGACGGGGAAGATCACGGTGTCGCTCCAGACCGTGGCGCCGATGCCTACGAGGAGCGTGGGCGTGATGAGCGCGCCGTACGCGAGCAGGTAGAACATGGACATGACAGCTCCGCGTCGCTCGGCGGGAATGTGAGCGGTCAGGTGGCGCAGGGAGCCTCCGAAGGCGAGCCCGTAGGCGCCGCCCTGGAGTGCGACGGTGACGACGATGACGCCGGCGTTGCCGGTCGCGAAGCCGGCCACCCCGGCCAGCATGAGCACGGCGAGCGCCGTGTCGCCGACGAGCGCGACCGTGCGGGCCGGGTACCGCGCGCTGACGACCTGGGCGCAGGCGGCGGCCAGGGTCACGGCCGCGATGACGACACCGCCGAAGAACGGTCCGTCGACATGCGCCGCGTGGGCGGCGATCGAGGGTTCCAGCGAGAAGCAGACCCCGAGTACGGCCCAGGCGGCGCCGGCGCCGATCACGGCGAAGACGAAGCGTCCACGGATCTCCTTGGGCACGTGCGGGCGAGGGATTCCCAGAGGCGCGGTCCCGGCCGAGGGGTGCGGCTCCCGCATCACCAGGAGGAGCACGAACAGGACGAGGGCGATGAACGCGTCGGCGAGGTAAGGCAGCAGCAGCGGATGGAAGCCGGTCTGGGCGAGGCCCGCGGTACCGAGCGCGGCGGCGGCGATGCCGACGTTGAACGCGATGGCGGTGAGGGTCCCGCTGCGGGCCGCCCGCTCGGGACTCACGTCCAGCAGAGCGGCCCCGCCGACGACGACGATCGCGCCGATCCCCAGGCCGTTGAGCATCCGGGCCACGACGAGAGATCCGGGACCCGCGGCGAAGACGAAGACGGCCAGCCCGGCGAGCAACAGCAGGACCGCGACGAGAAGCACGGGCCGACGGCCGTACCGGTCGGACAGAGGCCCGGAGGCGAGGATCGCGACGACCGCGACAGCCCCGTACGCGGCGAAGATGACGGTGGTGAGGAAGGGCGGGTAGCCCCATTTCTCGGCGTACAGGGAGTAGAGCGGCGAGGGGATGGCGGACGTCGCCTGCCCGAGCATGAGAAGAACGAGGAGGGTCGCATAGCTCCATGGCTGGGGACGTCGCCTCGGGGAAAGCACCGGCACAAGGACTCCTGGGAAGTATGATGTGTGTCGTACTTCGTGGATGTTAGGGAGAAGTATGATGAACGTCAAACTTGGAGTTGTCTGATGCCGCCCTGGGAGACCCCCTCCGACCAGCTGCCGCCCGTCGCCCCGGTCCTGAAACTGCTGCGCGCACTCGCGGATCCCGTACGCCTGGAAATGGTCCGCCGACTGGCCGTGGACCCCGCCGCCGAAGCCCCCTGCTCGGATCTCTACGAGGGCTTGAACAAGTCCACGGCGACCCACCACTTCAAGATCCTGGTCGAGGCGGGCGTTTTCCACCCGGTCATGGTCGGACCTTCGCGCGGGCACCGCCTCCGCCGCCCCGCCCTCCAGGAGGCCGCACCGGGTCTACTGGACGCGCTGATGGCGGCCATGGCGCGAGAGGACTGACGGCCTCCCCGGCCGGCCGGGGCGTAGGAGGTGTCCCGGCGACGGCGCCGATGCCGCTGCCGATCAGGGCGGCCCGCCGTTCAGCCCGGCTCTGCGGATGTCATCGGCGGTTGCGTCGGTTGGGCATCCGCCAAGGCTGAGGTTCACGGGAGTGACGAGCCGGGGGTCGGCAGTGTGGCTGGGGTGCCCTCGTGTGGTCCGTTGGCCTCCTTCAAGTGCGGAGTGGCGAGGTCCAGGTGGGCCATTGGCTCAACGAGTTGGGGGTCGGTTGAGCCAAAGGGTTCATGGATGGTGTGATGTATCTACCGATGGCGCTGCGGATATCCGCGGCGCCTTTTTCATGTGAGCAGGTCGAGACGGACGCGGGAGAGGCGGTAGCCGTGCTGAAGAGGGCGTTCGTGGCGCCGGACCCGGGGCGGCTGCGGTTGCGGTTCGCCTCGCGGGCGGTGCTCGGCATCGTGCTGGCGGTGGCTGTGTGCTGGGTCGCCGGACACTCGCTTGCCGCAGCGACCACTGGTGGGCTCGCGGCGCTCCTCGCCCTCTTTACCGTCACGGACGCGACAGTGCGGGGACAGGCTGTTACTACCGCGCTTCTGCCCGTCGTCGGCTTTCCCGTGTTGGCCCTGGCGGTAGGGCTGCATGATTACCCGGTCGCCCGGGACGCTGCCTTCCTGGCCACTATGGGGCTCGGAGTGTACGCACGGCGGTGGGGGCCGCGCGGGCACTCGCTCGGTGTGTTCGCCTTTATGGCCTTCTTCAGCACTCAATTTCTTCATGCCGAGCTTGGGCAGCTACCGCAGCTTTACGCAGCGGTCCTCCTCTCCTTGGCCGCGACCTCGACGGTGCGCTTCGGGGTGTGGTGCTACGAGCGTCGGCTGCCTATCGCCGCCGTGCCCACTCCAGCCGGAGGCAGGGGGCTGATGCGGACCACCACCAGGCACGCGATACAGGCCACAGTCGGTGGCGCCTTCGCGCTCGCCGTGGGGCAAGCGCTGTCCGGCGAGCGCTGGTACTGGGCGTTGGGGGCCACATGGTGGGTCTTCGTGAACACCACCTCGCGGGGTGACGTGCTGGTTCGGGGCTTCCGTAGAGCCCTCGGGACATTCTTGGGGATCGTCGCCGGTCTCGTGCTCATCGTGCCGTTGAACGGTGCGGCCGTTCCCAGTGCGTTGCTGATTTGCCTCGGCATCTTCGGCATCTTCTACACGGCCGCAGTTTCGTACTCGTGGATGATGCTGTCGGTAACAGTGTTGGCCGGCTCCCTCTACGGACTTCTCGGGGTGCTGGACGCGGGCTTGCTTGGATTGCGGCTGGCCGAGACCGGTGTAGGCGCCCTTGGTGCGGCACTTGCCGTGCTGTTCATCCTGCCGATAACGACCCACTCGACGACTGATGCCTGGATCGAGCGAGTGCTTCTCTGCGTGCATTCCTGTACCGCAGAATCCGCCGCCCGGCTTGCGGGATCAGCGGACGCCGATCCCGCAAGCCGGATCGCTGAATTGGAGTCGATGCTGGGAAAGGTGCGCCTGTCCCTTGCCCCGCTCGTGCATCCGCTGAGTCCATTGAGGATGCGAAAGGGCCGTGCCCTGCGAGTGCTCGCCCTACTCGACGACTGCGCACGCGAGGTACGCGGGCTCGCCGCCGTGGCCGCCGACCCCGACGCCTCGCACGACGCCCGGCTGACCGCCGCCTGCCAGCGCGTCGAAGCCGCCGTGCGCAGCCTCGTCGCCCCGGGCTCCTGGACGTATTCCCAGGCCGCCGTGGCGAGCGGCACGTCCCACCACCCCGGCGCCGAACGGGCCCTCGCACACCTCCACGACCTGGAAGCCGCCCTCGTCTCCCTGGCCGCACCGCTGCGCAGCAGCCCCCGCGCGCCGTACGCGGAGGCGTGAGCGCGGACCCGGACCCGTACGCGCCCCGGCCCACCCGGCGCGTATGTGCTCCGCCCGGCCGCCCTGTTAGCGTCTGCCCTCACGGAGACGGGCACTGACCAGCACATACGAAGACCGGTGCAGACCGGTCCAGACCGTGCTGGACACAGACAGACCGTCAGAACAGAAGAAGCGGCGGAAGGCGGCGCAGTGGGCGGCACGGAACAGCGGGCGTACATCGGATCGTTCAGCACGGGCGGCGGCCTCGGCATCACCGTCGCCGACGTCCACCCCGAGACGGGCGCGCTGACGGCCGTGCACTCCACCGACGCCGTCGAGAACCCCTCCTACCTCGCACTCTCGCCCGGCGGGGACGTCCTCTACGCGGTGAGCCAGACCGACGACGGCGCGGCCGTCGCCCTCTCCCTCGCCGACCCGGCCCGCCCCGTGCCGCTCGGCGCGCCGGTGCCGGTAGGGGGCGCCGCGCCCACCCATCTCGCACTCGCCCTCGGCCACCTGCTGACCGCCAACTACCGTTCGGGCAGCGTCAGCGCGCTCCCGACAGCCGCCGACGGGCGGCTCGGCGAGCCGGTCGCGGTGCTCCAGCACGAGGGCAGCGGCCCGGAGCCCGACCGGCAGCGCGGCCCGCACGCACACGGCGTGCACCCCGACCCGTCCGGCCGCTGGGCGCTCGGCGTGGACCTGGGCACCGACTCCGTGTGGATCTACGCACTCGACGCGCCCGGCGGCCGGCCCGTCGTGCACCACGAGACGCGGCTGTGGGCGGGCAGCGGCCCCCGGCACCTCGCCTTCCACCCGCGCGGCCACCGCGCGTACATCGTCAATGAGCTGGACTCCACGCTCACGACCTGCCGCTGGGACGCGGAGACCGGCGAGCTCACGCCGATCGGCACGACACCGGTCGCGCCCCAGGACACCGACGCCGTCAACTTCCCCTCCGAGGTGGCCGTCGCGGCGGACGGCCGCTTCATGTGGGTCGCCAACCGCGGCCACGACAGCATCGCCACTCTCGCCCTCGACGAGTCGGGCGACGCCCCCGGCCTTCTCACCACGGTCGACTGCGGCGGCCGCCGCCCCTGGGACCTCGCCCTCCACCCCTCGGGCCGCCGCCTCTACACCGCGAACGAGGGCAGCGGCGACGTCAGTTGGTTCGACGTCGACCCGGCTACGGGCGTCCTGACCCACGCCGGCTCCATCCCCGCCCCCGGGGCCTCCTGCGTCATCCTCGGCTGAGACCGGCCGCCTGAGACCGGCCGCCTGAGACCGGTTGCCTGGTACCGGCCGCTGGCTGTAGGCACCGCCGCCGAAAACGCCCGAAGGGCCCCAAGTGGGGCCCTTCGGGCACAGGCGATCCCTGTGTTGTGCGCAGGGGAGTGGATAGCGGGATTACTGCCGGGGAGCCTCGGCGTACGGCGCGCCCTGGCCCGACGGCTGCGTCGGAATGCCCAGCACCGTCGCGTACTTGGCCAGCACCAGCTTGCCGACCGCGCCGTACGCGCCCAGCGCCTCCGAGGCCGAGCAGTCCGCCTCGGCGGCCGCCGTGCCGGGCACGCCCGCCGCGACCTCGGGGCCGATCAGGTAGGGCGCGAGAGCCAGTTGGCGCGAGCCGGACTCGCGCAGTTCCTCGGCCGTACGCGCTATGGCGCCGTCCTCGTCCAGCGCGGCGGCCATCACCGGCACCGCCAGCCGGGCGGAGAGCAGCATCCCGGTGATTCCGGCGGCCTGGACGGCCTCGTCACCGCCGACCGTCGCGAGGATGATCCCGTCCGCAGCGGTTGCGACTGTGAACAGGCGGGCTCTGTCGGCGCGGGCGAGACCCGCCTCCGAGAGCCGTACGTGCAGGGCCTCGGCGAGCAGCGGGTGCGGTCCGAGCGCGTCGGTGAGCTCCGCGGCGGAGCCGCTGTTCATGACCGCGTGGCGTATCCGGCGCAGCAAGGCGTTGTCGGGACCCGCCAGGAGCGGCACGGTGACGGCGGCGGGGGCCGTCCCGTCCTCCTGTCCTTCCTGGTCGTCGGCGTCGCGGGCCGCGTCCACACGCGCGTCGCGCTCGGCGGCGACGTGGGTGAGCACGGCCTCCAGGGCCGGGAACTCGTCCCCTTCGCCGTCCACGTAGCCGATGCGGGCGTCGAGCCCGGGGAGTTCGGAGCGCGCGATGCTCAGCACCTCCTCGGCGAGGCCGCGGGTGGCGTCGTCGGGGGTCCCCGGCACGGCCAGGACCAGCGGCGGCGCCCCGACGGGCGCCGCCACCGGTTCCGGCCGCCGGTGCCGTCCGGGCTGGCGGGGACGTGGCATTCGTACAGGCAGGCCAGGCGCGGGCCCTGTGGGGGAGCTCATGGCGCCGCATGTTATCCGCTCGCGGAGGCCGACCGTTCGGGAGGGGGCGACTGCGTGCGCTCTGTCCGGATATGTTCGGCGGTTCGTACGACTTGATGGGGAAGTGGTCACCCCGAAATGGAGAGCATGAACGGATCCGGCGGCAGCCGCAGCGTGCCCGCGGCGAGCGCCGCGGCGATGCGCAGCGCGCCGTCCAGCGGGCCGCCCGCGGCCTCGACCAGCTCCGCGTGCGGCAGTTGCTGCTGCAATTCCGCGCGCAGCGGTACGAGCAGGGGCTCGCCGATTCGGAACAGCCCGCCGGTGAGCGACACTTCGTACCGCGCCGCGCCCCGGGCGTCCGCGGCCGGTTCCTGAGGGCGCGGGCAGACAGCCGCCGCGGTCTCGGCGATGTGGCGTGCGGCCGTGGCGAGGACGCGCCGTGCGACCGAGTCGCCGGCCTCGGCGCACCGGGCGACCTCGGGCGCGAAGGAAGCGAGCACCGCGGGCCGGTCGGCGCGCGGATACAGCTTTCCGGGCAGGCCGCCCGCCGGGCCGAAGACGGCTTCCGCACGGGCCAGCAGTGCGGCCGAGCCGCCGGTACGCCCGTCGTGGGCGCGCATCGCGGCGGTCAGCCCGGCCTGGCCGATCCACGCTCCGCCGCCCAGGTCCCCGAGCAGATGCCCCCAGCCGTCCGCGCGCCGCCAGCCGCCCCGCGGGGTCAGGTCGGAGCCGATGGCGATCATCCCGGTGCCGGCGGCGACGACCGCGCCCGGCCGCTGGCCGATCGCTCCGGCGTAGGCGGTCACCGCGTCGGCGGCGAGGGCGAGGCGGCGCGTTCCCAGCTCCGCGCGCAGCGCGTCGGGCAGTACTTTCCGCAGGTCGCCGCCGAGAGAGGCCATGCCCGCGGCGCCCACGCAGGCCGCGTCGAGGCGGTCCGTGCGGTCTGCTCCGGCCTCGCGCAGCAGGTCGCGGGCGGCGGGCAGCACCTGGGCGAGGAAGGCGCGGGCGTCGATGCCCGCTTCGCCGGTCGCCACCGGGTCGGGGGAGTGCCAGGTGCGGACGGGGCCGTCGAGGTCCGCGCGGGCCACCGCGATCCGGACCCCCGAGCCGCCCGAGTCGACGGCGAGCACCAGGCCGGGCGCGGAGCCCGGCGCGGGGTCGGCCGCAGGTCCGGCCGCGGCGTCGCTCACGTCCGTACGCGCGCCCGCGTCCGCGCACAGGCCCTCGGCGTCGCTCGCTCCCGTACGCGCGTCTGCCCGCGTGTCCTTGCTCGCGTCCCTACTTGCGCCCGTACCCGTATCCGCGCCCCCGTCGACGTTGTCGGTGCGCATGTCCTCGGCCACCGGCTCAGCCGAACCCGCGGGCGTCCTGCTTGAGCGCGGTGTCGACGGTCAGGGCCGTGGCCACGACCAGGCTCAGCAGCGGGTCGGGGAGCTGGCGGTGGATCTGCAGCACGTAGTTGTCCGCCGTCGTGAACATCGTCTTGGCGAGCCCTTCCCAGGTCTTGGTGATCCGGGCGATCTCGGTGTCGGTGTGGTCGACGATGGCGAAGTTCCAGGCGCGCCAGTTCTCGGCCTTGATCGCGCCGATCTGCTGCCCGCCGGAGACCAGCGCGAAATTGATCTTGCCGATCGCGTTCTGCTGGACGATCTCCCCCAACGGCTGCCCGTCGGGGCGTTCGACGGTCACCCGAGACTTGATCAACTTGGCCGGCCGGGTCAGCAGGAGCTGCGGACGGCCCTGGGCGTCCCGGATCTCCAGCTTGTGCGTCATGTACTGGTCGAGGCTGGAGACGAAGCGGAGGACCTTCTTCGCCGCGCTCTGGCCGACCTCGACCACCGTGCCGAGCGTGCGGCCGTGCTGGTCGAAGACGCTGTACTCGTTGGTCACCTCGATGAGCTTGGCCTTCTGGTTCACCACCAGGACCGGCTCGGTGAACAAGGAGCCGCCGCCCTGCGCCTCGGGCGCCACCTTGGCCTGGCGCTGGACCTGGTCCTGGATCCGCGCCGGGTCATGCGTGGCCTGAACCGCACCACCCGACGGCGCCTGCCCAGGGTGGGTGTGCTCGGTCCACTGGCTGCCGTCCCACCATCTCAGCTGGTGAGGGGTGCCCTGCGGGTCGGCGTACCAACCCGCGGGAATGTTCGTATGAGTCGTCATGGCCGGACACCCTATCGCCGAACGTCAGGGAATCAGCCAGTTCACCGGGGCCGCTCCCTGCCGCACCAGGAGGTCGTTGGCGCGGCTGAACGGGCGCGAGCCGAAGAAGCCGCGGTCGGCCGACATGGGGGAGGGGTGCGCGGACTCGACGGACGGCACCTGCCCGAGCAGCGGCCGCAGATTGCGGGCGTCGCGCCCCCACAGGATCGCCACCATCGGACCGCCGCGCGCGACCAGCGCCCTGATCGCCTGCTCGGTGACCTCCTCCCAGCCCTTGCCGCGGTGCGCGGCGGGCTTCCGCGGCGCGGTGGTGAGCGCCCTGTTCAGCAGCAGGACACCCTGCTGGGTCCAGGGGGTGAGGTCGCCGTTGGACGGCCGGGGCAGCCCGAGGTCGGTGTGCATCTCCCGGTAGATGTTCTCCAGGCTGCCGGGCAGCGGCCGCACCTCGGGCGCGACGGAGAAGCTCAGCCCCACGGCGTGGCCGGGGGTGGGGTACGGGTCCTGACCCACGATCAGAACCCTGACGTCGTCGAAGGGTTGCTGGAAGGCGCGGAGCACATGGGCCCCGGCCGGCAGGTACGTACGGCCCGCCGCGATCTCCGAGCGCAGGAAGTCGCCCATCGCGGTGATCCGTCCGGCCACGGGCTCAAGTGCCTTCGCCCAGCCAGGTTCGACGATCTCGTTCAACGGTCGTGCAGCCACGGTCCGTCACTCTACTGGCTCCGTCCGGCGCCCCACGACACGCCCCCGAACCACCCCGCCTCACCCCCGAGACACCGCCTCGCTCCGCCCCTCCATAGCCTCGCCCCACCCCTCCATAGCCGGGCTGCGCCTCACCCCCTCGTAACCGCGCCGCGCCTCACCCCACGACCGCGGCCCGTACGCACAGCACATCGGGCAGATGCGAGGTGACGAGCCGCCAGCTGTCCCCGTCGTCCGCGCTCGCGTAGACCTCGCCGTTGCGATTGCCGAAGTACACCCCCGCGGGATCGGCGTCGTCGAGACACATCGCGTCGCGCAGCACCACGCCGAAGTGCGGCGCCTCGGGCAGCCCGGCGCCCAGCCCCTCCCAGCTCGCCCCGGCGTCCTCGGTACGGAAGACTCGGCAGTGCCGCCCGGCCGGCACCCGGTCGCTGTCGGCCTCGATCGGGAAGACATAGGCGACATCGGCCCTGCGCGGGTGCGCGGCGACGGCGAAGCCGAAGTCGGAGGGGAGCGAGGCGCCGATGGACGACCACGCGCCGCCCGCGTCGTCGCTGCGGTAGACGCCCCAGTGGTTCTGGAGATACAGCCGGTCGCGGTCCACCGGATCCTGCGCGATCTTGTGCACGCACTGGCCGAACTCCGGGTACTGGTCGGGCAGGAAGACCGCCTGCACCCCGGCGTTCGACGGATTCCAGCTGGCCCCGCCGTCCAGTGAGCGGTACACACCGCCGGTGGAGACGGCGATGGTCACGGCGTCGCTGTCGCGGGCGTCCGTGATCACGGTGTGGATGCCCTGCCCGCCGAAACCGGCGCCCCACTCCTGTCGCGTGGGGTGGTCCCACAGCGACCGTACGAGCTCGAACGTCTCGCCCCCGTCCACGGAGCGGAACAGCGCGCCCGGCTCCGTCCCCGCGTAGACCACATCGGGCGCGTCCGCCTCCGCCGGATGCAGCTGCCAGACCCGCTCCAGCGAAGCGCCGGTGTCCTTCGGGAACTTCACCGCGGGCTGCGGGGGCTCCTGCCAGGTGGCGCCGAGGTCGTCGGAGTGGAAGACCGACGGGCCCCAGTGCGAACTGTCCGCGCCGACCAGTATCCGGGGCGTGGCGCGACGCGTGTCGATCCCGATCGAATAGACCGACTGCGCGCTGAAGCGGGGCTCGTCGACCTCCCACCCGCCGCCACGCCGCCGGGCGAGGAACAGACCCTTCTTGGTGCCGATCGCGAGCATGACCTCAGCCATGGACAGCCACCTCCGGGACGCCGTTGTCTCAGTTACGGGCCAGTCTGCACCCACCCACTGACAACGGCCCCCGGAATCGCGTCACCGCAGGTCAGGACGGTTGTGGGCGGTCATGGCCGGGTACGGGCGCGGGCGACTCGCACGGGTGCGAGCGCATGCCTTCGATCGCGATGTCCATCAGCCGTGCCGCCTGCGCCCCGTCGTGGCCGCCGGAGCCGTCGCGGCTCCCGAAGCCGTCGTGCCCCTCGGAGCCGCCGCGTTCCTCGGAGCCGTCATGAGCTTCCGAGACGCCGCGGGTCTGCGAGCCGCCGCGGGCTTCCGAGAGGTCGGCGGGTTCCGGGTCTCCCTGGCTCTCCGCGGCGAGCGAGATGGCGTTGACGAGCGCGAGCACGTCCTCGGTGCGGAGGCCGGGGCGTACCGCGCCCGCTCGTCTGGCCCGGTCCAGGAGTTCTCCGGCCGTGTTGGTGATCATCGTTACGCAGTCGTCGTCCTCCTCCACCAGGTCGGCGTCCCGGCCGTCGCGCAGCAGCGAGGCGATCAGCCCGCGGCTGGCAGCCGCGTAGGCGTTGAAGTCCCGCAGCCAGGAGAAGAGCGCGGGGCCCGGTTCGCTTGCCCGGCTGTGCTCCCCGGCCCTCGCGCAGAGCGTTTCGACGCGGTCGTGGAAGACGGCTTCCAGCAGCGAGCGCCGGGAGGCGAAGTGCCGGTGCAGGGTCGCCGAGCCCACGCCGGCCTGCCGGGCGATCTCCTCCAGGGAAGCGTCGGCGCCGTGGGACGCGAACGCCTCCTCGGCGGCGGCCAGGATGCGCGCGTAGTTGCGCCGGGCGTCTGCCCGCATGGGCCGTCGCGCTGCCGTGCCGACCACCGTGACCTCCTGCGTTTGCTAATCGGGGTGGCTCTCCGGTTATCGTAGCGAACCTAAGTGGGGTGCCGCCCCACTTACCTGTCCCGCCTGCCGCGAGAGACGCCCGCTCGCGGGATGTACCCCAAGGAGAGTGACCATGCGTGCTGCTCAGTACGACCGTTTCGGCCCGCCCGAGGTGCTGCGTGTCAACGAGGTGCCCACGCCGGATCCGGGGCCGGGGGAGGTGCTGGTCGAGGTGCACGCCGCGAGCGTGGACGCGGGGGAGGCCGCCTTCCGCGCGGGCAAGCTGCGCCGTATCGCCCGCGGCGCGTTCCCGCGCGGCGTAGGCGGCGACTTCACCGGACGCGTCGCGAAGGCGGGGCCCGGAGTGCACGCGTGGCGGGCCGGGGACGCGGTATGGGGCCTCATGCCGCACTTCGCCTTCGGAGCCATCGCCGACTTCGTCGCCGTGCCCGAGCAGCGCCTCGCCGGCGCTCCCGAGAATCTGAGCCTGCTCGACGCCGCTGCCCTTCCGACGTCGGGCACCACCGCGCTGACCGCGCTGACCGACAAGGCCCGCATCACGCCCGGTGAGCGCCTCCTGGTCCGCGGCGCCGCGGGCGGTGTCGGCAGCGTCGCCGTGCAGCTGGGCAAGGCGCTCGGCGCCAACGTCACCGCCCTCGCGGGCGCCCGCAACCTCGACTGGGTCGCGGAACTCGGCGCCGACACGGTCCTGGACTACCGCACGACCCGGCCGGAGGACCTCGGCCGCTTCGACGTCATCGTCGACGTGGTCGGCACGGACCTCGGCGCCTACCGGGCGCGGCTCACCCGGCAGGGCCGCATGGTCGCGCTCGCCTTCGACTCGGACCGCATCGTCAGGTCCATGCTCGGCACGGGGCTGCGGGCCGCCGCTCGGCCCGGCCGGATCAAGCTCTTCAGCAACAACCCGTCGGCCGACCGCATCGCGGAACTCGCCCGGTACGCGGAGGCGGAAAGCGTCCGGCCCGTGATCGACACGGTCTTCCCGATGTCCGGCATCGCAGAGGCCCACCGCAGGCTCGAAGCGGGCGGAGTGCGCGGGAAGTACGTCATCGACATGCGACTTCCCTGAGGCCGGTGCGGCGCTCGCGGGGCGGGTCTCAAGGGGGGCGCGGCGGTTAGTGGGGCGGTCCTGACGCTGGCGCGGCGGTTCGTGGGCGGGCCTCAGGGGCGGCGCGGCGGCTGGCCCGCGCCCGTACCCTCGTTGTTTGACAACCTTCGTACTACGACGGTTATCGTACAAGGGTAATGGGGTTCATCCACGCACGAGCGGAGCCTTAGATGAGCACTCTCTTCCAGCCGTACACGCTGCGGTCGCTGACCATTCCCAACCGTGCCTGGATGGCCCCGATGTGCCAGTACAGCGCGGACGCCGACGGCCCCCTCCTGGGCGCGCCGAACGACTGGCACCTGGTGCACCTCGGCGCCCGCGCCGTCGGCGGCGCCGGGCTGATCCTGGTGGAGGCCACGGCCGTATCGAGCGAAGGGCGGATCACGCCCACGGACCTCGGGCTGTGGAACGACGAGCAGCTCGACGCCTTCAAGCGGGTGACCCGCCTCCTCGAAGCGAAGGGGGCCGTTCCGGGCATCCAGATCTCCCACGCCGGCCGCAAGGGCTCGACGACCGCCCCGTGGGACGGCAGCAAGCCGGTGAGCGAGGACGAGGGCGGCTGGCAGACGGTCGGACCCTCCCCGCTGCCCGCCAGGGACGGCCTCCTCGTGCCGCGCGAGATGACCAAGGAGGAGATCAAGGGCGTCGTGGCGGACTTCGCGAAGACCGCCCAACGCGCCCGCGACGCCGGGTTCAAGGTCGTGGAGATCCACGGCGCCCACGGTTACCTCGTCGGCAGCTTCCTCTCGCCGCACAGCAATCAGCGGACCGACGAGTACGGCGGCTCGTACGAGAACCGCACCCGGTTCGCGCTGGAGGTCGTCGACGCCGTGCGGGCCGCATGGCCCGAGGAACTGCCGCTGTTCTTCCGGATCTCCGCCACCGACTGGCTGGAGGAGAACCCCGAGGACCCGCGCGAGGGCTGGACCGCCGACGACACCGTGCGCTTCGCGAAGGACCTGCTGGCCCACGGCGTGGACCTGCTAGACGTGTCCACGGGCGGCAACGCCTCCAAGGCGGTCATCCCCGTCGGACCGGGTTACCAGGTCCCCTACGCCGCCAAGGTGCGCGAGGAGACGGACCTGCCCGTCGGCGCGGTCGGCATGATCACCGACGCCCGGCAGGCGGAGGAGATCCTCGTCGGCGGCCAGGCGGACGCCGTGCTCATCGGCCGCGAACTGCTGCGCGACCCCTACTGGATCAACAGCGCCGCCGCCGAACTGGGCGACGAGCCGCGCCGCCCCGTGCAGTACGCCCGCGCGTACTGACAGCGGCGGCCGTGCGCGACCTCACCGAGCGGGACCTCACCGAGCGGGACCTCACCGTGCGGGACCTCACCGTGCAGACCTGCGCGTAGGGACCTGATCGTACGGGCCTGCGGAACCGTACGGGCCTGCGGAGCCGTACGCGCCTGCGGAACCGTACGGGCCCCAATCCGTACGGGCTCCCGTCGGTGCGGTGTCCGCCAACGGGGGCGGCATTCCTGCGAACCCACGTATTACGGTGAGTCTCGTACCATTGAATCGGCCGACGGCCCGGCAGCCTGACGACCGGTGGATCGGGCGGGCCGAACAGCCAGGAGGAGCAGCCGTGCGGACACAGACCCAGCCTCAAGCGCGGATCGGCGGCCGCTCTCTCGAACACCCCGCGCCGGAGGAGATCCGGCTGGAGAACGTGCTCCACGCGCTCTCGGACCCGATGCGCCTGCGGATGGTGCGGACACTGGCGGAAACCGGCACCGAGCAGTCGTGTTCCGTCTTCGAGCTGCCGGTGTCCAAGTCCACCAGCACCCACCACTTCCGCGTGCTCCGCGAGAGCGGCGTGATCAACCAGATCTACCGCGGCACGGCCAAGATGAGCGTGCTGCGCCGCGACGATCTGGACGCGCTCTTCCCCGGCCTGCTCGACAGTGTGCTGACGGCCGCGCGCCACCAGGACGAGCGGCTCGAAGGGGGCCGCCAGAACGCACTGTCCGACGAGTCGCCCGACGAACTGCCCGACGAGAGCTGAGAACTGCTGGCGGGCGGAGGCGTGTACGCCCGCCCACGCCCGCCCGTTCACGTCACGCTCATTCACGACCACGCCTGGATCTGGACAGCGCCCGCCCGACCGCGCCGCCGAGGCTGCCTGCTCACCCCCGCCCGTTCGCGGCCGTCAGCAGCCCCTCCCAGTCGGCGATCTTCACCGTCGTACGCCCCAGCGCACGCCCCAGTTCCGCCTCCGCCGCCTCGATGCCGAGCCAGCCCGGCCACTCCACCACGCCCTGGCCCGACCGTCGCAGCACGGAACGCGGATCGGCCGCCGGGCGCCGTTCCGCCAGGGCCCCGGCGTCCGCCAGGAGCGAGGCGACCGTCTCCTT
Organism: Streptomyces sp. NPDC050617; assembly: GCF_040654795.1. NCBI lineage: Bacteria > Bacillati > Actinomycetota > Actinomycetes > Kitasatosporales > Streptomycetaceae > Streptomyces > Streptomyces sp. NPDC050617. The sequence continues at coordinate 220,491 of NZ_JBFAIS010000006.1, read as the reverse complement.
GGCGCAGGAGCGGTTGGTGCCGATCACCCCTGTCGGGCCGCGCTTGATCCACCCGGCGACGTACTCGCCGGGGGAGGGCGTCCCCGCCCGCAGCACCCGTCCCTGCGCGTGCGGCACCGTCCCGCGCTCCGCGTCGAACGGCAGCCCCGCCAGCGGCACGCCCCGGTACCCGACCGACCGCAGGACCAACTGCGCCTCGATGTCCTCGAACACGCCCGTACCGACCACGCCGCCCCGCCCGTCCGGCGCGGTCCGCTCGAAGCGCACGGCGCGCACCGCGTCCTCGCCGAGCAGGGCGACCGGCCGCAGGAAGAACCGCAGTCGAATGCGGCGGGGGAGACCGCTGGGCGGAACCTCGCACCAGCCGCGGACGACGTCCACGTTCCGCCGGTTGACGGCGGGCAGCCCCGAAGGGTCGGCGAACGCCGGGTCCAGGGCGGCCTCCTCGCCCCGTACGGACACCTCCGCGCCCGGCAGCGCGCCCAGCTCGCGCAGCTCCTTGGTGGTGAACTTGGCCTGCGCCGGGCCCCGCCGCCCCACCAGGTGGATGTCCGCCACCCGGCTGTCGGCCAGGGCCCGCAGCGCGGCGTCCGGCACGTCCGTGGGGCGCAACTCCTCGGAGCCGCGCGCCAGTACGCGCGCCACGTCCACCGCCACATTGCCGACCCCGATGACCACGGCGGAGCGCGCCCCGAGCACGAAACCGCCGGGCAGGGCGTCCGGATGGGCGCTGTACCAGGAGACGAACTCGGTGGCGGAGAAGCTGCCCGGCAGGTCCTCGCCGGGCACCCCGAGCCGCCGGTCGGTACCGGCGCCCACGCAGTAGACGACCGCGTGATAGAGGTCCAGCAGCCGGCGCGCGGGCACCCCCGCGTCCCCGACCAGTACATTGCCGAGAAAGGAGATGCGTGGATGCTCGAGCACCGAACGCAGGTTGTTCTGGAGGGACTTGATCTTCTCGTGGTCGGGGGCGACGCCGTACCGCACCAGACCGTACGGGCAGGGCAGCCGGTCCAGGACATCCACGGTCACACCCGGCACGGACTCCTGCTGGACGAGCGCCTGAGCGGTGTAGACCCCGCTCGGACCTGACCCGACGACCGCGACACGAAGCACGGAGGAGCTCCTTCCCGAGGGATGCGACCAGCATCCCACCGGGGAGCGCGACGGGGGAGGCGCGCATGCGGCGCGTCCCGGTACATCGGGGCCCTCTGGCGAAGGCCGTGTCCCATCAGATGAAGAGCGTGTTTCCGGCTATGAACGTGTTCAGACGAAGAAGGCGTTCATCCCGGTCACATCCGAAAGATAGGTCTCGATCGCGCTGATCCGGCCGTCGCGCAGGAAGCAGACCGTGGCCAGGTACTCGTCCAGCACCAGCCCGTCGCGGGAGGCGGTGTTGTGCAGGGAGAGCGCCAGGTTGTCGCGGCTGACCAGGACGCGTTCGAACGCGAAGTGCACGCCGTAGCCGGCGATGAGCCGGGCCCGTTCGATCACCGCGTCCGCGCCGCGGGCCGTGCCGGAGATCTTGTTGTCGCCGGGCAGCGTCCAGACGGCGTCCTCGGTGAGCAGGGAGCGGATCAGCTCCCAGTCGCCGGTGACGAGCCCGGTGTGGAAGCGCTCGGCGATACGGGCCTTCTCGGCGTCGCCCGGAACGGCGGCGGCCGGGGCGGCGGGAGCTGCGGAAGTGGTGGGTGTGGCGGGTGTGGTGGGCTGATCAGACATGCGGTTGTCCTTCGATGGTCGTGCGGTCGGTCGTGAGATCGATGCGGGCGCCCGTGGAAACCACCCTCCCCGGGGCGGCCGGAAAAGAGAAATGCCGCGATGAGCAGCACCTTATGCGTCTCCTGCATAATGTGATGATGAGCATGGACGAGCTGCGCTGGTTCCTCGCGGTGGCGGAGACCGAACACGTCACCGAGGCCGCCGCGCTGGCCGGCGTCTCGCAGCCCACCCTCTCCCGCGCGGTCGCCCGCCTGGAGCGGCGGCTCGGCGCCCCGCTGTTCGACCGGGACCGCAACCGGCTGCGGCTCAACGACTACGGCCGCGTCTACCGGCGGCACGCCCGGCGCGCGCTGGAGGAACTGGAGACGGCCGAGGACCGTATCGCCGCCCTGCGCGCCCCCGCCGAGGACGCCCTGCGGCTGGCGTTCGTGCACTCGCTCGGCGGCTGGCTGGTGCCCGAACTCCTCGCCGGTTACCAACGCGACTGGCCAGAAGCGCGGCTGACGCTGCATCAGGAATCCGCGGAGAACGTACGGGACCTGCTGCTGGAAGGCGCCGCGGAGCTGGCGCTCACCGGCCCGCGGCCGGCCGGCGGCCAGTGGGAGTGGCTTCCGCTGTACGAGGAGGAGCTGAAGCTCGTCGTACCGGTCGGGCACCGGCTCGCGGACCGCGCCTCGGCGCGCCTGACCGATCTGGCCGACGAGCGGCTGATCATCATGCGCCAGTCCACCGGGCTGCGGGAGATCACCTGCCAGATCTTCCACCGGGCGGGGGTGACGCCCTCGGTGGCCCTGGAGGCGGGCGAAGTCGCCACCATCGTGGGCCTGGTCGGCAGCGGACTCGGGGTGTCGGTCGTACCGGCCGGGGGAGGCGCCGCGCCGCCGAGGCCCGACGTACGGCTGGTCACCCTCGACGAGCCCGACGCCTTCCGCGGCGTCGGGCTGCTCTGGCGCCGGGACCGGCCCACGTCCCCCGCCGGCCGCCGCTTCCGCGACTTCGCGACGCGTTGGAGCGAGCGCCGGGGCGGCCGGTAGGCGACGGCGCCCACCGGGCCGCACGCTCGGCTTCGGCTTCGGCTTCGGCCTCGGCTGGACGGGGCGGGGAGGCGCGACGGCCGACCGCCTGCCCGCCCCGTGCCCGTACCCGTACGCTCCGCCCTGGTGCGAAAAGCTCAGCCTCTTTCCGCCAGCAGGAAATCCGAAACCGCATTCGTGAACTCTTCCGGCGCCGCATGGTGGACCAGATGGCCGACCGGGATGGTGACCACGCGGCCGCCCGGGAGCCGCCGGGCCAGTTCGGCGACGCCGTCCTGGGGCACATGGCTGTCGGGCCCGCCGCCCACCACCAGGGATTCGGCGGTGATACGCCCGAGGCGCCCCAGCCACTCGGGGTCGGGCGTGTCGATCTGCCGCCTGATGGCCGGAACCACCTCCCAGTCGAAGGCCAAGTCGCCGTCCGGCCTGGTCGGGGTGGTCGGCCGGCGGGGGAGCGGCAGCGGGACGTCCTCCAGGACCAGCCGGTTCACGCGCTGCGGATGCGAGGCCGCGAGCAGATAGGCCACAGCGCCGCCCATGGAGTGCCCGATCAGGTCGACGCGGTCGAGCCCCAGCGCGTCCAGGAACCGGACCACGTCGGTCCGCATGAGGTCGAGCGAGTACGTACCGGGCCAGTCGCTTCGGCCGTGTCCGCGCAGATCGGGGGCGTACACCCGCCGCTCGCGGGCGAAGGCGGGCGTGACGGCCGCCCAGTCGGCGGAACTCTCGCCGAGCGCGTGCAGCAGGACGAGCGGCGGCGCGTCCGGCGGCCCTGCCGCCCGGTAGGCCAGCCGGACTCCGCCCGCGTCGACCGCATCGACCGCGTGATGATCAATCATGCTCGGAGCGTAAGCAGCCGGAGCGCCGGGGCGGAACGCCGTTCACCACCGGCCGAACCGCCCTGCTGAACCGCCCCTCCGAACCACCCTCCTGAATCGCGCTGCTGAACCTCCCGGCCGAACTACGCCGCCGCCCCCCGCCGAACCTCCCCGTCGAACCGCTCTGCCGGTCCGTCGCCGGGACCCGCCTCGAACCACGACTTTCGGCCAATGACACGCGCCCGTGATCACGCCTGTCGCCCGACGATTCATCGCTCAACCACTGCTGTCCGCCGACGGCTACGGCCCGGAACGCGGCTGTCGTCGGAGGGTACGTCCCGGAATGCGGCTGTTCGCCGATGGCGTACGTCCGAATCGTGGCTGTCACTCAGCTTCTCCCGGCGCCTCCTGGCACCTCCCGACGTCTCCTGAAATCTCCCGAACTACCGCGCCGGGTCGGCTTCCTGAGCCTTCCATCGCACGGTCCAGCGTCGGGTTTCTGGTTTTCCAAGATCGTTTGAAGTGTGTGGCCTGTGAATGTGATGCTGGGCGCGGGCCTGCCCGAACCCCCGCCGAGCAGCGGATTCGGCAGCGCGGAGGATTCGGCGGCCCCGCACGGAACACGGAGTCAGGGAGCGGCGTGGAGCAGGACCTCGAACGCGCAGGACGGCGGCATGACGGAACGGAGGCGGTGAACGGTTCGCCGGACCGGGAGCCCCGTACGTCGCTGCGGTCCGCGGGCGGATCGACGCGCGTCAGCTTCCGCGCCGGGCGGTGGCGGGGAAGCCCCCGCGCCACCGCGGTACGGGTCGAGGCCGGGCCCCCCGCGGACGCCGCGGCTCTGCTGCTGCGGGAACTGCCCGGCTGGCTGGTGGTCACCGACGACAGCGTGGCCGCCCCGCTCGCCGAGGCGGGGGCCGACGTCCTGCGGCGGGCCCACCGCTACGGCTGGGACCTGTCCGTACGCCCTCCCGACCCGCGATGGGCGCACTCCGCCCTTCCCGCCCCGCTCGGCCTGCGCCCCGTCGCCGAGACGCCCGCGGACAGCCTGCGGGACCTGTGGCTGGCCGCGTACGCCTCCGGCCACCCCGACCGGGCGCGCTACGAGAACGCGGACGACGGGCTGGCGACTCTGACGAGCCTGTGGCGCGGTGAACTGCTGGGCCCGACGCTGCCCTTCAGCGCGGTGGCCGTGGACGACGAGGGCCCCGTCGCGGTGCTGGCCGTCCACGTCCTGGAACGGCCCTGGATCACCCAGATCTTCAGGGACCCCACGCCGCGCGGGCGCGGGCTGGGGTCCGCGATGCTGCGGTACGCGCTCACCTCGGCGGCCGAGTACGGGCTGTCCGACCTGGGGGCGACGGTGACCGCCGGAAACGTCCGGTCCAGCCGGATGTTCGAGCGCGTCGGCTTCCAACAGCTGCACGACAGCGTCGACTTGAGACTCCCCGCCGGCTCCTGAGCCCGGCCCACGCCCCGCCCGGCTGAGACCCGACCGGAGCCCCCCACCGCCACACCCCCCAACTGCCACGCCCTCCGGCCGCCCTCAGCCATGCCTCCGCCCCACCTCCCGGCGGGCCCTTCCCGGAGCCCGCCAGTCCCACCTGCCGATCCAACTGATGAGAGCCCCCCATGCCCCACCCGACCCTCGTCATCATCGACGGCCCCGGCGGCCCCACACCCGAGTGGTACCTGTCCCGGCTCTGCCCCGCGTACGACGTCCACGTCCTATGGCGGCCCGGCCCCGATCCCGCCGCCGTCGAACGGCGCGGGCGCACCTTCGACTCCTGGTGCGCGAACGTCCGCGTGCCCGCCGACGCCGACCTCACCGACTACACGGTGGAGTACGCGAGGCGGCACTCGGCGGACGGCATCGCGGCGTTCAGCGAGATCCCGGTGGTCGAGGCGCACACCGCCGCGGCGGAACTGGGCCTGCCGGGCAACCCGCACGCGTCGCTGCCCGCCCTGCGCAACAAGACACGGCAGCGGGCCGCGCTCCGGGCGGCGGGCGTGCCCGTACCCCGGTTCGCCGAGGTGCGCACGGCGCGGGAGTTCCACGAGGCCCGGCATGCGGTCGGGCTGCCCGCGGTGCTGAAGCCCGTCGTCGGAGCGGGCAGCATGGCCACCCACGCGGTGGACGCGGACGACGACCTGGACGAGATCTGGGCCCAGGCGTGCCACGCGTTCGTCAACGACCCGCGCGGCGGCGCGCGGCCCCTGTTCATCCTGGAACAGCGGCTCATCGGCTCGAAGTGGTACCCGGACGCCCGGTACGGCGACCACGTCAGCGTCGAGTCCGTCGTGCGGCGCGGGCGGACCACGCATCTCGCGGTGACCGACAAGTTCCCGCTGTCGCCGCCCTTCCGCGAGAACGGCGGCATGCTCCCCTCGGTGCTGCCGCCCGACCGGGTCCGCGAGATCGAGGCGTGCGCGACGGCCGCCGTCGAGGCCCTCGGCCTCACCGATTCCGCGGTCCACACCGAGTTCAAGCTCACCGCCGAGGGCCCGATGGTGATCGAGGTGAACTGCCGCATAGGCGGCGGCGCGGTCGAAATGCTGCACCACAGCGCCGGTTACGACTACGTGGCGGCCACCGCGGCCGTGGCGACGGGCGGGGACCTGCCCGCCGCCCCCGAACCGCGCCGCTACGCCGGCCGCCTGATACCGCAACCCCCCGACCGCCCCGTCGTCCTCTCCCGCGTGCCCTCCGCCTCCGAGGTGCTCGCGATCCCCGGCGTCCGCGAGGTCGTCCTCCCCCACGAGGTCGGCGCCCGCCTCTCCCCGGAGCGCGGCAGCACCAACTACCTCGCCGCCGCCATCGCCGTATCCGACCGCCCGGAACAGCTCCTCGACTGCTTCGACCTGCTGACCGCCCCGGGCCTGTTCGCCTTCCACTGCCCCGACGAACCGGCGGCCGGTTGACGGCGGCGGCGACGACGGCCCGCCGCCCGACAGGATTCCGCCAACGCCCCTGGCCCGGCTCGCCGTTGTCGCTGCCGGGCGGGGGAGACTGGGCGGCATGACCGTCAAAGGCGTCCTGTTCGATTTCTCCGGCACCCTCTTTCACGCCGAGCCCACACAGTCCTGGCTCCGCGCCGCCCTGCGCGACACCGGAACCCGCGTCGACGAGGAGGAGTCGGCACGGCTCGTACGGCTGCTGGACGAGGCGGGCGCGATGCCCGGCGGCCCCGCTCCGCGCGCCGTGCCCGCGCACCTGGCCGACGTATGGGCCAGGCGCGACGAGAGCGCGGCCCTGCACCGCGCCGCGTACACGGGGCTGGCGCGTGAAGTGCCGCTGCCGCGGCCCGAGTTGTACGAGGCGCTGTACGCCCGCCACATGGAGCCGGCCGCCTGGTCTCCGTACGAGGACGCGGCCGCCGTGCTGGCCGAGTTGCGGCACCGGGGCGTCCGTACCGCCGTGGTCAGCAACATCGGCTGGGACCTGCGTCCGGTGTTCCGCGCGCACGGGCTGGACGGCGGCGTCGACGCGTACGTCCTGTCGTACGAGCACGGCGTGCAGAAACCCCATCCGCGGCTCTTCCACGCGGCCTGCGACGCCCTCGGTCTCGCGCCCGGCGATACCCTCATGGTCGGCGACAACCCGTGCGCCGACGCGGGAGCGGGCGCGATCGGCTGCGCGGTGCACCTCGTGGACAACGCGCCGGTGGCCGAACGGCCCGACGCGCTCCGCCGCGTGCTCGACCTCATCGGATGACGCGCGCTCCGAGCGCACCGGCCGCGCCGCCGGGGCGACTTGGCCGCCGCCGGAGCCATTCGCGGGTGCGGTCGCGGACGTGGTCGCGGATACGAGCGCGGTTACGGGCGCACAGGGAAAGACCGCCGATTTCGGGCGATCCCCCGCGTCGCCCGAAATCGACGGAGATACCGGACTGCGCCTGCTCAGGAGGGCAGGCGGGCCGGATACCCTCTGAGTATATTGGCTCGGAGCCAGTCAACGCAGGAGTTACAGCATGTCCCCGCGCAGCGCGTCGGTCAATGAGGAGTTACGCCGCCGTTCCCGTGAACGTCTGTTGCAGGCGACGGTGGAGCTCGTCGGCGAACGGGGATACGAGGCGACCACGCTCGCGCACATCGCCGACCGGGCGGGCGCCGCGCGGGGCCTGGTGTCGTACTACTTCCCCGGCAAGCGGCAGCTCCTGCAGTCCGCGGTGCACCGGCTGATGCACCTGGAACTGGCGGCCGGGCTGGAGCGGGAGCCGCGGACCGAGGACGGCCGGGAGCTCCTCGCGCGGGCCATCGACGCCATCCTCGGCCTCGCGCGGGACCGGCCGCTGCTGATGCGTACGCACATGGCGGGCATCCTCCAGGCGGAAGGTTTCATCCAGTGCCCGGAGCAGCAGCGGCTCGCGGCGCTGCTGCACGGCACGGTGGTGAGTTACGGCTCGCCCGACCCGGACACCGACTACCGGCTGCTGCGCGCGCTGCTGATGGGCGCGGTGGTGGCGGTGCTGCTGCCGGGGGCGCCGATGCCCACGTCCCGGCTGCGGGCCGAACTCTTCCAGCGCTACGAACTCGACTGGGCGCTCGGCGTCCCGCCGGCCGACGCGCCGCCGAACTTCGCGCCCCCGGGCGCGGGGCTGCCGACGGTGTACGGGCAGGGGTAGGGCGGGGGAGCCGGGGCCGGGCGGGCCGGCCGGTTCCCCCGCGCCTGCCGCTGGCCGGGGCCGGGCGGCCTCAGTCCGTGGCGACGGTGTGCAGGACGCGGCGCGGCGCCGGGGCCTCCTCGCCGTTCATGGCGGCGGCGAGCCGCAGATGCGGTACCGCCTCGGCGGCCCGGCCGGCCCGCTCCAGGGTGCGGCCGAGCATCAGGTGCGCGTACGCCTCGACGGGGTCGCGCTCCAGGACGCGCCGCAGCTCGGACTCCGCCCGGCCCAGCTGGGCCGAGTGGAAGTACGCGCGGGCGAGCAGCAGCCGGGCCGCGAGGTGGCCGGGCTCCCGCTCGACGACCGGCGTCAGGATGCGGGCGGCTTCGGCGTAGTCCCTGGCCTCGATGTAGAGGTGGGCGCGCTCGTACTCCTCGGCGGGCGCGAGGGGGGTGGCCGGGGTGAAGGTCGGGAACTGCGTCATGGGTCGCTCCTTTCACCCGCCCCAACATGAGTGAAGCTTGAACTATTTCCGGTGGGGTGCCGACCGAAGGGGGCGACTCACGCGGCGTCGGTCCGCAGTGCCGTGGCCGCGACCGTGGTGTAGCACATGGTGAAGCTCCCTCCCGCCGCGTCCACGGCGGCGCCGACGCCGGACAGGACCTCCGCGAGCCGCGCGGCCGGGAGCGTGGTGTGGGCGCCGGTCGTGGGCAGCAGGTCCAGCCACTCGTCCCGCGTGTAGCTCCACTCCCAGTCGAACCGCCACTCCTCCGGATCGCCGTACGCGCCTGCCTCCCGCATCCCGTCGGCCGCCTTGGCGCCCAGCTCCGCGTAGGCATCGGCCGGTGAGGCCGCCCACTGGTGGGCCGCAAGCGAGCCGGGCAGCACGCGGCTGTAGACGTCGGCGAAGGTCTTCGCGAGTCCGGGCGGGGGCTGCCCCGCGTTCCAGAACACGGCGAGCCGCCCGCCCGGCCGCAGCGCCCGCGCCGCCTTGACCGCACCGGCGACCGGGTCCACCCAGTGCCACGCCTGCGCGGCGGCGACCGCGTCGAACGTCCGGCCCGCCGGGTCCCAGGTCTCGAACGTCGAGACCTCGACCGGGAGCCCGTGCCGCCGGGCGAGTTCGGCCATCCGCGCGTCGGCGTCGACGCCCAGGACCGCGCAGCCGGCCGCCGTGAACTGCTGGGCCGCTATGCCCGTACCGCAGCCGACGTCGAGAACGCCGGGGGCGGAGTCCGGGCCTGTGCGCACCTCGGCGATCCGGTCGATCAGCGCTTGGGGGTAGCGGGGGCGGGCCCGGTCGTAGCGTTCGGCGTCCGTACCGAACGACTCCGCCATTTCGCGGTGCTGATGGGGCTCCAGGGCGGATCGGGGCTGCTGCCCCGAAGATATGGTGGGCATGTGCCCACTATGAGTGGGCGATCGCCCACTCGTCAATGAGGAGCCGTACCGTGCCGACAGGCGTAGCCATCCATGACGCGCGCGAGCAACTGTTCGTCGCCGCCGAGCGCGTCCTGCTCCGGGACGGGCCGAGCGCGCTCACCAGCCGGGCGGTCACGACCGAGGCGGGCTGCGCCAAGGGCGTGCTGCACCGGCGCTTCGCCGACTTCGACGCGTTCCTCGCCGAGCTCGTCCTGGACCGCGTCGCCCGGATCGACGCCCGGACCGCCGCACTGCGCGGCCGGGCCGGGACCGGCTCCGTCGCGGACAACCTCACCGAGGCGCTCACGGACGTGTTCGAGTCGGTCGCCGTGGCGATCGTCGGCTTGGTCATCTCGCGGGACGGTCTCCGCGCCCGCCTCCGCCGGACCACCCCGACCGGCATCCCGGTGCTGATGGAGGCCGCGGCCATGATCGCCTCCTACCTCGCCGCCGAGCGCGACCTGCACCGCATCGCGGCAACCGCCGACATCGACACCCTCGCCCCCACGCTGATCGGCACAGGCCACCTGCTCTTCGCCGACCGCAAGGGCACGCCGCCGGAGGCTGCCGCCGTCCGCAGGGCCGTCGCGTCGGTGATCGCGGGGGTCGTACGGGAGCCGTAGGGACGAGCGGTCCGGGGTCCGCCCGCCCACTCGGCGCGTACGGCAACACCCCTCAGCCTTAACCGCCCCGCGCCCGCCGCCCCACAAGTCCGTACGCCCCCACCGCCCCCAGCAGCAGCACCGCCCCCAGCAGCGTGCCGCCGGTCACGTCCGACAGCCAGTGCACGCCCAAATAGACCCTGGTGAGGCTCACCCCGACGACGGACACCGCCGCTACGGCCACGGCGGCGCGGATCCATGCCCTCCGGGCGCCGTGCAGCACCAGCAGCCACACCAGCAACCCGCACACCACTGTCGCCGTGAGCGCGTGGCCGGAGGGGAACGCGGAGTACTTCGCCGAGTCCACCGGGTCCGGCCAGCGCGGGCGGTCCCGGCCGATCGCGAACTTCAGGCCCTGCTGGAGGGCCGTGCCCAGGACCGCCGTGCCCGCCGCCCACAGTACGAGCGGCAGTTCGCGTCGCCATGCGAGCCAGGCGGCCACCGCGACCAGCGCTGCCCTCATCGCGGTCGGCGACCACACCCAGTCGGTCAGCACGCGCGCGGTACGGGTGAGGCCGGGGTGGGTGACGGCCACGCGATGCAGGCCGTCGGCGACCCACCGGTCCAGCGACTCCAGCGGCCCCCACTCCGCCGCGACCAGCGTCAGGAGTACGGCGGACACGGCGGCCAGCAGCGCGCTCGCGCGCAGGCAGCGGACCGTGCAGCGGGCTCGCGGTGCGCCGGCGGCAGGCGGCGGAAGCGGAATCGGCATGCGCAGATCGTCGCCGATCGCGGGCTCGTCCGCTATCGCGGCACCGTCGCGAAGGCTCCGGCTTCGTCCGCTATCGCGGCACCGTTGCGAAGGCTCCGGCTTCCTCCGCTATCGCAGCGCGCTCAGTCCCGGCATGAACGCGACCAGCAGCGGTACGACCGGAACCAGCGCCGCCGCGGCCGTCAGCCGCAGCCGCCGACCCGCCGTCAGTCGCGGCGCGGCCGACAGCAGCCGGTGAACGCGCTGCGGAACCTGGGCCAATTGGCTCGGGCAGGGCCCGAACACGCCCCGCTCCTCGTTGAGTTGGACCAGCGCGAGCGCGATCGTCAGCCGTCCGAAGCGCCGCGAGGCGACGTCGTCGGCAGCCAACTCGACCAGCCGGTGCACCTGGTCGCGGAACCCGGCGAACACCGGCACCTGCGGAAATCCGGCCGCCAGCGCCGACGAGCAGTGCAGCAGCCAGTCGTGGCGGGCGCGCGCGTGCCCCTGCTCATGCGCGAGGACCGCGTCGAGCTGCGATCCCTTGAGCCGCCGCAGAGCCGCCGTCGTGATCACCAATTGGGCCGAGGCGCCGCCCGGCAGCCACCACGCGTCCGGCCGGTCGCCCTCCAGGACGACCAGGCGGTCCGCGCCGGCCTCTTCGCCGGGCAGCAGGGGGGAGCGTACGAGCAGTTCGGTGCGGCGCCGCCTGCGGCGGGCGCGCGCCCCGCGGATCTCGCGCGTCAGCATCGCGGCGGTCCAGACCGCGCCGCAGGCGAGGGCGACGGCCACCGGCGCGGCCCACGGCCCGTACGCCGTGAGCGCGTAAGCCTCCATCACCCCGCGCGGCGCGGGCGCGAAGACATTGCCGCGCACCGCGTCCGACGCCGCCGCGGCGCTCAGCGCCATCGCGAGGGTGCAGCAGAGCAGCACGGCCACCACCACGCACTGCCATACCCACAGGGCCAGCACGGGTTCGCGATCGGGCCAGTCGGAGCGGGTCAGCACGCGCGGCGCCATTGCCGCGACCAGTCCGCCGAGGACCAGCAGGGCGAGCGGGACCATCATGACCGTCAGCCTATGAGTGCGGGCGTACGCCGGGGTACGGTCCCGAGCGGGAAGTGACGTATGCCACTCGGGTGCACTCGGTCACCGTGCAGCGGCTCACGGCGACCGCGGAGGAAGGCCGGGGAAGGCGGGGCTCAGAGCGTGAGCAGCATCGCGAGCATGCCGATGCCCATCGACAGCCTGCACGCGTTGGTCAGTTCGGCCCGGCCCGGTATCGGCAGTTCACCGGCGGCGATGGCCACCGCCGGCACCAGATGCGCCATGGTCCGTACGACGTACACCGCGAAATAGACCATGAGCAGCCCCGTCAGCAGCGGCGTGCCCGCCGGTACGTGCGCGGCGCCGCCGTGTCCCGTGTGCCCGCCCCCGCCGCCGCCCGTCATCGACAGCGCCATATAGACCATCGCGAACGCGCCCACGGCGTGGTGCAGATGGTGCGCCTGCGCCGTCGTGCCCCGCGACAGCAGCAGCGCCCGCAGCCCGGCGGCCCCGAAGACCACGCCGAACAGCGGCGGCCCCCACGGCCGCTGGTCGAGCACCGCCGACGGCACCGCCATCACCGCCATGCCCAGCCCCATCAGAGCGTCCGCGCCCGTGGCCCGGCGCCGCTCCGCCGCGCCCCGTATCCGCAGCAGGCAGTACGCGCCCGTCAGCGCGCACAGCGTCACCAACAGCCAGCCGACCAGCGGTGGTCCATGCACGGCGCACCTCCCTGGGGACACTCATCACGGATGCCCGGAAGATGCCCGCCGCCGCGCGGACACAAGCAGCGCACGGGCGCAATGGGGGAGCGCGCCGACGGTGATCACCGTGCGCGGGGCACCCCGCCGCATGCCCGACCGGGCTCTCCCGCGGCTCCCGCGAGGCGGCAGGACCTCATCGGCCAGGGGCGGCGCGGCCGTTCAGGGCCGCTCGGCGGCGAACGGCCCCTCGGCGGCGAAGACCCGGGCCGCGAAGCGCTCGCCGATGCGGCGGTGCGCGGCGGCGTCCGGGTGGAGCTCGTCGGGCAGCGGCAGCTCGGCGAAGTCCGCCTCGCCGTAGAGGTCCCGGCCGTCGAGGTAGTACAGATTCGCGTCAGTGGCGGCCCGCTGCTTCACGATGCGGCTCAGTTCGTCCCGGGTGACGCCCAGCGTCAGCTTCCCGGCCGCCCGCTCGGCCGGGTCGCCGACCGCCCGGAACCGGATCTTCCCCTCGCTGATGTCGCTGAAGTCCGGGGCGCAGGGTCCGGGGGTGTCCTCGTGTATGGGGCACAGGATGGACGAGACGACCAGCAGCGGCGTGGTGGGGTGGCCCTCGCGGATGGTGTCGAGGAAGCCGTGCATCGCCGGGGCGAAGGCGCGCAGCCGCATCAGATCGGCGTTGACGATGTTGATGCCGAACTTGACGCTGATCAGGTCGGCCGGGGTGTCCCGCATCGAGCGCGCGGTGAACGGGTCGAGCAGGGCGCTGCCGCCGAACCCCATGTTGATCAGTTCCACGCCGCCGAGCGAGGCGGCCAGCGCGGGCCAGGTGGTGGTGGGGCTCGCGGCGTCGGAGCCGTGGCTGATCGAGCTGCCGTGGTGCAGCCACACCCGCCGGCCGTGGTCCGGGGCGGCCTCGACGGGGGCGTCGGTGCGCAGCGCGAGGAGTTCGGTGGCCTCGTTGTACGGCAGCCAGATCTCGATGTCCTTGACGGCGTCGGCGAGCCCGTCGAAGCGGAGGGAGCCGGACGGGCCGGACTGCTGCACGACGGTCCCGGCCGCCATGTCGACGGTCAGGGTGTCACCGCCCGGCACGCTGGCCTGACCGGCGGGAACGCCGTCGACGAGGAGGTCGTATAGGCCGTCCGGGCGGGGCGGCGCGCCCACGTACACCCGCTTGGTGCGCCGGGCCTCCAGCTCGATCGCGGTGGCCCGGGTGCGGAAGACCAGCCGTACGCCCGAGGGCTGGACCTCGGCCATGGCTAGCTGCCCGTCCGTGTTCTGGGCGCGGGCCCAGGCGGGCAGCCGGTGCGGCAGCACGCCGTGCTCGGTGCGCTCCAGGTCGAGGGCGCCGCGCAGGAGTTCCGCGGTGATGGGGGTGGTGATCCACTTGTGCTCGGTGCTCAGGGATCCGGCCTGACTCATGTTTCCCGCCTGTGGGTCGAGGTGTTCGGTCGCGGTGTGCGGAGTGTTGGGCTCCGCCGCCCGCTCGCCGCGCGGAATACGGCCTCCGGGCGGCACGGGCCCCGGCTCGCGAAGCCAGGTGGTACGGGCCCCGGCTCACGGAGCCGGGCGGTACGAGCTCCGGCTCACGCCGCGGGCCAGTTCCGCAGCAGGGCGTCGAGGGCGTCGAGGACGCGCGACCAGGACTCCTGCGAGTCGGGGGCGCTGTGGCTGAACCCGCCCGTCGCCTCCAGGCTCACGTAGCCGTGGAAGACGCTGCCCAGCAGCCGGACCGCGTGCGTCTGGTCCGGTTCCGCCAGGTCGTAGCCGCGCAGGATCGCCCGTGTCATCTGCGCGTGTCTGACGCCGGCGCTGGCGAGCGCGGTCTCGTGGTCGAGCTTCAGCTGGGCCGCCGTGTAGCGGCCGGGGTGCTCCCGGGCGTAGTCGCGGTAGACGTTCGCGAAGGCGGTGAGGGCGTCCTTGCTGGCCCGCCCGGCCAGGGCGGCGGCGCACCGGTCGGCCAGCTCCTCCAGAGCGAGCAGGGCGATCTTGGTCCTGAGGTCCTGGGAGTTCTTCAGGTGCGAGTACAGGCTCGCGACCTTGACGTCGAACTGCCGGGCGAGCGCCGAAACGGTCACCTGGTCGAAGCCGACCTCGTCGGCCAGTTCCGCGCCCGCCTGGGTCAGGCGCTCCGCGGTCAGTCCTATGCGTGCCATGCCGGTCCTCTCATTCGCCAGAAGCGATTATGTATTTGCCTAATAGGTTTAGGCAAATCGGCGTACCTCCTAGCGAAATCGCTGATGCGTCCTCGCTCCGGCCGTTCACCCGGATGGCCTAACGAAGGGTCCGACCAGGAGGAAACGGGCGGGGAGGCGGCCGGACGCCACGGCCGTACGGGCCCGTGGCACCGGACAGCGCGGAGGCGCCCCCGCACGGGGACGCCTCAGAATCGGCCGGCCGGACAGCACGCGTCAGGCGCGGAACCGCAGCGGATGGTCCGCCGGCACCTCCACCAGGACGATCCGCACGCCGTCGGGGTCGGAGATCCACATCTCCACGAGCCCCCAGGGCTCCCGCACGGGCGGCCGCAGGATCTCGACCCCGGCCCGTACGAGCTCCTCGTGCGCGGCCGCGACGTCCGCCACCTGGAGCCAGAGCCGCATGCCGGGCGCGGGCGGCTCGGGGGAGCGTCCGGAGAGTTCGAGGAAGCCGCCGCCGAGGAAGTAGACCGTGCCGCGCTCGGGGCCCGTACCGAACTCCCGGTAGACCGCCAGGCCCAGCGCCGTGCCGTAGAAGGCGCGGGAGCGGTCCGGATCGGTGGGGCGCAGAAGAGTCCTGCCGCTGAGTACGTGAACCATGCCGCGACCCTACGCACCGCCTCCGGGTTAGGCTCGTACGCCGCGAAAGATCGTACGGAGAGTACGGGGAGCGAAGCCCGTACGGAACGTACGGGCAGACGGAGAGGACGCCACCGCATGGACGCCGCACAGAGCCGCACCGCCGAAGCCGACCCGGCCGCCGCGCCGGCCTTCCGGACCGCCGTGACGGCCGATACGGCGGCCGTCGTGGAGCTGATCGAATCGGCGTACCGCGGGGACGCCAGCCGCGCCGGCTGGACCACGGAGGCGGACCTGCTGGACGGACAGCGCACCGACCCCGAGGGCGTCGCCGCCGTCCTGGCCGCGGAGCGCGGCCGGCTCCTGCTGGCCGAGCGGGACGGCGCGCTCGTCGCCTGCTGCCAGCTCGAACACCGCGGCGACCACGCCTACTTCGGCATGTTCGCGGTGCGCCCCGAGCGGCAGGGCGGGGGTCTCGGCAAGGCCGTCATGGCCGAGGCCGAGCGGTTCGCGCGCGAGGAGTGGGGCGCGAACGAGATGCACATGACCGTGATCCGGCAGCGCGACGACCTGATCGCCTGGTACGAGCGCCGCGGGTACGCGCGCACCGGCCGGATGACGCCCTTCCCGTACGGCGACGAGCGGTTCGGCATCCCACGCCGCGCCGACCTCGAATTCGAGCTGCTGATCAAGCCGCTGACCTGAACCGCGGCCGCCGGACCCGGTCCGCCCCGGCCCGAGCCGGGGCGCGGGCCCTACAGCCGGCCCGCCTCCACGATCCGCCGCAGGAAGCGCCGCGTGCGCTCCTGGTGCGGCGCGCCGAAGATCTCCCGCGGCGTCCCGCGCTCCAGCACCACCCCGCCGTCCAGGAAGCACACCTGGTCGGCGACCTCCCGCGCGAACCCCATCTCATGGGTGGCCAGCACCATCGTCATGCCGTCCTCCTTGAGATCGCGCACCACGCCGAGCACCTCGCCCACCAGCTCCGGATCGAGCGCGGCGGTGATCTCGTCGAGCAGCAGCAGCCGGGGGCGGACCGCCAACGCCCGTACGATCGCGACGCGTTGCTGCTGACCGCCGCTGAGCCGGTCCGGGTACTCGGCCGCCTTGTCGGCGAGTCCGAGCCGCTCCAGCAGTTCGCGCGCCCGCTCCCGCGCCTCCTCGCGGGGCACGCCGTGCACCCGGCGCGGGGCGAGCGTGATGTTCTCCAGCACGGTCATGTGCGGGAAGAGGTTGTACGCCTGGAAGACCACGCCGATCCGGCGGCGCACGGCGTCCGGGTCGACGCGCGGGTCGGTGATCTCCTCGCCGTCCAGGAAGATCGCGCCGTCGTCGATCTCCTCCAGCAGATTCGCGCAGCGCAGCAGCGTGGACTTGCCCGAGCCGGACGCGCCGATCAGCGCGGTCACGGTGTGCGAGGGCACCGCCAGATCCACGTCGCGCAGCACGAGGGACCGGCCGAAGCTCTTGCGCACCGCCTCCAGCCGCAGCACCGGCTCGGCCGGCCGGTCCGCCTCTCCGGCCGCGTGGTCCGGCTCGGCCGTCCGCGCCGGTCCCGGCTCGCTCATACGATTCCTCCCTGCGCCCGGCGGCGGTCCGTGCGCGCCGTGATCCAGTCCGTGAACCGCGTCATGGGGATCGTCAGCGCCACGAAGATCACCCCGGCGACCACATACGGCGTGTAGTTGAAGCTCTTGCCCGTGATGATCTGCGCCGCGTACACCGCGTCCACCGCGCCCGCGATGGAGACCAGCCCGGTGTCCTTCTGGAGCGACACCAGGTCGTTCAGGAGCGGCGGCACGACTCTCCGTACGGCCTGCGGCAGCACCACATAGCGCAGCGTCCGCCCGGCCGAGAGGCCCAGCGAGCGGGCGGCCGCGCGCTGGCTCGGATGCACGGACTCGATGCCCGCCCGGAAGACCTCCGCGACGTACGCGGAGTACGTCAGGGTGAGCGCCGCGCCGCCCAGCAGCACCGGGTCGGTGGTCACCCCCTGGAGCCGCAGCGCCGGGACGCCGAAGACCACCAGCAGCAGGCAGATGATCAGCGGCAGCCCGCGGAAGAAGTCGGTGTAGGCGGTGGCGAGCGCGCGCAGCGGGAAGAACACCGGGCCGCGCAGGGTGCGGGCGACGGCGAGCAGCAGGCCCAGGGCGAGGACGCACGCGCCGCAGACCACCAGCAGGCGGACGTTGAGCCAGAGCCCGTCGAGCACCTTGGGCAGCGCCTCGCGCGCGTAGTGGGCGGAGAAGAACGTGTCGCGGGTGCGCGGCCAGCCGGGCGAGCGCGTGATCACGAGGTAGAGCACCACGGCGGTCGCCAGCGAGCTGCCGGCCGCGATCGCCGTCGCCCGCCGGGTCCGGGTGCGGTGGAACCGCTCGCGCTCGAGCCGCCGGGCGGACGGTACGTACTCCTCGGCCCCGTCGGGTACGGCCTCCCGCGCGCTCACTTGAGCACCGGCGCGTCGACCGCCTCGGACAGCCACTTCTTCTCGATCCTCGCGAGCGTGCCGTCGCGGCGCAGCGCGTCCACGGCCCCGCTGACGCAGGGGGTCAGCCGGGAGCCCTTGTCCAGGACGAGCCCGAACCGCTCGGCCCTGCCGCCGGTGTTCTCGAACTGCCCGACGACCTCGGCGTCCTCCACCTCGCTGGAGGTGATGTAGAAGGCGGTCGGCAGGTCCACGACGATCGCGTCGACCTGGCCGTTCTTCAGCGCCGACTTGGCGAAGTCGCTCTTCTGGTAGACGGCCGGCCGCCGCTCGGGCCGGACGACGTCGGTGAGCACGTCCAGGCTGGTGGTGCCGACCTGCGCGCCGAGTTTCGCCTTGCGGAGGTCGGCCACGGTCTTCGCCTTCGCGGCGGGGGAGCCCTTGAGGGCGATGACGGCCTGGCGGACGTCGTAGTAGCCGGACGAGAAGTCGACGGCGTTCTTCCGCTCGTCGCTGATGGAGATCTGGTTGAGGTCGAAGTCGAATTTCTTCGCGCCCGGCGCGAAGGCGTTGTTGAAGGCCACCGTCTGCCACAGCACGTCGGAACGGCCGTACCCCAGCCGGTCGGCCACCGCGTACGCGACCGCCGACTCGAAGCCCTTGCCGCTCGCCGGATCGTCGTCCTGGAACCAGGGGGCGTAGGCGGGCTTGTCCGTTCCGACGGTCAGCTTGCCGGGCGTCTGCGTGGTCAACTTCCCTCGCGCACAGGTCTCCTTCGTCGTCGCGGAGGTTTTGGAGGCGTCGGCCTCGTCCTGCGGTGCGCAGCCGGTCACCGCCGCGAGCAGCAGGACGGCGGCGGTGGCGGCGAGTCGTACGTGCTGGTTGGCGACGGGCATGGCGGGAGACTCGCAGGCGGACCGGGGTCTGTCCAGATCATTTCGGCATCCGTCCGCATACCGGAATTTCATTGCGGGTTCATGAATTCCGCCCGTGTCCGCGGGGGTTCGGAGACGGCGGCCCCTGCGGTGCGGGCGGCGAGGGGCTGTGGCGCGGCGGCGGCAGCGGCCTATGCCGTATAGCGCGCCGCGTTCTTGATCTCCGGGAAGTCGGTGGTGCCGCCGTCCAGGCCGAGGCCGCGCGCCAGTTTGAGGTGCTCGGGGGTGTTGACGACCCACCCGATGACCTTGAGCCCGGCGGCGTGCGCGAGCTCCACCAGCTCCAGGGTGAGTCTGCCGATGTCGAGTACGAGCACGGCAGCGCCCACGGCCTTCGCCCGGTCGATCACGTCGAGGCCGTAGTACTGGGCGACCAGCCCGGTCCGTACGCCCGGCAGCAGCTTCGCGATCTCCGCGAGCGCCGCGTCGTGGAAGGAGATCACCTCGACGCGGCCGGTCAAATCGCGCCGCCGCAGCACCTCGGCGAGGGCGCGGGCCGCCGCCGCGTCCTTGATCTCCGCCTGGATCGGGGCCCGCACCGCGTCGAGGACCTCCTCGAAGACGGGGACCCGCTCACCGCGCCCCGCGTCCAGCCCGCGCAGTTCGTCGAGGGTGAGGTCGGCGACGCGGCCCTCGCCGTCCGTGGTGCGGCCGACGTCCGCGTCGTGCATCACGACGAGCGCGCCGTCCTTGCTCAGGTGCAGGTCCAGCTCGATGACGTCCAGTCCCGCACGGTCCGCGCGGACGAAGGAGCGCAGGGTGTTCTCGGGCTCCACGCCCATCACCCCGCGGTGGCCGATCGTGAGGAAAGACAAAGCTCTCTCGCTTCCGTCGTCGGTGGCTGGAGCGGACACGGCCGCAGCCTAACGGGGGCCTCCGACAGCGCGGTCCGCGCCGACGGGCCCGTACGCGGGGGCCGTTGGGCGCCGGAGGCCACGCGGCGGCGGGGCGCGTACGGGTCGCGAACGGGGCGGTGATCCCGGCGGCGGCCCGGCCCCGTCACCCGTGGGTGGGCGAGTCCCCCGCGCGCTGACGCCCGGGGCCGCCGGGGGTCTTTCCCGGCCTCCGGGACCCTGCATATCCGCCCCGATCCCGCAACCCCTACTCCTGCGCCATAAGTGATAGAACCCGGTCCGCGAGCCGATTCCGGCAGGAAAAACGGCGGTGAGATAGGGGGGTCAGCAGGATAATTTATGGCGGCTGCCCTTGAGTGAGCGAAGGACACATGGATACGGTGTCTTAACGCCAGGTTCTCCAGTGGAGGGATCAGTCATGACACAGACGCTTACGTCCGCGATCGCGGAGTCCGGTTCGCCGACCGCTGAGCGCGTGGTCGACCACCCGGCCTGGTCTGCCCTCAAGGACGCCGTGGAGACGATCCGCCCCTGGCAGTCCAAGGACGGCTCCATCGACTTCGAGGCGGAGGGCGCACCACCGGGCGACGACGTCGCGGCGCTGGTGGAGCGGGCCGTAGCGGCCGTCGAGCAGCTCGCCCCGCTGCTCCCGCACGACGCCGCCTACCACGCGGCCCTCGTCGCGGACCTGCGCCGCTGGGCGGCGGAGGGCTTCGGCGTGCCGGACTTCCTCGACTCGCTGCTGGCCTTCCAGCCCGCCGCCCAGCGCGTCGACGGCCGCCAGCACCTCGTCGTCTTCCCGATGTACACCCAGAACGGGAACCCCGACCGCAACCTCGAAGCGGTCGTCCTGCGCCTCGTATGGCCGGACTGGCTGGCCGAGCTGGAGCGCACCCGCTACGACAACCCGCTCTACCTCGGCATCACCTTCGAGGACTTCACCTCCGGCTACGACACCAACTCGGCCGTCCTCTTCCCGGAGACGATCGCCGTCCGCGAGGCCCCGGAGCGCTTCTCCTGGGGCGGCATCTTCTGCGACCGGGAGGCCGCCCGCTTCCGCCGGGTCACCGAGTCCGCCGTCGAGACCCTCGGCCTCGAACTCCCCGCCGACATCGCGGAGATGGTCGGCGACCAGGACCGCTGCCAGCAGGCGTTCGTCCTGTGGGACATGGTCCACGACCGCACCCACAGCCACGGCGACCTGCCGTTCGACCCCTTCATGATCAAACAGCGCCAGCCGTTCTGGATGTACGGGCTGGAGGAGCTGCGCTGCGACCTCACCGCCTTCCGGGAGGCCGTCAAGCTGGAGGCCGACGGCTACCGCCAGGGCCGCGACGTGCAGTACGCCGTCCTCTTCGACCGAATGTTCCGCTTCCCCGTCACCGGCGAGCGGGTGCGCAACTACGACGGGCTCGGCGGCCAGCTGCTCTTCGCCTACCTCCACCAGCACGACGTCGTACGCTGGACGGACAACACACTGCACATCGACTGGGACCGCGCACCGCAGGTCACCAACCAGCTGTGCGGCGAGATCGAGCAGCTCTACCGCGACGGCATCGACCGGCCCAAGCTCGTCCACTGGTTCGCCGCGTACGGGCTCGTCTCGACCTACCTCGCCCCGCACCCCGGCTCGGTCTGGGCCAAGGGCCCCGACGCCCTCGACCTGAACCAGCCGCCGCGCAAGCTCGTGGACGACGTGCTTCCGGACGAGTTCCCGCTCAGCATGTTCTACGAGGCCCTCTCGAAGAAGCTGCGCAAGGTGATCGCCTCCACCAAGGGCATCACCGCCGAGAGCGCCGGGCGAGTGGCCGCGTGAACGAGCACGGAGAACAGCCGGAAGGGGCGAAGACCATGAGCACTCCCACGTACGGCGGCCGGCTCGACGGGGCCGTCGTCGCGGTGGCCGGGGCCGCGGGCCCGGCCGGCCGCGCCGCGCTGCTGCGCCTCGCCGAGTCCGGGGCGACCGTCGTCGCCGCCGACGCGGACCCCGCGCGCCTCGCCGAGGCCGTGGACGCGGCGCGGTACGCGCACGGCGGGGCCACGGTCACCGGCGACACGGTGGACCTGCTGGACCTCGACGCGACCCGCGCCTGGGCGGACCGCACGGAGAAGGAGTTCGGCCGCGTCGACGGCCTGGTGCACCTGGTGGGCGGCTGGCGGGGCTCCGCCACGTTCGCGGAGACGGACCTCGCGGACTGGGCGAAGCTGGAGAAGCTGCTGGTCCGTACCGTGCAGCACACCTCCCTCGCCTTCGAGCCCGCCCTCAAGCGGGCCGGCAACGGACGGTATGTGCTGATCAGCGCGGCAGGCGCGTCCAAGCCCACCGCCGGGAACGCCGCCTACGCCGCCTCCAAGGCCGCGGCCGAGGCGTGGACCCTCGCGCTCGGCGACGCCTTCCGCAAGGCGGGGGGCGAGAGCGGCCCGTCGGCGGCGGCTGTCATCCTGGTGATCAAGGCACTCGTGCACGATCAGATGCGCGCCGAGCGCCCGAACGCGAAATTCGCGGGCTTCACGGACGTCAAGGACCTGGCCGAGGCCGTCGTCGGCGTCTGGGACCGCCCCGCCACCGAAGTGAACGGAACCCGTCTGTGGCTGACCCCCGAACCGTGACCGAGGCCCCGGCGGCCACCGACGCCGTCCGCCGTCACGACCCCGAGCTGCGCGGCTTCGCCAGCGACAACTACGCCGGCGCGCACCCGGAGATCCTGGCGGCGCTCGCCCTCGCCAACGGCGGTCATCAGATCGCCTACGGCGAGGACGTCTACACCGAACACCTCCAGGACGTCTTCCGCGCCCACTTCGGGCCGCGTGCAGAAACGTTTCCTGTGTTCAACGGGACCGGCGCCAACGTCGTCGCCCTGCAAGCCGTCACCGAGCGCTGGGGAGCGGTGATCTGCGCCGACGGCGCGCACATCAACGTCGACGAGTGCGGCGCGCCCGAGCGGGTCGGCGGGCTCAAGCTGCTGACCGTCCCCGCCGAGGACGGCAAGCTCACGCCCGAGCTCATCGACCGCGAGGCGTTCGGCTGGGACGACGAGCACCGGGCCATGCCCCAGGTCGTCTCGATCACCCAGACCACGGAGTGCGGTACCTGCTACACGCCCGAGGAGATCCGGGCGATCTGCGACCACGCGCACCAGCACGGCATGACGGTGCACGTCGACGGCTCCCGGCTCGCCAACGCGGCGGCCACCCTCGGCGTCCCCTTCAGCGCGTTCACCACCGACGCCGGAGTCGACATCCTCTCCTTCGGCGGCACCAAGAACGGCCTGCTGTTCGGCGAGTGCGTCGTCGTGCTCAACCCCGACGCCGTACGGGCCATGAAGCACCTGCGCAAGCTGTCCATGCAGCTCGCCTCCAAGATGCGGTTCGTCTCGGCCCAGTTCGAGGCCCTGCTCGCCGGGGACCTGTGGCTGCGCAGCGCCGCGCACGCCAACGCCATGGCGTCCCGCCTGGCGCGCGGCGCCCAGGCCGTGGACGGCGTCGAGGTGGTCCACCCGGTGCAGGCCAACAGCGTCTTCGCCCGGCTGCCGCGCGACGTGAGCGAGCGGCTCCGCAAGCGCTACCGCTTCTACGACTGGGACGAGCCGACCGGCCTGGTCCGCTGGATGTGCGCCTTCGACACCACCGAGGCCGACGTGGACGCCTTCACCGCGGCCCTCGCGGAGGAGATGGGCGCCCAGCGCTAGCGCCGACGCCTACGCGCATGACAGTGCGCCCGGCCGTACGAGCCGAACGGCTCGTACGGCCGGGCGCACTGCGGCGTCTCCGGACGATGTGCGGCGCCGCCTCGGGCTCGCGTCGGACCGCACAGCCCCGGCGTGAGCCCGAGGCGGCGCGGTCCGGTCCGTCACCGCCGGTCGAGAGCCTTGGCCTCCGCCGGAGTCGGCGCGCTGCCGCCCAGGTGGGCGGGGACCCACCAGGTGTCCTCGGGGCCCTTGGGACGTACGGGGTAGGCGCGCTGTGCCGCCTCCAGGAGCTCCTGGACGCGCGTCCGCAGCCGCTCGGTGATGGAGTCGGCGTGCTCGGCCGGGTCGGCGGCCATCGGCTCGCCCACCCGCATCGCGATCGGGATGTGGTGGCGGCCGAAGTCGCGCTTGTGCCCCTTGGTCCACAGCCGCTGCGTGCCCCACAGGGCCATCGGCAGCAGCGGCACCCCGGCCTCCTGCGCCAGCCGCGCCGCGCCGGACTTGAAGTTCTTCAGCGTGAACGACTGGGAGATCGTCGCCTCCGGGAACACCCCGATGATCTCCCCCGAGCGCAGCGCCTTGAGCGCGTGCTTGTACGCCTCCATGCCCGCCGCCCGGTCCACCGGGATGTGCTTCATCGCGCGCATCAGCGGACCCGAGATCTTGTGCCGGAACACCGACTCCTTGGCCATGAACCGCACCAGCCGCTTGGCGGGCCGGGCCGCCATTCCGCAGAAGACGAAGTCGAGGTAGCCGATGTGATTGCTCACCAGAACCGCCCCGCCGCGTCGCGGGACGTTCTCCGTGCCCTGGGCGTCGAAGCGCAGATCGAGCACTTTGAACATGGTGCGGGCCGTACCGATCACCGGGGGATAGACGAGCTCTGCCATATCGGGGGACCCTTCTGTTCCTCGGGAGGGTTCTCCCGACGGAAGTTACGCGGCCGTAGGTTCTCGGCTTTCGGCAGATCGTGCCTGATGTCCGGCCTGTCGGCCACCTCGTGGGCTGTCGTCGCCGGGAGATTCTCATCACGTCGCGTGCGGCTGTCCGGTGCAGCAGAAGCTACACCCGCGGCGGCCGGGATATCAGGGACAGCGGATTTTTCCGTCGCGGGAATCCTCAGGGCCGCCGCGGTGCTGCACGGTTGACGGAGTGACGAGAAGCGATCGGGTCGGCGCAGGGAGGCCGCGGTGCGGGAGCGGGACGGCGGGGAGCGGCTGAGCGCCGCCAAGATCGGCGCGGAGCTGGGGGAGCGGGCGACGCTCGTGCAGTTCTCCAGCGCCTTCTGCCAGCCTTGCCGGGCGACCCGCCGCACGCTGGGGGAGGTGGCCCGCATGGTCGAGGGGGTGGCTCATGTCGAGATCGACGCGGAGGCCCGGCTGGAGCTCGTACGGGCGCTCGGAGTCGACCGCACGCCGACCGTCCTCGTCCTCGACGCGGCCGGCCGCGTCGTGCGCAGGGCCGCGGGGCAGCCGCGCACCGTGGACGTCATCGCCGCGCTCGGCGCGGCCGTCTGAGCGGCGGCGGGCGATGAGGCGAGCGGGCACGGTCCCTGGAGCGGGGGTCCCACGGCCGTCGTGCGTACCGCGTCCGGCGGCCGGCGAAGCCGCCGCGTACCGGTTAAACCTCCGCGTGACACGTCTCCCACCTGGCAAGAGGCCCTTGACGGTGCGTACCGCGAATCGTCAGGGTGACGACATGCGGCCTGGACCCCTCCTTCTCTACGGACGTGCGCACGTCGATCTGCTGCGGACCGCGAGCGCCTGCTGTCCGAGCGCGTGAGCGGACGCGACGGCACCTCTCCCGGCTCGAACCTCCAGCAGAAGGACATCTCCATGACGGCCTCACCCGGCCTCGGCACGCCCCTGCTCGCCGCCCCCGATCTCCTGCGCTCCGTCTTCCGGCAGCACGCCGCGGGCGTCGCCGTGATCACCGCGCAGGGCGCGAAACCGGTCGGCTTCACCGCGACCTCGCTCACCTCCGTGGCCGCCGAGCCCCCGCTGCTCTCCTTCGGCGTCGGCACCGGCTCCTCCAGCTGGCCGGTGCTGGCCGAGGCCGAGCACGTAGGCGTGCACATACTCGGCGAGCACCAGCGGGAGCTGGCCGCGACCTTCGCCCGCAGCGGCGCGGACCGCTTCGCCGAGCCGACCTCCTGGCGCACGGGCCCCGAGGGCGTGCCGGTGCTCGACGGCGTACTGGCGTGGCTGGTGTGCCGGGTGGTGGCCAAGGTGCCCGCCGGCGACCACCGGCTGGTGCTTGCCGAGGCGGTCGTCGGGGACCCGGCGGGAGCGGGCCGCCCGCTCCTCTACCACCAGGGCCGTTTCAACGCTCTGCGCGACTGATCCCTCGTCCCGTCCCGCCGTTTCCGCACCGTTGGCAAGGTCACAGTTCAGTGGCCTTGCTTCCGGGGAATGACCTGGATGTACTGGCGAGTAATATTTCGTTCGGAGCGGGGCCGCCCCGACCGGAATCCGCCCCACAAGGCGCCTATGCTGCCTGCACAAGGCAGCTGAAGAGACGATGCAGTAGGAGAGCCGGCGTGAGCTTGAGGATCGTTGTCTGTGTGAAGTACGTGCCCGACGCCACCGGCGACCGGCACTTCGCCGAGGACCTGACCGTCGACCGCGACGACGTGGACGGCCTGCTCTCGGAGCTCGACGAGTACGCGGTCGAGCAGGCGCTGCAGATCGCCGACGAGGCGGATGAAGCCGAGATCACCGTCCTGACCATCGGCCCCGACGACGCCAAGGACGCGCTGCGCAAGGCGCTGTCCATGGGCGCGCACAAGGCCGTGCACGTCGAGGACGACGACCTGCACGGCACCGACGCGCTGGGCACCTCCCTGGTGCTCGCCAAGGCCGTCGAGCACGCCGGCTACGACCTCGTCATCTGCGGCATGGCCTCCACCGACGGCGGCATGGGCGTGCTCCCGGCGGTTCTCGCGGAGCGCCTGGGCGTGCCGCAGGTGACCCTGCTCTCCGAGGTCTCCGTCGCCGACGGCAAGGTCACCGGCCGCCGGGACGGCGACACCGCCAGCGAGCAGCTGGAGGCGGCGCTGCCGGCCGTCGTGTCCGTGACCGACCAGTCGGGCGAGGCCCGCTACCCGTCGTTCAAGGGCATCATGGCCGCCAAGAAGAAGCCCGTGGAGTCCCTGGACCTCTCCGACCTGGGCATCGAGGCCGACGAGGTCGGTCTCGAAGGCGCCTGGACCACGGTCGACGACGCCGCGGAGCGTCCGGCCCGTACGGCGGGCACGATCGTCAAGGACGAGGGCGAGGGCGGCAAGCAGCTCGCCGAGTTCCTCGCGGGCCAGAAGTTCATCTGAGCGTCCGACGGCCCGTACGAACCCTCACCCGCCCTCGTCATTCCCGCAGGAGAGCAGAACCATGGCTGAAGTCCTCATCTACGTCGACCACGTGGACGGCGCCGTCCGCAAGCCCACCCTCGAACTGCTGACGCTGGCCCGCCGCGTCGGCGACCCCGTCGCCGTGCACCTCGGGCCGGGCGCCGAGGAGGCCGCGAAGGTCCTCGGCGAGCACGGCGCCGTCAAGGTCCTGGCCGCCGACGCCCCGGAGTTCGGCGACTACCTCGTCGTGCCCAAGGTGGACGCGCTCCAGGCCGCGTACGAGGCCGTCTCCCCGGCCGCCGTGCTCGTGCCGTCCTCCGCCGAGGGCAAGGAGATCGCGGCCCGCCTCGCGGTCCGCATCGGCTCCGGCATCATCACCGACGCCGTCGACCTGGAGGCCGGCGACGAGGGCCCGGTGGCCACGCAGTCCGTCTTCGCGGCCTCGTTCACCACCAAGTCCCGCGTCACCAAGGGCACCCCGGTCATCACCGTCAAGCCCAACTCCGCCGCCCCCGAGGCCGCCCCGGCCGCCGGCGCGGTCGAGCAGCTCGCCGTCTCCTTCGGCGAGCAGGCCACCGGCACCAAGGTCGTCTCCCGCACCCCGCGCGAGTCGACGGGCCGCCCGGAGCTGACCGAGGCCGCGATCGTGGTCTCCGGCGGCCGCGGCGTCAACGGCGCCGAGAACTTCCCCGTCATCGAGGGCCTGGCCGACTCGCTCGGCGCGGCCGTCGGCGCCTCGCGCGCGGCGGTCGACGCCGGCTGGTACCCGCACTCCAACCAGGTCGGCCAGACCGGCAAGTCCGTATCGCCGCAGCTCTACATCGCGGCGGGCATCTCCGGCGCGATCCAGCACCGGGCGGGCATGCAGACCTCGAAGACCATCGTGGCCATCAACAAGGACGCCGAGGCCCCGATCTTCGACCTCGTCGACTACGGCGTGGTCGGCGACCTCTTCGACGTCGTCCCGCAGCTCACGGACGAGGTCAAGACCCGCAAGGGCTGACCGCGCGGGTGAGGCGGCGGTCCGTACGACCCGGTCGGGGCCGTACGGGCCGCAGCTCCGTATCCGGCGCCTCCGGAGCGGCTGTTGACCCCCGTTTGCCGGGCCGTTAGCTTCGCCCCACGGACTTCCACAAAATGTTGATGTGGGTGGCGGGCAGCGGGAGGGCGCCGGATGGGACAGCAGGAGACGGTCGCGACCAGCCTCGGCAGGGCCGTACGCGACGAGATCGACGCGTCCCTCGCCGAGACCGACGCGGACCTCGCGCGCCGCTATCCCGGCGACCCCGGCACCCGGCAGCCCGTCCACACCGTCTACGTCCCCGCCGACGCCTTCACCGCCGGAACCCTACGCACCTGGGGCGACCGGGCCCTCGCGGCGCTCGACGAACACGCCCCCGACGCCGCGGCCCTCGCCGCCGTCCTCGGCACCCCCGACGAGCTCGCCGAACCCGTGCACGAGCGCGTACGGGCCAAGCTGGAGCACGAACCCGTCGAAGACCTGCGCATCGACTTCGAGGACGGCTACGGCCCGCGCGACGACGCCGAGGAGGACGCCGATGCCGCCCGCGCGGCCGAACTCACCGCCGCCGCCTGCCAGGACGGCACCGCCGCCCCGTACATGGGCATCCGCGTGAAGTGCATGGAAGCCGCCGTCCGGGACCGCTCCATCCGCACCCTCGACATCTTCCTCACCGGCCTGATGGACGCCGGCGGGCTCCCCGCGGGGCTCGTGCTGACCCTCCCCAAGGTCAGCCGCCCCGAGCAGGTCGCCGCCATGGCGCACCTGGCCGGGGAGTTCGAGAAGGCGCGCGGACTGGCCGCCGGCCGGATCGGGTTCGAGATCCAGATCGAGACCGCCCAGGCCGTCCTGGGCGCCGACGGCACCGCCACCGTCGCCCGCATGATCGACGCGGCACAGGGCCGCGCCACCGCGCTGCACTACGGCACCTACGACTACAGCGCGGCCTGCGGCATCAGCGCCGCCCACCAGTCCCTGGACCACCCGGCCGCCGACCACGCCAAGGCCGTCATGCAGACCGCCGCCGCGGGCACCGGGGTCCGGCTGTCCGACGGCTCCACCAACGTGCTGCCCGTCGGGGCCACCGGACAGGTCCACGACGCCTGGCGGCTGCACCACCGGCTCGTACGCCGCTCACTGGCCCGCGGCTACTACCAGGGCTGGGACATGCACCCCGGCCACCTGCCCAGCCGCTACGCCGCCGTCTACGCCTTCTACCGCGAGGGCCTGGAACAGGCCGCCGCCCGCCTCGTCGCGTACACGCACCGCACGGGCGGCGGCGTCCTGGACGAACCCGCCACCGCCCGCGCGCTCAGCGGCTACCTGCTGCGCGGACTGGACTGCGGCGCGCTGGACGCGGGCGAGACGGCCCGGCTCACCGGCCTCACCCGCGCCGACCTCGAAGCCCTCGCGGGCCGGCCCGGGGCGTGACCCGGGCCCCTATTCCCGGCGCGTCACGCGCAGCCGGCCGCGGTGCCGGAACAGCCGCGCCCGCTGCGAGAGCCTGCTGCGCATCCGCACCGTCACCGCGAAGGCCACCAGCAGGATCAGCACCCCCAGGCTCGCCGCCTGCCACACCAGCGACTGGAGCACCGTCACGACTCCTATGAAGGCGAGCCCCAGCAGGAACACCATCTCGCGGAGTTCCTTCTTGAGCTGGTACGAGCGGCTGGAGCGGATACGGACCGTCGCCAGCCACTGCTCGCCCAGGCCCAGCCCCCACCACAGCCGCCGGTCCAGGAACACCCACGGCAGATCCGGGAACGTGCCCAGCGCGTCCAGAGAGCTCGGGTAACGGCTCGTCATATCCCCGCCGTGCAGCTGCGTCCGCCGCTCCTGCACCTCCGAACTGGTGCGGATCGCCTTCAGCTCCAGGGTCGGGACGATGCCCTCCCGGTCCGGGAACCCCTCGATCACCACGCTGTCCCCGCTGGCGACGCCCAGCAGCTCCAGCGTCATCTCGTCCAGCAGGCACACCTCGTGCTCGGCGCTCGCCCGGTCCCCGTCCTGTACCCGGCAGACGACGTAGTTGGGCGAGCCGAAGAAGAACCCCGTCCACCGGCTGCTGCCGTGCCGCACCTGCGCGGGCGCGACCGTGACGGCCTCGCCGGGCTCCAGGCCCAGCCCCACCCGCAGTGAGTGGTCGACCTGCATCGTCCGCGTGTCGTCGGTCGCGATGTCGGGCGCGATCACCACGCTGGCCAGCGCACCGAGCCGCTCGTGCCGGGCCGTCGGCAGCTGCGCGTTCTGCACCATCAGATGGGTCGGGTCGCCCAGCTCCCGCGCCAGCCGCGCCGAGACGCGCACGACCCCGGCGCCGCGCTGGTCGAAGAGGTTCGGCGTTCGGCACGCCGGATAGTGATCGGCGGGCAGCTCGTTGAGCGGGTGGATGTCGTCGTAGACGGTGCTCGCCGGGGCCTCGGCCACGTACTCCTCCAGGCCCGAGCGGGTGGCGCGCCCCTCGTCCGCGAAGAGCCGGGTGCCCTTCTCGCACAGGTGCCGGTCCCCGCGGGCCGCCGCGCTGAACTCCTCCGGCGTGGCGCCGAACCAGTCCCGCAACTGCCTTGACTCCGCGATGAGTTCGGTCAGCAGCTGCCGCTCGCCCGGGTGGTCGCGCGGCGCCCCGGAGCCGTCGCGCAGCACCCCGTACCGGTTCACGTACGCGTACATGCCGCCCAGCAGCTCGCCCGACGCCAGCTCCGCGCGGAACACATCCCCCGGCAGCACCACCCGGTCGTACTCGCCGACCGGGTCGAAGATCCCCTCGCTCGCGTCCACGAGCTCCAGCTGCGCCACGTCCAGCCAGGTCACGAACAGGTCCATGGTGCGGCCCGGAGCGCGGTACGGCGACGAGGACACATAACCCATGGGCGTCACATAAGCGGACACCCCGACCCCGATCCCCGACACCCGCACCTTGGCCATCGGAATCGTCGCGGAGACGCCCGCGCCCTCCATCTTGTGGCACAGCTGCGCCGGACAGGCGTTGGACCCCACCGAGAGCACGGGGAAGCGGTCGCCGACGAGCGTCTGGTTGGCGCTCATCAGCGCGTAGTTGAGCGGCACGGGCTCCTCGGCGCCGGGGTCGCCCCGGAACCCGCCGGGCGGCGGCTGCACCTGCCACTTGGCGAGCCGGCGGCCCGCCACCGGGCGCAGCGGCAACAGGCGGCGCTGGTGCAGCAGTCCGGACTCGGCGGGCCAGGCGCCGGGATAGATCAGCGGATGTTCGCGGGGCGCCTCGGCGAGGCCGAGCGCTTCGAGCGTACGGTCGTCCACGGTGCTCCTGGTCGGTGAGGCGATGTGAGACCGAGCTGATTCCGGAACGGACGCCGAACGCGGTACTCCGTCCCGGTGAGGAAGGGATACCCAACTCGGCGCCGAAAGCGCGCTGTCGACGCCGAAGGTACTCCGGTCGTGGGACGCCGTCCGTGGTTCCGCGCCGCACCCGACTACGACCCGCGGGTGCGCGGTGCGCGGTGCGCGGCGCGTCGCGATCCTCAAGCCGGGCGCCGCGTGCCGGGTGGGCGTTACGCGCCCCGCGCCGGCGGGATCTCGCCCGAGCCGCGGGCGACGAGACGGGTCGGCAGCACCGTCTGCTTCGGCGCCTCCGCCGCCCCCTCCAGCCGGCGGAAGAGCTGCTCGGCGGCCGTGCGCCCGAGCCGCGCGGCGTCCTGGGCTATTACCGTGATCCCCAGCAGGTCGGCGAGTTCCAGATCGTCGAAGCCGACCAGCGCCACGGGGTGCGGCCGCTCCGCGAGGACCCGCACGGCGGTCACCGTCACCCGGTTGTTGCCCGCGAACACGGCGGTCACCGGCTCGGGCCCGGACAGCACCCGGCCGACCTCGGCCCGTACGTGCTCGGGAGCGGTCGGCCCCAGCGACACCCAGGACTCGTCGACGGGCAGCCCCGCGTCGGCCATCGCGGTGCGGTAGCCGCGCAGCCGCTCGCTCGCGGTGTGGATGCGCGGCTGGTCGCCGACGAAGGCGATGCGGCGGTGGCCGTGGGCGATCAGGTGGGCGACCCCCTCGCGGGCGCCGCCCATGCTGTCGGAGAGCACGGCGTCGGCGTCGATCCGCCCGGCCGGGCGGTCCACGAAGACCGTCGCGACCCCGGCGGCCATCTCCGGCTCCAGATACCGGTGGTCGTCGCCGGCCGGGATGACCAGCAGGCCGTCGACCCGGCGGGCGCAGAAGGCGAGCGCCAGCTCCTGCTCGCGCTCGGGGTCCTCGGCGCTGGAGCCGTTGATGAGCAGCGCGCCGTGGGACCGGGCGACCTCCTCGACGGCGCGGTTGAGCGGCGCGTAGAACGGGTCGGCGAGGTCTTCGAGCACCAGGCCGATCGAGGCCGTGCGGCCCTTGCGCAGGATCCGGGCGCTGTCGTTGCGGCGGAAACCCAGGCCCGTGATGGCCTCCTGCACGCGCCGCTCGGTGTCGGGCGTCACCCCCGGCTCGCCGTTGACCACACGGGACACGGTCTTCAGGCCCACCCCGGCGCGCGCGGCGACGTCCTTCATGGTCGGCCGGGCGCCGTAGCGGGGCTGCGGACTGCGGGGGGTGTCGGCCACGGTGACTCGTCCTGTCGTTGCTGCTGTATGTACCGGAGTGACGTCGAGCATAGAGCCTGGACAACGTTGTCAAATGTGGAGAGACTTGTCGCTCTGCAACTCTGCCCTCGCCTGTGGACCAGGAGACATCGCACCCATGCACACCGACCTCGTCGCCGCACTCGACATCGGCGGCACCAAAATAGCGGCCGCCCTCGTGGACGGGCGCGGGCAGCTGCTCGTACGCGCCCAGCGGCCCACCCCCGCCCGTGAGGACGGCGCGACGGTGATGCGCGTGGTGACCGCGGTGCTGGAGGAGCTCAAGGAGTCCGGCGACTGGTCGCGGGTGCGGGCCGTCGGCATCGGCAGCGCGGGCCCCGTCGACGCGTCCGACGGCACCGTCAGCCCGGTCAACGTGCCCGGCTGGCGCGGCTTCCCGCTGGTCGCGGAGGTCACGAAGACGGCCGGCCCCGTCCCCGTCGTGCTGGTCGGCGACGGGGTGGCCATGACGGCCGCCGAGCACTGGCAGGGCGCGGCCCGCGGCCATGACAACGCCCTGTGCATGGTCGTCTCCACCGGCGTCGGCGGCGGGCTGGTACTGAACGGCCGGCTCCACCCCGGCATCACCGGCAACGCGGGCCACATCGGGCACATCAGCGTCGATCTCGACGGCGACCTGTGCGCCTGCGGCTCGCACGGCTGCGTGGAGCGCATCGCCAGCGGCCCCAACATCGCCCGCCGCGCCGTCGAGAGCGGCTGGCGGCCCGGCCCGGACGGCGATGCGAGCGCCGCCGCGGTCGCCGCCTCGGCCCGGCTCGGCGACCCGCTCGCGCTGGCCTCCTTCCAGCGCGCCGCACAGGCCCTCGCGGCCGGCATCGCCGCCACCGCGACGCTCGTGGAGCTGGAGGTCGTGGTCATCGGCGGCGGCGTCGCGGGCGCGGGGGACACGCTCTTCGTCCCCCTGCGCGAGCAGCTGCGCCGCTACGCCACGCTGTCCTTCGCCGCCGGCGTCGAGGTCGTTCCGGCGCAGCTCGCCGGGGACGCCGGGCTGGTGGGCGCCGCGGCCGCGGCGGCGCAGGAACTGGGGCTGTGGAGCGCGGGACACGAGGCGGCGGCGCCGACGGCGTAGGCCGTCCGTCGGCCGCGCCGCGCGTCACGGGACGGCCCGCGTCGCCGAGCGGTGACGCGCGCGGGCCGACCGCTACGGGCCGATCACCGGCGCGGGCCGGGCTGCTGTTCGTGGGCTTCCCGCCGGTGCTCCCCGCTGCCCGTGGCGCGCCGCGCTCAGTGCTTCACCGTCGAGAGCCGGAAGACGGCGGTGCCGTGCGCGGGGACGGTGGCGCTGATCTCGCCGTGCGTGTTGTGCTGCTTGTGCTGCCAGAGGTCGCGCAGCCGGTACGTGGGGGCCGCGGGCATGCCGACGGCCTTGGCGGTGGTCGTGATGGTCTGCGGCTGGCCCGTCTCGTTGAAGAGGGCGACGGCGCGGTCGCCGTCCTTCAGCTGCTTGACGACGGTCCAGCGCCCGGCGTCGGAGGACAGGACCGTGCCCTGCTTGCCGAGCGGGTCCTGGTCGAGCGCGATGATGTCGCGGTTGGAGACGATCTCGTACGTCTCGGGGGTCGCCGTGCGCAGATCGGTGCCGATGAGCAGGGGCGCGGCCATCATCGACCACATGGAGAAGTGGGTGCGGTACTCGGTGTCCGTCATGCCGCCGTTGCCGACCTCCAGCATGTCGGGGTCGTTCCAGTGGCCGGGGCCCGCGTACGGGGCGAGCGGCAGGTTCTGCTTGAGGATGGCGAGCATGCTGCCCCACTGGTCCCTGATGTCGCCGGTCGTGCGCCATAGGTGGCCGACGTCCGCGGCCCACTCCCAGGGCTTGTTCTGGCCCCACTCGCAGAGGCCGTAGACGATGGGGCGGCCGGTGGCTTTGAGCGCGTCGCGCATCGTGGTGTACCGCTTCTTGGCGTCCAGGCCGAGGTTGTTGCAGTTGTCGTACTTGAGGTAGTCGACGCCCCAGTCGGCGAACTGCTGGGCGTCGGATTTCTCGTGGTACAGCGCGCCGGGAAGCCCCATCGGGTTGCAGGTCTTGACGCCCGCGCTCGTGTAGATGCCGAACTTCAGCCCCTTGGAGTGGACGTAGTCGGCGACGGCCTTGATGCCGTTCGGGAAGCGCTGGGGGTCCGCGACCAGCTTGCCGTTCGCGTCGCGCTGCGGGAGCGCCCAGCAGTCGTCGAGGTTGACGTACTGGTATCCGGCGTCCTTGAGCCCCTTGGCGACGAAGATGTCGGCGATGGACTTGACCATCGACTCGTTGAACTCGGCCCGGCAGTGCGTCGAGTTCCAGTTGTTGAAGCCCATGGGCGGGGTGGCGGCGAGCCCGTCGGGGAGGCGGGGCGAGCGGCCCCCGGCAGTGCCGCGGGTTTCGCCGTTCTGCGCGGCGGCGTTCTGCGAAGCGGCCTTCTGCGATGCGGCGTTCTGCGCGGCGGCGTTTTGCGCGGCGGTGTTCTGCGCGGCGGCGGGCTCGGCCAGTCCGGACGGGCCCGCCGTACAGAGCAGCGCGGCGGCCAGCGATCCGATGACTCTTCGGCCGGTGAAAGCGGCGGGAAGATGGCGCATCATGCGGTACTCCGTCCTTCAGAGGAATACATGACGTCATGTACGTGTCACGTACGCGCGTTTACGGTAGACCGTGTTGGACTCTGTTGGAAGAGATGCGGTAACGGTTACCCCGCTTCGTGTCAAAACCCTTGACGGTGCCCGAACTTGACGGTGAGATCCCAACACTTGCGTTCGGTTGTGTTCGATTGCACCCCTGAGGAGGGGGACATGGCACAGTCATCGTTCAGCGGTATGGCCGGACAGCGCGAAGCCACAGGAGTCCCGGAAGGCGCGGGACATCGGATGTCCCGCCGGACGCTGCTACGGGCCTCAGCGCTCGGCGCCGGATCGGTCGCCCTCCCCGCCCTGCTCACCGCCTGCGGCAACGGCCCCGGCGGCGGCGACATCACCCTGGGGTCCAATGCCTCGGACCCGGTTCCGAAGAAGGCGTTCGCCCAATCCTTCGCGGCATATGAGAAGGCGTCGAAGAAGAAGGTCAAAGTCAACACCGTTGACCACAACAGCTTTCAGCAGAACATCAACCGCTATCTCAAGGGCAGCCCGGACGACGTATTCATGTGGTTCGCCGGTTACCGGATGCAGTTCTTCGCCAAGAAGGGGCTGCTCACCGACGTCAGTGATCTCTGGACGGGGTTCCAGGGCTTCTCGAAGGCGCTGAAGGACCAGTCCACCGGCGAGGACGGCAAGCAGTACTTCGTGCCGTACTACTACTATCCGTGGGCCGTGTTCTACCGGAAGAGCGTCTTCCAGCAGCATGGCTACGAGGTGCCGAAGACCTTCGACCAGTACACGGCGCTCGCCCGGCGGATGCGCGGGGACGGGCTCATACCGATCGCCTTCGGCGACAAGGACGGCTGGCCCGCCATGGGCACCTTCGACTACCTCGATATGCGCGCCAACGGCTACGACTTCCACCTCGCGCTCATGCGCGGCAAGGAATCCTGGACCGACCCCAGGGTCAAGCGCGTATTCGACCTCTGGCGCTCCATCCTGCCCTATCACCAGCAGGGCGCCAACGGCCGCACCTGGCAGGAGGCCGCGCAGAGCCTCGCGCGGAAGAAAGCCGGCATGACCGTGCTCGGACTCCCGCACCCCGGCCAGCAGTTCACCGCCGCCGACCGTGAGGATCTCGACTTCTTCCCCTTCCCGGAGATCGATTCGCGGTACGGCCAGGAAGCGGTGGAAGCGCCCGTCGACGGATTCCTCATGGCGAAGAAGGCCAAGAACAAGAAGGGCGCGAAGGATCTGCTGAAGTACCTCGCCACGCCGGCCGCCGAGGAGCGCTATCTGAAGAGCGACCCCAACAACGTCGCCGTCAACGACCGGGCGTCCACCGGCTTGTACAACACGCTGCAGAAGAAAGCGGCCGAACTCGTCTCCGGCGCCAAACAGATCTCCCAGTTCATGGACCGCGATACCCGGCCCGACTTCGCGCAGACCGTGATGATCCCGTCCATCCAGCGCTTCATCAACGACCCCGCCGACATCGACGGCCTGCTCAAATCCATCGAATCCCAGAAGAAGTCGATGTTCGCCAGTGAGTAGGAGCCACGCGCCGTGCCTTCCGCCACCACACGGCGCGCCCGGCGGCGTGGCCCGCGGCGATTCACCCGCCGCGACCTCGCCGTCATCGGCGTGCTGCTGGGCATACCCGTACTGCTCGACCTGGCCGTCATCTGGGGCCCGACCCTCGCCTCCGTCGGCCTCTCCTTCACCAGTTGGGACGGGATCGGCGATATCACATGGGTGGGCGGGCAGAATTACCACGACCTGTTCACCGACTATCCGCCGTTCTGGCCGGCCGCCCGCAACAACCTGCTGTGGCTCGCCTTCCTCGGGCTGATCGCCACCCCGTTCGGGCTGCTGCTGGCCGTACTCCTCGACCGCGGCGTCCGCTTCAGCCGCTTCTACCAGTCCACCCTGTATATGCCGGTCGTGCTCTCGCTCGCGATCGTCGGATTCATCGCGCAGCTGATCCTCTCCCGTGACCAGGGCGCGCTCAACGCCGTACTCGCCCGCGGCAATCCGGTGGACTGGCTGGGCGATCCCGACCTCAATATCTGGATGATCCTGCTCGCGGCGGGCTGGCGGCACACCGGCTATGTGATGATCCTGTACCTCGCCGGGCTGAAATCCGTCGACCCCGTGCTCAAGGAGGCCGCGGCCATCGACGGCGCGGGCCCGCGCCAGACGTTCTTCCAGGTCGTACTGCCGACCCTGCGTCCCGTGAACGTCATCGTCGGCGTCATCACCGTCATCGAGGCGCTGCGCGCCTTCGACATCGTCTATGCCGTGAATCAGGGCCGCAACGGACTGGAACTGCTCTCCGTACTCGTCACCGACAACATCATCGGCGAGGCCGGCCGCATCGGATTCGGCTCCGCCATCGCCGTCGTCCTGCTCGTCGTGTCCTTGGGGTTCATCGTGACGTATCTGGTCCAGGAATTGAGAGGGGAGAAACGCCGATGACCGCCCCCGCCCTCTTCCGCGTCCGGCCGGGCCGCCTCGGTCTGCACGCCTTCCTGCTCACCGTCTCCCTGGTCTTCCTGGCGCCCCTGCTGCTGGCGGTATACGCCTCGCTCCGCCCCTACGAGGAAACCGCCGAACACGGCTATTTCTCGCTGCCCCGCCACCTTTCCTTCGACTACTACCGCCAGGCGTTCAGCGACTCGGGGATGAGCAAGTACTTCGCCAATTCACTGATCATCGCGGTGCCCGGCGTCCTCGTCACCCTCTTCCTCGCCTCCTTCGTCGCCTTCGCCGTCTCCCGCCTGCGGCTGCGCGGCGGGACCTTCCTGCTCATCGTCTTCACCGCCGGAAACCTGCTCCCGCAACAGGTCATCGTCACCCCCCTCTACGTGCTCTTCAACCGCATCCCCCTCCCGTACTGGATGTCCGACTCCCTCACGATGTACGACTCCTACTGGGCCGTCATCACCGTGCACATCGGCTTCCAACTGGGCTTCTGCGTCTTCGTCCTGGCCAATTTCATGCGCGCCCTCCCCATCGAAATCCTG
This sequence comes from Streptomyces sp. NPDC050617, assembly GCF_040654795.1. NCBI lineage: Bacteria > Bacillati > Actinomycetota > Actinomycetes > Kitasatosporales > Streptomycetaceae > Streptomyces > Streptomyces sp. NPDC050617. The sequence goes on along the minus strand of NZ_JBFAIS010000006.1, from coordinate 182,560 downwards.
GAGGCGGCAGTCGTGGACGGCGCCGGAGTCTGGACCCAGTACTGGCGCATCACCCTCCCCCTCTGCCGCCCCGCCCTGGCAGCCCTGGGCACCCTCCAATTCACCTGGATGTACAACGACTTCCTCTGGGCCCTCGTCTTCATCTCCAACGGCGACAAACTCCCCGTAACCTCAGCCCTCAACAACCTCCGCGGCCAATTCTTCACCGACTACAACCTGCTAGCAGCAGGCTCGGTCCTCGTCGCCCTCCCGACGATCCTGGTGTTCCTGCTACTGCAACGCCACTTCATCGCGGGGCTGACGTTGGGGGCCGGCAAGGGGTAGCGGGGGTCCGGACGTCCGGGCGTTGGGGTGCCCGTGTGAGACTTGCGTGATGGTGTCCCATCTGATCGCGGTGATCGGCAGCAGTCCCGGCGTCGGCAAGTCGACCCTGTGCGGCGCGCTCGCGCGTCGGCTTCGTGGTGCTGGTGCGAGCGTCGACCATTTCCAGGAAGCCGACATTCTCACGCGGCCCGCTTTCGGCGCTGTGGCGGAGGAGTTCGCCGGGGGAGCCGGCAGCGTGCGGCCCGAGACGTTGGTGAAGGCGACGCGGGCGTATGTGTCGCAGGCTCGGGCGGACGGGGTGGAGGCGCTGGTGACGGATGCGCTGATTCCGTTCGTGCCGTCGCTGGTCGCCTGGGGGCATGAGGAGCCGGCGATCTCCGCGGTCGTACGCGACTTGGTGGAGGCGGTCGAGCCGACGAGGGTGACCGTGGTGTACCTGCGCGACGACCCGGACGCGGCGCTGCGGCGGGCGGTCGACCGGGAAGGGCCGCAGTGGGAGGACTGGTTCGTCGGCCGGCTCGCCGGGTCGCCCGGTACGTCCTCCGTGGACAGCCTGGCGGCGGCGGCCGAACACCTGCGCCGCGAGGCGGAGCTGACGCTGCGGCTGCTGGCGGCGACGCCGTGGTCCGTGCTGACCGTGGAGGTCGGGGAGCGTTCCGCTGCCGAGGTCGAGGAGTGCGCCTGGCGCGGACTCGCCGGCCCGCTCGGGAGGTAACCGGCGGCGCGTCGCCCACCGGTGTGCGCCCCCGCGCACATACCGGCGCTCGGTCCGCTGCCGTGTGCCCCCGTGCCGCCCCTTCGTCCCTCCTTCCGCAGCGCCGCTCGCACGCGTTTTCGTGGCAAGGTGTTCCGGGAAATTCACTGGGGGCTACGGAAAAGGGGGCACCGTGATCGTTTGGCTGAACGGTCCGCACGGTGCGGGGAAGACCCGTACGGCGCGAGAACTGGTGAGTCTGATTCCGGGCAGTACTCTCTACGACCCCGGCGTGATCGGCAGCCTCCTCCGCTCACTGCTCCCGCCGCAGCGGCTCGGCGGCGCCGTCGGCTATCAGGACCTGCCGGACCTGCCCATTTGGCGGCGGCTGGTCATCGACGGCGCCGCCGCGCTGCTCGCCGAGGTCGGCGGGGTATTGGTCGTGCCGATGACGCTGCTCCGGCAGGAGTACCGCGACGAGATATTCGGCGGGCTCGCCGCTCGCCGCATTCCCGTTCGGCATGTGCTGATGTCACCCGACGAATCGATACTGCGATCCCGTGTCCTGAATCATGCGGAATTCCGGGCCCCTTCCACCGTGAACGCCGTGAACGCCGTGAACGCGGTGAACGCCAACAGCAGCGGGAACGCCGTGGGCACGGAGACGAAACAATGCGCGCTCGACCACATCGCGCGCTATCGCGAAGCCCTCCCGTGGCTCGGCGCCGACGCCTACGTACTCGACACCGGCTCCCTCACCCCCCGCCAGGCCGCGGAGCGGATAGCCGACGCCGTACGGACCGGCGCGGCCGGCTGCTGCGAGATCGTGCAGACCCCGGAGCCGAGGGGCGAGACGACCGCTGCCGGGGTGCTGCTCTTCGACGAGGACGACCGCGTGCTCCTCGTCGACCCCACGTACAAGCCGGGCTGGGAGTTCCCCGGCGGCGTCGTGGAACCGGGAGAGTCGCCCGCCCGCGCCGGCATGCGCGAGGTCGCCGAGGAGCTGGGCCTCGAACTCGCCGACGTCCCCCGGCTGCTCGTACTCGACTGGGAACCGCCCCGCGCCCCCGGCTTCGGCGGGCTGCGCCTCCTCTTCGACGGCGGCCTGCTGCCCCGCGGCTCGGCGGACCGGCTGCTGCTGCCCTGCGCGGAACTGCGCGGCTGGCGCTTCGTCACCGAACACGAGGCCGCGCGCATGCTGCCGCCCGTACGGCAGACCCGGCTGCGCTGGGCCCTGCGCGCACGCGAACAGGGACGCCCGCTCAATCTCGAAGCGGGCGTCCCTGTCGGCTGACCGGCCCGGACCGGCCCGGACCGGCCCGGCCCGGACCGGCCCGGACCGGCCCGGCCCGGACCGGCCCGGCCCGGACCGGCCCGGCCCGGACCGGCCCGGGCCGGCCCGGCCCGGACCGGCCGGAGCCGGTCCCCGAGCGCTCCCGGGGAAGCCGGCCCCGTCGTCTCAGCTCACCGCTTGCTGTCCGCGTAGTTGATGAGGAAGACCGCCTCCGCCAGCGACAGCCGCTCCAGCTCCTGCGGCGAGACGCTCTCATTGACGGCGTGGATCTGCGCCTCCGGCTCGCTCAACCCGATGAGCAGGATCTCCGCCTCGGGGTAGAGCTGCGACAACGCGTTGCACAGCGGGATCGAACCGCCCATGCCGGCGGTCTGCATCTCCTCGTCCGGGTACGCGACGCGCATCGCCTCGGCCATCGACGCGTACGCCGGGCTCTCGGTGTCGGCCCGGAACGGCTGGCCCTCGCCGACCTGCTCGACCTCGACCCGCGCGCCCCACGGCGCCGCCGACCGCAGATGCGCCGTCAGCAGCTCGGTGGCCTCCACCGCGTCCTGGCCCGGCGGCACCCGCAGGCTCACCAGCGCCCGCGCGCCGGCGTGTACGGACGGGGTGGCGCCGACGACGGGCGGGCAGTCGATGCCGAGCACGGTGACGGCCGGGCGCGCCCAGACGCGGTCGGCGACCGTACCGGAGCCGATCAGTCCGACGCCGTCCAGCACCCTGGCGTCCTTGCGGAACTCCTCCTCCGGGTACTGCAGCCCCTCCCACGACGCGTCCGCCGCCAGGCCCTCGACCGTCGTCGAACCGTCCTCGGCGCGCAGCGAGTCGAGGATCCGGATCAGGGCCGCGAGCGCGTCCGGCGCCGCGCCGCCGAACTGGCCGGAGTGCAGATTGCCTTCGAGGGTGTCGACCTGGACGCGGACGAGCGTCATCCCGCGCAGCGTCGCCGTGACGGTCGGCAGACCCACCCGGAAGTTCCCGGTGTCGCCGATGACGATGGTGTCGGCGGTGAGCAGCTCGGGGTGCGCCCGCGCGTACTGCTCCAGGCCGCCCGTGCCCTGCTCCTCCGAGCCCTCCGCGATCACCTTGACGTTCACGGGCACGCCGCCGTGCTCCTTGAGCGCGCGCAGCGCCGTCAGATGCATGATCAGGCCGCCCTTGCAGTCCGCGGCGCCACGCCCGTACCAGCGGCCGTCGCGCTCGGTCAGCTCGAACGGCGGCGAGAGCCACGCGGACTCGTCCAGCGGCGGCTGCACGTCGTAGTGCGCGTACAGGAGCACGGTCGGCGCGCCCTCGGGGCCGGGCAGGAAACCGTAGACCGACTGGGTGCCGTCCGGGGTGTCGAGCAGCGCGACGTCCTGGAAGCCCTCGGTGCGTAGCGCCTCGGCCACCCAGTTCGCGGCGGCCTCGCACTCGCTCCGGGGGAACTGGTCCGGATCGGCGACCGACTTGAAGGCCACGAGCTCGGCCAGTTCGGCCTTGGCCCGCGGCTGGAGGGAGGCGACCGTCCGGGCGAGCGCGGGGTGGGCGGTCGGCGGGGTCGAGGCGTGCTCCATGGAACGCTCCTTGTGGGCGCGACGTTATGTCCGTACGTGGGCGTCCGTAAGCGAGGTCCGTACGTACGGACGATTTCAGAGGTCCGATCTTCCCACAGGGGGATCGTCGTACGGCGGCCCGTAGGATGCGGGCGACAGCCGGAGCCAGGCAGCGAGCGGGAGTAGAAGCACAGGTGAGCAGCGACAACGCAGCCCAGGACAGCGGAGCGACCGACGAGTCGGTGTGGGACGTCGTGGTGGTGGGCGCCGGGCCCGCGGGGGCCTCGGCCGCCTACGCCGCGGCCGTCGCCGGCCGCAGGGTGCTGCTGCTGGAGAAATCCGAGCTGCCCCGGTACAAGACCTGCGGCGGCGGCATCATCGGGCCGTCCCGCGATTCCCTGCCACCAGGCTTCGAGCTGCCGCTGCGGGACCGCGTGCACGCCGTCACCTTCTCCCTCAACGGCAAGCTCTCCCGCACCCGGCGCTCCAAGCAGATGCTCTTCGGGCTCATCAACCGGCCCGAGTTCGACGCCTCCCTGGTCGAGACCGCCAAGGACGCGGGCGCCCGGGTGCGTACGGGCGCGACCGTCTCGCGCGTCGAGCAGCACGGCTCCTCGGTGCCCGACCGGCGGACCGTCGCCGTCGTGCTCGCGGACGGCGAGATCGTGCTGGCGCGCGCGGTGATCGGCGCGGACGGCAGCGCCAGCAGAATAGGAGCGCACGTCGGGGTCAAGCTCGACCAGGTCGACCTCGGGCTGGAGTCGGAGATTCCGGTGCCGCCGACGGTGGCGGAGGACTGGGCCGGCCGCGTGCACATCGACTGGGGCCCGATCCCCGGCAGCTACGGCTGGGTCTTCCCCAAGGGGGACACCCTGACCGTCGGCGTGATCTCGGCGCGCGGCGAGGGCGCGGGCACCAAGCGCTATCTGGAGGACTTCATCGCCCGCCTCGGCCTCGCGGGCTTCGAGCCGAGCGTCTCCTCCGGACACCTCACCCGCTGCCGCTCCGACGACTCGCCGCTCTCCCGCGGCCGGGTGATCGTCTGCGGCGACGCGGCCGGGCTGCTGGAACCGTGGACGCGGGAGGGCATCTCCTTCGCGCTGCGTTCGGGACGGCTCGCGGGGGAGTGGGCGGTCCGCATCTCCGAGGCGCAGGACGCGGTCGACGCGCGCCGCCAGGCGCTCAACTACGCCTTCGCGATCAAGGCCGGGCTCGGCGTGGAGATGGGCGTGGGCCGCCGGATGCTGACCGCCTTCGAGCGCCGCCCCGGCGTCATGCACGCGGCCGTCACGAGCTTCCGGCCGGCCTGGCAGGCTTTTGCGAAGATCACCCGAGGGACGACGACGCTCGCCGAGATCGTACGGACCCACCCGATGGCCCGCCGCGCGCTCGCCGCGATGGACCGGCCGCAGCCGGGGAACCGGGCGGGCGGCCGGGGCGGGAACCGCGGCGGAGGGCGGGCGGAGCAGCAGGCCGAGGAGCAGCCGGGGGACCGGGCGGAGAACCAGCCGGGGACGCAGGCGGGGTAGGGGACCGGTGCCGGGCGGGCCGGCGCCCGGGGGACCGGCGCCCAGCCCTTTCCGGTTCCTGTTCCGGCCGCCCGTACTCCCCGGGGAGTACGGGCGATCACCACGCGTGGCTGACGCGCCCCGCGCCCCCGCCGTCTAGCGTTGCCGGCATGAGCAGCGAGAGGCGGGCGCCGTGGGCGCGGCCGGCGCGAAAGCGCGGTGGCCGCGGCGGTGGCAGCGGCGGCGGTCCGCCGTGGACGCGCGAGAGCGACGGCCCCTCGCCACGGTCGCGGGAGCGCGACGGCGGCGGCCCGCCATGGACGCGGGAGCGCGACGGCGGGGGCCTGCCATGGATGCGGGACAGCGACGGGGGCGGCGGCCCGCCATGGATGCGGGACAGCGGCGGAGGGGGCGGCCCGCCGTGGGAGCGCTGGCTCCGTCGCCCCGCCGATCGCCTGCCCTGGCTCTCCTCGCTCGCCGTCGCCGTGATCCAGCAGGTCGGCACCGGCTTCGCCGCCCACAGCCAGGCCGACCGCGCGCCCGTGGACCTGTTCGCGAGGGCGCTGCTCCTGATCGGGCCGCTCTTCATGGTGGTGCGCCACCGCCATCCGGCCCTCGCGGTTTTCGGCGCGTCCATCGCCGCCACGGTCTACCTCGGCGCGGGCTACCCGTACGGACCGGTCTACTTCAGCGTCGTCATCACCTGCTTCGCCGCCGTACTCGCCGGACACCGCCACGCGGCCTGGGGAGCGGTGGCCCTGCTGTGGGCGGGCCAGGTGCTCGCCGCGCACTGGCTCTACCGCTGGCTCCCGCCGTCCGGCGACGGCCCCGGCAGCTGGGTATCGGACTCGGGGACCGCGGCCTGGCTGCTGGTCGTCGTCGCCGTGTCCGAGCTGGTACGCGGCCGGCGCGAGCAATGGGTGCGCGACCGCGCGGAACGGGCGGCCGCCGAGCGCCGCCGCGGCGACGAGGAGCGGCTGCGGATCGCCCGCGAACTGCACGACGTACTGGCGCACAGCATCTCCGTCATCAACGTTCAGGCGGGCGTCGGCCTCGCACTCCTCGACCGGGACCCCGAGCAGGCCCGTACCGCCCTCACCACCATCAAGGCGGCCAGCAAGGAAGCGCTCGGCGAGGTCCGCCAGGTGCTCGGCGCCCTGCGCGCGCCCGGCGACGCGCCCCGCTCGCCCGCGCCGGGGCTCGACCGGCTGCCGGAACTGACGGAGCAGGCGGCGAGCACCGGGCTCGGCGTGAACGTCGCAGTCGAGGGCGTACGCGCCGAACTGCCGCCCGCCACCGACCTGGCGGCCTTCCGCATCGTCCAGGAAGCCCTCACCAACATCGTCCGCCACTCCGGCTCGCGCACCGCGCGCGTACGCCTGCGGTACGCGCCCGACCTCCTCGAACTCCGCGTGGACGACGACGGCCCCGCCACGGCGGACAGCGACGCGCAGGGCGTGACGGGCGGCGGCAACGGCCTCGTCGGCATGCGCGAACGCGTCGCCGCCTTCGGAGGGGACCTCGACGCGGGGCCCCGGCGGGACGGCGGATTCCGCGTCGTCGCGCGCATTCCGCTCAGGACCCCGCCGGCCGGGCCGTCGGGCGGCTCGCAAGGCAGCCCGCCGGGCGGGGGCGGGGCTACGGTGACCCCACCCCAGGACAAGGAGATCCCGTGATCCGCGTGCTGCTCGCCGACGACCAACTGCTGGTACGCGCCGGGTTCCGGGCGCTGCTCGACGCCGAGCCCGACATCGAGGTGGCGGGCGAGGCGGCCGACGGCGAGCAGGCGGTGGACCAGGTGCGTGCGCTGCGCCCCGGCGTGGTCCTCATGGACATCCGCATGCCGGTACTCGACGGCCTCGCCGCCACCCGCCGCATCACCGAGGATCCGGCGCTGGCCGAGGTGAAGGTCGTGATGCTCACCACCTTCGAACTGGACGAGTACGTCTTCGAGGCCCTCCGCTCCGGCGCCTCGGGCTTTCTCGTCAAGGACACCGAGCCGGAGGAACTGGTGCGCGCGGTACGGGCCGTGGTCGACGGCGACGCGCTCCTCTCGCCCGGCGTGACGCGCCGCCTGATCGCGGAGTTCGCCGCCCGCTCCAAGGAACCGGCCGCCGCGGCCGGGCTCGCGGACCTGACCGAACGGGAACGGGAGGTGATGGCGCTGGTCGGCGTCGGCCTCTCCAACGAGGAGATCGCCCGCCGCCTCGTCGTCTCCCCGCTGACTGCCAAGACCCACGTCAGCCGCACCATGGTCAAACTCGGCGTCCGGGACCGCGCCGGGCTCGTCGTCCTCGCCTACGAGTCGGGGCTGGTACGGCCGGGCTGGCTGGGGTGAGGAGACCGACAGCCCCGGTAGCCCCGACAGCCCCGGTAGCCCCGACGGGCAGGTGGGGCGGGCGGGGGAGAGGGCCTCGGCGGGCGAGGAGCCGCGGGCCGATCATCTGCAATGCAGGGGAGAGCAGGCCCCGGGCGGGGGCGGGGCCGGGCCGGGACCGGACCTACCCCGCTGAGGCGTGCGCCGTGTCGGCGGCGCGAACGCGCTGACCAAGGAAGAGAGCCGCGCGGTCCAGTGCCTCATCCGCCTCGTCCAGTACGCCGGCGAACGACTGGAACACGTGCGGCACATCGGCGGTGACGTCCAGGATGACGTCCACTCCGGCCGCCCTGGCGCGCGCGGCCAGGCGCGTGGAGTCGTCCAGCAGGATCTCGTTGGCGCCCACCTGGAGCAGCAGCGGGGGGAAGCCGGTCAGGTCGGCGAGGACGGCCGGGCTGAGCAGGGGCTGCCGCGGGTCGGCTCCGGCGAGGTACATGGCCCCGGTGCGTTCGACGGCCTGGCGGGTGAAGATCGGGTCGATGTCTTCCTTGGTGACCATGCTCTCGCCCGATCGAGTGGCGTCGAGGCCCGGGGAGAAGGCCACTATGGCGGCGGGCAGCGGAAGCCCCGCGTCGCGGGCGGCGAGGCAGGTGGTGATGGTGAGGCCGCCGCCGGCGGAGTCGCCGGCGAAGGCGATGGACGAGGGGTCTTCGCCGCTGTCGAGTAGGGCGCGGTAAGCGCCCAGGGTGTCGTCGATCGCGGCCGGGAACGGGTGCTCCGGGGCGAGCCGGTAGTCCACCGAGTACGCCCCGAAGCCGGTCTTGGCCGTCAAGTTCCCCGTCAGCGACAGGGCGGTCTCAGGAGAGCCGAACACCCAGCCGCCGCCGTGGAAGTACAGGATCGTCCCGGCGCGGCGCCCGTGGTCCGGCTCGACACGCAGTGCGGGTCGGTCGCCGAGCGTCGCCTGCGTGACGCTGATGTCGTCCGGCACGTTCATCTGGGCCATCAGCGCCTTGAATCCGGCTCGGAGCTCGTCCACCGACCGGGGTCCCTCGGCCCGCGGCTGCCGCATCATCGCATCGATCCGGGCGCGCTGTTCCTTGCTCATAGGTGTGCTCCCGTCGTAAGTAGATTCCGCTACACTATATGCCATGGCATCTAAATCGACTGGCGGAACAGAGGACCTCCTGAGCTTCTTCGCCGATCTGGTCCGATGCGAGACGCGTCTGTACAACGCCCTCAACGACCGGCTCCGTGACCGGCACGGGATCGTCACCTCGCAGTTCGAGTTCCTGCGCTACTTGCGCGACCACCCCGGAGCCCGCGTGGCGGACCTCGCCGCCGAATTCGCCATCGGCATCGGCGCGACCAGCAAGGGCGTCGACCGTCTGGAGAGGCAGGGGTGGGCCGTCCGGCAGCCGAACCCCTCCGACCGCCGGTCCTCACTGCTGGCCCTGACCGACGACGGCTCGCAGCTCGTCGACGCGGCGGAGGCGACCGTCGCCGACGCGCTGGCCGAGCTGATCGGGGGCGCTCTCGACGGCCCCTCAGGGGCGGCTGTCCTGCTGGCCATCTCGAAGCTGCGCTCCGCGCTCGAACGCGACCAGACCGGCACCCCCACGGGCTGACGGACACCTGCTGGACCCAGCGGCAGCGGCGCTCGCTTGGGGAGCAGCACCCGGTTCCGGCGCGACCCCGTCACCGCCACCGCGACCGCGTGCTTGAACAGCCTCACCTGCGTCCCGGCGTACGCCCATCAGGCCGCCCGTCCGAAGACAGGAAGCCGCGGGACCCCTGCCCCAACTCCCGCTCGGCGAAGGCCCGGCACCCGAACGGTCGTGGGTCTCCGCCGCGTACTCGCACTCGTACGGTGCCCTGCGCCGCTCCAGTTCCGGGCGGGTGGGTGCAACGGGGGGGGGAGGAGCAGAGGTTTCAGCGGGGCAGTGACTCAGCGGGGCAGCGGTTTTGACGGGCCAGCCTTTCGGCGGGTCGGCGGTTTCGATGGGCCAGCGGTTTCGGCGGGAGGGCGGCTGTGATGGGCCAGCGGTTTCGGCGGGTCAGCGGCTGTGATGGGTCAGCGGTTTCGATGGGTCAGAACAGTGCGTCGGGGCCGGAGGGCGCCGGGGCTCGTACGGTCACGGTGGTCGTCGCCCCGGGTGGGGCGGCCGACAAGGGCCAGCCGGCCAGCTGCCGCGCGTCGGTCAGCAGCAGCCGCCCGTCGCCCGTTCGGACGTACAGATCCGGTCCGGCGACCGCCGCCACCGTGCCTGTCAGCGTCCGCCCGGCGGCCGGCTCGACCGTGCCGTCGGGCGGACGCAGCCGCTCCAGATGGAACGCGGCATCGTGGTGCACGGGCCGGAAGTCCATGACGGACAGCGACTCCGGCAGTCCGGGCAGGCCGCGCGCCCGCTCGTGCAGGGCCGCCAGTTGGGCCGCCCGGAGCGATTGCGGCGGCAGCGCGTGCCGGGCGGAGCGCTTCGCCGCGTACGGGAACCGGTCCGGCACCGCCAGCGCCGCGCCGAGCACGGCCTCCGCCCTGCGCGCGGCCATCAGCGGACCGCGCCCCAGCAACGCGTAGGACAGCGCCGCCTGTTCGAGCAGCCGGACCCCCTCACGCTCGGTGGCCGTGATGCCCACCTTGATCAAGTCCGGCCCGAACCAGGCCAGATAGACGTCGTACGGGCGCGGGTCGTCCGCGATGGTGTCGGCGGCCACCGAGTGCGAACGGTCGAGGCGCGCGCACTGCGGGCACTGCGCGGAGACGGCCGACGAGGACAGCGAGGCCCCCTCCGGGCACGGCGTGTGCCGCCCGCCCCTGCGCACCCCGACGCAGCCGCGCCGCTCCCCGATGGTGAACGACAGCGGCCGGTCCGGCGGCAGCGGCGATGAGCGCTCACCCCGCGTCGGATGACGCCAGGACAGAGTGGGCCCCGAGTGGTCCCACCGCAGCCCCGTACACTGCCAGTCCCCGCGCTCCGAGCTCATCCCCGCACCGTAACCGAACCGCCGAGACCGCTCGCGTCCGGTCCACGCCACGTCGTGGACCAGTGGATTCGCGCCAGATCCCGGCTGGCCGGCCGGCCCGCGCCACTGGTCGCGGCGCCAGACCGTACGCCGTCAGCCCGCACCCCCGCTCGTCACGTCACGCCCTCCCCGATCGTCCGCCGCCCTCACTTCCTCCCGATCGTCGACTTCTCCCGCCACAGATCCGCCAGCGAGGAGTCGCCCGTCACGCTCACCTCGTCCAGCGGAAGGCGGTTCCACAGCACGAGGTAGAGGTCGCTCGCGCCCCCGCTGAGTTCGCAGTCGGCGGCCGTGGCGCCCTCCGGCAGACGCCCGGTGCGTATGGTGCGCGGCGCCTCCTCCGACAGATGCATCGTCCAGATGTCGTCCGTGTCGGTGGCCCGTATGCGCAGGGTGCGCGGTGTGGAGGTACGCGCCTTGCTCGTCTTCAGTCCGTGGAATCCCACGACGATCTCGTCGATCCCGTCGGCGGCGAAGTCGGCCGGGAACGGAGGGAATGTCGAGACCGGCGGAACTGGCGGCACCGCCGGGATCGGCGATCCCGGCTGGACCGGCTGGACTGGCGGGACCGGCTGGACCGGCGGGAATGCAGCCGCGAGCGCCGCCTGCGCGTCGACCCGGTGGATCGCGAGTTCATGGGCCTGCCGCCGGGCCCAGAAGGCGAGTGGTGACGGTGCGGGCAGGAAGGACCAGCACTTGAGGTCCGCGGGCGCGGCGGCGAGCGTGGCGATCAGGCGGCGGTGGCCCTCGCGGAACCACTCGACCAGCTCGGCCCCGCCCGGTTCGGAGACCGTGGACGGCTGAACCGGCTCGGTCAGCCCCTCGGCCACGTACCGGGCCGCCCACCGGTGCACCTGCCCCAGATGCGTCAGCAGATCACGCACCCGCCACTCGGGGCAGGTCGGCACCGGAGCGTCGAGCCCGGCCCGCTCGGCGGCTTCGGCCAGCAACTGGCCGTCCCGCTCGATGGATTCGATGTACACGGCGGTGTCCATGAAAGAAATTGTGACAGCCGCCACTGACAAGGCACGGGTTATCCACAGCCGTAGCCGAGACCGCAACCGTAGCCACGGTTGCAGCCCCCACCGTCACTGACCGCGCGCGGATTTCCGGGTGAGGCAGGCGATCAGCGCGGCGACAGCGGCCAGCAGCGCGACCGTCGTGAGCGCGGTCGGCAGCGACCAGCGGTCGGCGAGGAAGCCGATGGCGGGCGGGCCGAGCAGCATGCCGCCGTAGCCGAGGGTGGAGGCGGCCGCGACGCCGCTCGGCCCGGCCAGTTCACCGGCCCGTCCGATGGCGACGGGGAAGATGTTGGCGAGGCCGATGCCGGTGACGGCGAAGCCGAGGAGCACCAGCCAGGTGGCGGGGGCGAGCGAGCCGATCAGCATGCCCAGCGCGGCCGTCGAGCCGCCGGCGACCAGCGCCCTGGTCTGGCCGAGCCGTTCGAGGAGCGCGGTGCCGGTCAGCCGCCCGAGGGTCATGGTGGCGGCGAAGACGGAGTAGCCGGCGGCCGCGAGGCCCGGCCTGGCGTGCAGGTCCTGCTGGAGGTGGAGCGCGCCCCAGTCGGCGAGCGCCCCCTCGCCGTACGCCGTGCACAGGGCGATGAAGCCGAAGACGGCGACGAGGCGGCGCGCACGGCCCGTGAGCCGGGCGGCGGGCGCGGCCTTGGGACGGGCGTTCTCCGCACGAGCGGCGGGGGCGGTCTCGGGGCGGCCGGTCTTGGCGCGGTCGGCGGGCCCGGCCTCCGCACGATCGGCGGGCCTCGCGGGACCGGAGCGCTCCGTACGAGCGACAGGCGTCGCATCGGCGACAGGCACCGGGTGGGAGAGCAGGGCGCGCCCCGCGGTCGCCGTGAGGGCCAGTCCCACCACGGTCAGTACCAGCAGATGGCGGGTGGGGGACAGGTGCCCGGCGACCAGCCCGCCCAGCCCCGCGCCGAGCATCCCGCCCAGGCTGAACGCCGCATGGAAGCTCGGCATGACGGGCCTGCGCAGGGCCGTGACGAGGTCGACGGCCGCCGCGTTCATCGCGACGTTGATCCCGCCGTAGGCCGCGCCGAAGACGAGCAGTACGAGGCCGAGGGCGAGCGCGGAGTGCGTCAGCGGCGGCAGGGCGATGCTGAGCGAGAGCAGGACTCCGGCGGCGACGGTGACCGGGTGGGTCCCGAAGCGGTGGCAGAGCCGGCCGGTCACCATCATGGTGGCGACCGCTCCGGCTGATACGCCGAGCAGGGCCAGTCCGAGATCGCCCGCGGAGGCGCCGGTCTGCTCCTTGATCGCGGGGATGCGGACCACCCAGCCGGCGAAGATGAAGCCGTCGAGGGCGAAGAATACGGTCAGGGCGGTACGGAGGCGGCGAAGGGCGGGGGCGGGCGTCGTGGTGCGCTGGGTCCCCGTTATGGCCGTCCGTATTTTGTTTAGCGTCGGCACAAAGCCAGAATAGGGGCGTGACCCAGAATCGGACAACACGACTGGAGCGGGGCCGCAGCGCCCTCGGCCCGGCGCTGGAGCTCGTACACACCGGCCGCGCGCCCACCCGCGCCGTGCTCACCGCCGAACTCGGCGTGACGCGCGCGACCGCCGGGGCCGTGGCCGCCGAACTGGAGGCGCTCGGCCTGATCCAGGTCGACTCGCGGCCGGCCGCCGCCGCGGGCTCCCAGGGGCGCCCCTCCCACCGGCTGTCCATCGCGCCCCGCGGCCCCGTCGTCCTCGCCGCCCAGATCCACGCCGACGGCTTCCGCGCCGCCCTCGTCGGGCTCGGCGGCCGCCTGGTCGCGACCGCGCCCGGCTGCATGACCGTGCCCGCCGACCCCGCTCGGGTGCTGGACGCGGTGGTCGAGGCGGGCGCCGGGCTGCTGCGCGACACCGGCCGCCGCTGCCTGGGCGCGGGGCTGGCCGTGCCCTCCGCCGTCGCGGAGCCCGAAGGCACCGCGCTCAACCCGATCCACGTGGCCTGGGCCGCCGGCGCCCCGGTCCGCGAACTCTTCGCCGAAAGCCTCGCCAAGGCGGACATCCCCGGCCCGGGCAACACCCTCACCGAGGGATTCACGGGCAACGACGTCAACCTCACGGCCCTCGCCGAACACCGTCACGGCGCGGGCCGCGGCGCCCAGCACCTGCTCTGCGTGGCCACCGGCCACCGGGGCGTCGGCGGCGCGCTCGTGCTCGACGGCCGACTGCACACCGGCAGTTCGGGGCTGGCCCTGGAGGTCGGTCACCTTCCCGTCAACCCCGACGGCCCGGTCTGCCACTGCGGCAGCCGCGGCTGTCTCGACATCGAGGCCGACCCGCTCGCCTTTGTCACCGCCGCCGGCCGCGCCCCCGGCCCCGAGGTCTCCCTGCTCCAGCAGTCCCGCGACCTGCTCCGCACGGAGTACGGCGACCCGGCCGTACAAGCCGCCGCCGACCTCCTCATCGACCGCCTCGGCCTGGGCCTCGCCGGCCTCGTCAACATCCTCAACCCCGACCGCATCATCCTCGGCGGCCTCCACCGCGAACTCCTGGACGCCGACCCCGAACGCCTGCGAGCTGTCGTCGCCGACCGCAGCCTGTGGGGCCGCAGCGGAGGAGTACCGATCCTGCCCTGCGTACTCGCCCACCACAGCCTGGTGGGCGCGGCGGAGCTGGCCTGGCAGCCGGTACTGGACGACCCACTGGCGGCGCTGGGCTGAAGGCGCGCCACCGCCAGCGGCGGGCGGAGGTCAGACCGGGCCGTGACCAGCGGGAGCGTCATAGACCAGGCTGTACCGCCAGAACAGACGGCGCCGAGGGCGGTGCGTGGGCGCGAGCTCCCCGCGCGTGCGGGTCTACGGGCCTACGGACGTACGAGCGGGCGGCCCGCGTACTCCCCGCGCGGTATGCCAAGTGCCGCTGGCCGTACGACGACCCGCGAGCCCGTGGGGGCCACGCTCGGTGGTGACAGGAGAAGTGCTGAGAAGCACTGGGAAACCGTCACCACCGAGGAGCTGAACTCTCATGAACACCCTTGCCCAGAGCTGGTCCGATGGCGGGCCCGGACCGTGGATGCTGTTTTTCCCGCTCGTGTGGGCGCTGGTCGTCGTCGGCGTCGTCACGCTGCTGCGCCGTACGGTGTGGCGCGGACGGGGCGTAGCGCGGCAGGTGGGCGCGGCGTACACGGAGAAGTCCCCGGTCGCCGTTCTCGGCCGTCGCTTCGCTGCCGGTGAGATCGACGAGGAGGAGTACTGGCAGCGCGTCTCCGTCCTTGAGGAGCACTTCGGCGGCGCCGCGAAGGAACGCTCCTCGTGATCTGTGGCAGATGCGACGGCAGCGGCCTACACGCGACAACGCGTACGCCACCGCCCCGCGCGTCCCGCACGCTCATGTCGCCCACGGGGGTGGCGGCATGAGCGCACGGGGCGGAACGGTGCGCCGGCCGTCCTCAGCCCAGGACCGCCGACCGCGCCGGCGCGTGATCGCGCAGCCCGCCCGTCCGACGCGTCGGGGGCGGCTGTTCGAACGAGACGGTGGTCTCGGGCGCGCACAGGGGAGTCGGCGGTTCGACGGCGGCGGTGGGCGGCAGGGGGAGCGTGAACCACACGGCCTTTCCGCCGCCGCCCTCGCGGGGCCGGATGCCCCAGCTCTCGCTGACCGCGGCGATCAGGGAGAGCCCGCGCCCGTGGGTGCTGCACTCGTCGGTGTCGGCGAGGCTCGGCAGCCGGGGGTCGTGGTCCTGCACCGAGACCGTGAGCCGGTCGAGCAGCAGGACGATCTCCACCGTGCACTGCTTGTCGGGTTCCGCGTGTCGGTGCACATTCGTCAGCAGCTCGGTGACTCCGAGCGCCGCGGGATCGATGAGGGGATCGAGATGCCAGTACCGCAATTGCGCGGATACGATTCTGCGGACCTGTCCGATCCGTGACGGCAGGGCCTGAAGCTCCACCGTGCAATGCCTGCTCGGCCGGCTGATCACGGCTGCGACTCCCTGAAGAAGTAGGGCTAGCCTGATACAGATGCGGATACAAACGCGGGCTGAGTACGGTTCCTGCAGTGTGGTGGCTGCCGAGCCGACCGGCGGAGGAGCTGGGTCTCAGCGTTACCGCCGGTGAACCCTCAGTGATGCTGGTACGAGTCAAGAGTCGACCAGGATCGGCACACGCGCAACTTGTACCTCTTTGTGCTTGTGCCTCTCTGCGGCTCTATGCGCCTCTGCGTGCCTCTGTGCGGCTATGCGTCTCTGCGGCTCTATGCGCCTCGTCGGCCCTTGGGCTCCCCGGATTCCCGGGCATGCGCCGTGCGCACCGCGTCCAGGAAGCGGCGCGCCGCGCCCGTCTCCGGTTCGCCGGCGGCCTCGCGCTCGTCCAGGGTGAGCAGGTAGCGGGTCCCGTTCACGGTGGCGCGGGCGCGGCCGCGGGCCGCGAACCAGGTCCTGGCGGCCTGTACGGAGCCCACGGGCGCGCTGTCGATCTCCCGGCCGTAGCTGGTGAGCAGTTCCAGCCTGCCGTTCTTGATCTTTATCTGCCCGGCGCGGGTGAGAGAGCGGAGGGACCGCTCGATCCGCACCCCTGTCGCATTGAACTCGGACGCCGCGAACTCCGGCTCCGCCACGGTGCACCACCTCCCCGGTCGACAGCCGAACCAACCGCTTGCCCGCAGTCTGCCTGCGAGACGGCTCGCGCACCAGTGCCCATTTATGATCGAAACGTCCGAGAGCTCCCGATGAGCCCGGAAGTCATCGTGAGGAGCGACGTGAACAGCACAGTGCGACCGGGGGCCGCGGACGTGGCGGAACCGGCCCGAGGGGGTTCCGCGGCCCTCGCGCCCGCCGCCCCCACGCTCGACGTGGACCGTACCGACCCCGGCTACCGGAGCTGGCTCAAGGAGGCCGTCCGCAAGGTCCAGGCCGACGCCAACCGCTCCGCCGACACCCACCTCCTGCGCTTCCCGCTGCCCGAGGAATGGGGGATCGACCTCTACCTCAAGGACGAGTCCACCCACCCCACCGGCAGCCTCAAACACCGCCTCGCCCGCTCCCTCTTCCTGTACGGGCTGTGCAACGGCTGGATCCGGCCCGACCGGCCCGTCATCGAGGCGTCCAGCGGCTCCACCGCCGTCTCCGAGGCGTACTTCGCCAACCTCGTGGGCGTGCCGTTCATCGCCGTGATGCCGCGTACCACCAGCGCGGAGAAGTGCCGACTGATCGAGTTCCACGGCGGGCAGTGCCATTTCGTGGACGACCCCCGGACGATGTACCAGGAGGCGGCCGCCCTCGCCGAGCGGTCCGGCGGCCACTACATGGACCAGTTCACCTATGCCGAGCGGGCCACCGACTGGCGCGGCAACAACAACATCGCCGAGTCGATCTACAGCCAGCTGAGGCTGGAGCGGCACCCCGAACCCGCCTGGATCGTCGCCACCGCCGGCACCGGCGGCACCTCCGCGACGATCGCCCGCTACGTCCACTACATGCAGCACGACACCCGCGTCTGCGTCGCCGACCCCGAGAACTCCTGCTTCTTCGAGGGCTGGCGGGACCACGACGCCGACGCGAGCAGCGACCGCGGCTCCCGCATCGAGGGCATCGGCCGCCCCCGCATGGAGCCGAGCTTCGTGCCCGGCGCCATCGACCGCATGATGAAGGTCCCCGACGCCGCGAGCGTCGCGGCCGTACGGGCCCTGGAGCGGGCGATCGGCCGCAAGGCCGGCGGCTCCACGGGGACCGGGCTGTGGGGCGCCCTGAAGATCGTCGCCGAGATGGTCGCCGAGGGGCGCACCGGCAGCGTCGTCACGCTGATCTGCGACCCGGGCGACCGCTACCTCGACAAGTACTACTCGGACGCGTGGCTGGAGGAACAGGGCCTGGACATGGCCCCGTACGCCGAGACCATCGCGTCCTTCCTGGCGACCGGCCGCTGGCCCGAGTAGCCCCGAGCACCCGCCGGGACCTCGTCGGGCCCGGCGGATGAGCTCATACGGTCGCCAGCCGACGGTCCAGCGCGCGCACGGCATCCCGGAACGCGCGCCCGAACCCCGGCCGGGCCAGCCGCAGCGCGCCCCGCACCGGGGCCGCCGCGTCGACGGCGAACGTCCACCGCACGCGGGTGCCGGCACCGTCCCCGGCGCCGATCGGAGTGAGCCGCCACTCCTCCAGCAGCGCGCGGACGCCGGGGGCGTTCACCTCGTCGACGCGGTAGGCGTACCGCTCGGGCGCGTCCGCGGCCATGATCGTCTCGACGAAGCGGACCCCGCCGACCAGCCGGACCTCCCGGCCCCGCGCGCCGTCGAGCGGGCGGGCCAGGGTGACCGCGCGGTACCACGCGGGCCACTGGGTGACCTCCTCGGCCAGCGCCCGGTAGACCGCCTCCGGCCGCGCCGCGGCGTCGGCGGTGAAGACCAGGCGCAGCGGCGCGGTCTCGGCGAAGTCGAGCCCGACAGGACGGAGTCGGCGCGCCATGGGACGTACCCCCAGGGGATCGGCAACGTGACCGGGCGGGCACACCATAGCTGTCGGACCGTCAGATGTCTGCGCCGCCTCAAGCGACCGCCCCGCGCCGGACACCCCGCGCCGGATATCAGCGCCCCGCCAGTTACCCGCTCCGCGCCAGGCACTCGCCCCGCGCCGGATACCCGCCCCGCGTCAGATGTCCGCGTCGGCCTCGGGGCCGCCGACCACCACCAGTTCCGGCAGATGCTCGGAGATCTCCGCGCGCGCCGGTCCCGGCAGTCCCGAGTCCGTCACCAGCGCGTCCACCTCCTCCAGCGCGGCGAACGAACTCAGGCCGACCGTCCCCCACTTGGTGTGGTCCGCGACGACCACCACCCGCCGCGCGGACCGTACGAAGTGCCGGTTGGTCTCGGCCTCCGCCAGATTCGGCGTGGAGAGCCCGGCCCGCACCGATATGCCGTGCACGCCCAGGAAGAGCACATCGAAGTGGAGGGAGCGGATCGCGGCGTCCGCCACCGGCCCCACCAGCGTGTCCGACGGCGTACGGACCCCGCCCGTCAGCACCACCGTCGCGGCGCCGGGCCGGGGCCCCGCGCCGCCGCTCGCCGCCGCCCGCTGCGCGTTGTAGAACACGTCGGCCACCCGCACCGAATTCGTCACCACCGTCAGGTCCGGCACCTCCAGCAGCTGCTGGGCCAGGGCGAACGCGGTCGTGCCGCCGGCCAGGGCGATGGCGCTGCCGGGCGCCGCCATCCGCGCCGCGGCTCTGGCGATGTCCTCCTTGGCGCTGAGCTCCAGGCCCGCCTTGGCCTCGAACCCCGGCTCGTGCGTGCTCGCCTCGGCGACCGGGACCGCTCCGCCGTGCACCTTCTCCAGCACGCCCTGCCGGGCGAGGGCGTCCAGGTCGCGGCGGACCGTCATGTCCGACACGTTCAGCTTCCGGGTCAGTTCGTTGACCCGCACCCCGCCGCGGCGCCTGACCTCGTCGAGGATCAGGGCGCGCCGCTGCTCCGCGAGGAGGTTCTGGTTGTCGCTCACCCGGCCCGTCCCTTCCGACCTGTCCGATCAGCCGTCGCGCGTTGTCGCGGGCTCATCCTCCCATGCGGGTATGACAGCGCATCGACCGAGCGTTCCCGGATCGTTCGAGTCACGATTTCGCCTCGCCCGCCAGGTCGCGGGTGTTGTCAGTGCCTCCGGGCACAATCCTCCTAGCGAACCACCACACCGGGATCGGGGGACACGGTGGCACCGGCCGCGCACGACAAGGCGTCAGCAGCACGAGGCAAGGCGCCGGCACAGAGCCAGACGTCAGCAGCACGCAGCACCGCAGCGCAGGGAGACCAGGCGAACGGCACGAACCGCGACAGACAACAGGACCGCCCCGCGCTGGAGCTGCTCGTCCACGGAGTGGGCGGCACCACCCCGCAGGAGATGCTGAACGACGCGCGCACGGAGCGCGTCACCGGCGACGCCACGGCGGGCATCTACCGGCGCGCCGGCGACACCGACGCCGAGCAGCGCCCCGCCGCCCTCCGCGAGGACGGCGAGGAGCCCGTGCGCGAGGCGTACGTCTGGTGCAACCTCACCTCCGGCGACAGCTCCCGCGCCCTGTGGCTGGTGCTGCTTCCCTTCATGGTGGCCAACCTCGCCCACTGGATGCGGCCCTCCGCGACCGGCCGCACCCGGACCGTGCGCGCGTACGGCATGATCATGCGGCTCGTCGCGCTCAGCCTCACCGTTCTGCTCATCGCCGCCGCCTGCGAGGTCGCCCTGGACCTCACGGCCTGGCAGTGCGCCGGCACGGCCTCCTGCGCCGCCGGGAAGCCCTGGCTGAGCTTCATGTCGCCGGAGCACGGCGGCTGGTGGAGCCAGCCGGGCCGGCGGCTCGCGCTCGCGGCCGCGGTGCCCGCCGCCATAGTGGCCCTCCTTTGGTTCCTCTCGCACCGCACCTGGAGCGCGTACGAGTCCCAGCAGCCGGTCGGCCGCCCTCTGGAGGACGACGACCCGGCGGGCACCGGCCGCCCCGCGCTCTGCCTGCCCGGCTTCTGGTACGGACGGCGGCTCGTGGCCCGGCTGCGCGCCGCCCACACCGCGGCCGGCTTCCTGACCGTCGCCGCCGTGATCTCCTGGGCCGTGTCCCGCTACGACCGCCGGGAGGGCGGCGATCCCTGGCTGGACGCCTCCGGCTGGTGGATCCACGCGCTGCTGGTCTTCGTCGGCGCCCTCATCGTGTACGTGGTGTGCCGCCGCGGCCGCAGCGAGACCCGGACCGACGACGCCCTCGACCGGGCCACCGCTCGGGCGCTGCCCGGCATGGGCTTCAGCGTGCTGCTGCTCGCCTCGGTGCACGCCGCCTGGAACCGCCCCGGCTGGACGTCCGGCGGCATACTGCCCGGCAACGAGGTCTTCGGCGTCATCGCCCTGGCCCAGGGCGTCCTCGTCGTCGGCCTCGCCGTCGCCGCCCGCGCGCTCTACCAGGGACCTCCCGCGGAGCGGTCCCCGCTGCGCGGCCTCGCCGGACCGGCCGTCGCGATGCTCGCCTGCGCGCTCGGCGGCGTGCTCTCCGGCGGCGT
Organism: Streptomyces sp. NPDC050617; assembly: GCF_040654795.1. Lineage (NCBI taxonomy): Bacteria > Bacillati > Actinomycetota > Actinomycetes > Kitasatosporales > Streptomycetaceae > Streptomyces > Streptomyces sp. NPDC050617. The sequence continues at coordinate 161,890 of NZ_JBFAIS010000006.1, read as the reverse complement.
CGCCCAGTGGATCGCCGACTGGCTCGACGGCGGCCGTACGCCCGGCATGGGCGAGGGGGCCGTCGAGGGGCCGCCGGTGGTGTTGTCCTGGCAGGCGTCGATCATCCCGGTGCTGCTGTCCGCCCTGCTGCTCCTGGCGCTCTACTTCGTGTGGGTGACCGGCGTCCGCAAGCAGCGGCTCTCTCGCACCGTCCCCGACGGCTACCCGGACGAGCGGCCCGACGAGGCCCGCACCGGCGCCATCGCCGGGACCATCGCGCGCGCCGGGCTCACCGACTCCGCCCCCTGGGTGGTGGGCACCGTCGCCGTGGTCACGCTCGTCCTGGGCGGCGTCGCCGTCGCCGGCGCCTGGGGCACCCACGAGGTGCCGGGCAAGGCCGCGGAGGGGACGACGGGCCTGATCGAGGCCGGGGCGCAGACCGTCCAGGCCCTCGGCTCGTGGTTCATGGGCTTCGTCTTCGTGCTCCTTCTGGCCTGGGGGCGCCGCGCCTACCGCGACCCCTCCGCGCGCCGCACGATCGGCATCCTGTGGGACGTCGGCACGTTCTGGCCGCGCGCCGCCCACCCCTTCGCGCCGCCCTGCTACGCGGAGCGGGCCGTCCCCGACCTCACCTGGCGCATGGAGACCTGGACGCGCCGCACCGAGGGGCGGCTGGTGATCTCCGGCCACTCGCAGGGCAGCGTCCTGGCCGCCGCCGCGGTCTGGCAGCTGGACCGGCGCACCCGCAAGCGCGTCGCCCTGCTCACCTACGGCTGCCCCCTGGAGCGGCTCTACGGACGCTGGTTCCCCGCCTACTTCGGCCCCGCGCAGCTGACCGCGCTCCACGGCGACGTGCACTGCTGGCGGAATCTGTGGCGGCTCACGGACCCGATCGGCGGCCCCATCAGACTGCCCGACGGCACCGGCCCCGAGGTCGACTGCGGTCCGCTGAAGGACCCCCTCGCGTACGGGCGTACGCCGGACCACCCGCTGCCCGCGCCGATACTCGGCCACTCCGAGTACCAGGCCGACCCCGAGTTCGGCCAGGAGCGCACCGCGCTGCTGGCCCGGCTGGGGCCGCCCCGGATACCGGCGCAGCCCGGCCCTCAGGGCAATTCGGGCAGATCCTCCGAGTAGAGCAGCGTCAGCTCGTCGGTGCTCGGGTCGGGGAGCTGCGCCACCCGGCCCGCGTGCCGCTCGACCATGGCCTCGAAGGTCTGCCGGGCGGTGCGGCCGTTGCCGAACGCCGGGCCCTTGGGCAGCTCCGTGAAGTACTTGAGCAGCGCCTCGGAGGTGCCCTCGCCGATCCGGTACTCCTGCTCCTCCGCCTGCTGCTCGATGATGCGCAGCAGCTCGCGCGGCGTGTAGTCGCCGAAGGTGATGGTGCGCGAGAAGCGGGACGCCACGCCGGGGTTGACGGTCAGGAACCGCTCCATCTCGGCGGTGTACCCGGCGACGATCACCACGACCGCCTCCCGGTGGTCCTCCATCAGCTTCACCAGCGTGTCGATGGCCTCCCGGCCGAAGTCCCGGCCGGAGTCCTCGGGGGACAGCGCGTACGCCTCGTCGATGAAGAGCACCCCGCCGCGCGCCCGGTCGAACGCCTCCTGGGTGCGGATGGCCGTCGAGCCGATGTGCTCGCCGACCAGGTCCACCCGCGAGACCTCCACCAGGTGGCCGCGCTCCAGCACGCCGAGGGAGGCGAGGATCTCGCCGTAGAGCCGGGCGACGGTGGTCTTGCCGGTGCCGGGGGAGCCGGTGAAGACGAGGTGGCGGCGGACCGACGCCGCCTTGAGTCCGGCGAGCTGACGGCGGCGGCCCACCTCGATCATGTCGGTGAGGGCGCGCACCTCCCGCTTGACGCTCTCCAGGCCGACCAGCGCGTCGAGTTCGCCGAGCACCTCCGTCGAGGGCCGCGTGGAATCGGCGGCCGGCGGCTCGGGCGCGGCCGGTTCCGGGGCGCGCGGCCCCGGCACCCCGCCGAGCAGCCCCACCGTCTGCACCGCCGTCTCCGTCGTGGTGGCCGGGGACCCGAGCGCGGAGCCGGGGGAGACGGCGGCGAGCGTCGCGCTCTCGTCGCTCGTGCAGTCCTCGCTGACCGGCCCGTCCTCGGCGAACTCGTAGCCGCCGCGCGCGCACCGCTCCGTGCGGCACCGGGTCAGCGTGGTGCGGCAGCCGTCGATGATGTGGAAGCCGTAGCCGCTGCTGCCCGTCACCCGGCAGCCGTGGAAGGTGCCGCGGCCCTCCGCCGACACGTAGAACCCCGCCTCGATGGGCGACGTCACCGTGCAGCGCTCGATCGCGGGGTCCGCGCCCTTGGTGACGATGACGCCGGTCGCCGCCCCGTCGATCGTGCAGTTGGCCAGGGTGCCGCCGCTTCCGTGGTCGCGGAACCAGGCCCCGGTGGCGGCCTCGCGTATCCGGCAGTCGTCGAGCTGCGCGGTGGCGCCGTCGCTCACCGACACGGCCGTGTTGCGGACCTGGGATATGTCGCTGTCGACGACGTCGGCGCGCGAGCCGCGGTCGAGGACGAACAGCGCGTCCGGCACGTCGCGCACCCGGCAGGAGTCGAGGACGGCGGTCGCGCCGTCGCTCACCCAGACCGCCGGATAGTCGCCCGTACTCTCGTTGATCTCACACTGGTTGGCGTCCACCCGCGTGCCCGGGTCCCACACCGACAGGCCGTTGCGGCCGAACCGGCGCACCGTGGAGCGCGTCAGCGTGAGCACCGAACGGGAGCGCAGATCGACCGCGTTCTCCGGGATGTCGTGGATGTCGCAGTCGGAGAGCGTGAGCACCGAGTCCGTGTCGAGCGTGACGCCGTCCGCGGAGGTCCGGTGCACCTGACAGTCCGTGAGGTGGCCGGTGGCGCGCGACGCCACCTGGATGCCGCTGCCCTTGATCTCGTACACCTCGCAGCCGACGGCCTCCAGCGCCGTGCCCTCGCCCGTCATCGACAGCCCGGCTCCCGAGGCGTGGTGGATCCGGCAGCGCTCCAGCCGCGGGTGTCCGCCGCCGCGCACCGCGACCCCGGACTGGCCGGCGGCCACCACCTCGCACTCCTCGAAGACGCCGCCCGCCCCGTCCAGCACGCTGATGCCGATGCCGCCGGGATTGTCCACGGTGCAGCGGCGCACCGTGGGCCGGGCCCCGCCGCGCACCTCGATGCCGACCGCGGAGCGGGTCGCCACCCGCAGGCCCGCCAACTCCGGTGCGCCGTCCTCGACGAGCAGCGCGGGCACGGTCGAGTCCTGCCCCTCCACGTACAGGTCGTGCAGGGACGCGGAGCCCCGTACGGTCAGCGGCACGCCCTCGGTCGGCGCGATCCGCACCGAGCCGCGCGAGCTCTCGCTGCCGCGCAGCGTGACGGCCCGGACCACGACGAGGTTCTCCCGGTACGTGCCGGGGGAGATGGAGAGCACGTCCCCGTCGGCCGCGGCCTCCAGGGCGGCGGCGAGGGAGGCGTACTCTCCCGTGCGCCGCCGCCACCGCGATGTGCCGGTGTGCGTCACCTGGACCGAGCCCTGTGCCATGGTGCTGTTGTGCCCCCACCTCGTGGTTACGTTCACCGCGTACGGACGTGTACTGGCGGCACCACCGTAGCGTGCGTGGGGGACGGGAGTTGACCGGTCAGCTCCCCGCGCCCGCCCGGCCCCAGGTCTGGCCCGCCCGCGCCCAGGCGCGGTCCCAGCGCGCGTACCGTCTCAGCATGAGCTGCCGGACGATCAGCCGGCGGACGCCCTCGACGAGCCCCGCCGCCGCGCCGGCGGTGCCGAGCCCGGCGAGGGCGGTGTGCGCGGCGGCCGTGGTGTCGTCCATGGGGCGGGCGGAGGCTCTGCCGCTGTCGTCGGTCCACAGCGGGAACGGGTCGCCGGGGGCGGCGACCTGCCGGGCGCTGACGACGCCCGTATGCGTACTGCCGCCCGGAGCGGTCCAGTTGGCGAGCACCCGGCGGTGCTGCGGGCGGTGCCCGGAGGCGGTCTCGGGGTCGGGTTCCATCGGCGGTCTGGGCATGAGCCGCACGGTCGTCGCGGTGACCAGATGCCGGTGCTGCTGCTGTTCCCGCACGGTCTGCCGCAGGGCGCCGTGGGCGAGCGAGCCCACGACCCAGCCGGCCGCCGGGGCCGCGACCAGCATCAGCAGTACGGCGATCAGTCCCACCCACGCCTCGACGAGGTCCGTTCCGCGGCGCAGCGGGTTGTGCCGCCACCGCCAGATGACCGGAGTCTTGTGCACGGTGCTGCACCCCCTTCCGCGTCCGTAAATACCTCACTTGAGGCGTTACATGCGCGAGAGCGCGGGGGAGAGAGCAAAATCACCCTTTGCGTCAAGCCGCCGCCGCGGGGTGCAGGGGGCCCGCGGGGCTATTCGAGGATCTCGACCGGATCGCCGACCCGCAGCGTCCCGGTGGTCTCGGGGATGAGGTTCTGCCCGAACACCAGCTGGTCGCCGATGCGGTGGTGGCGGGCGAGCGTGCGCAGCGGCTCCTTGCCGCGCTCCGCCGTGCGCTGGTCGGTCGTGGTGATGACGCACCGCGCGGAGGACCTGGCCACCCGGAAGGGGATCTCGCCGATGCGCACCCGCCGCCAGCCGTCCTCGGCCCACGGGGCGACGCCGTCGACGACGACATTGGGCCGGAAGCGGTTCATCGGCAGCGGGCCCTCGTCCGCGTGGTCGCCCTGCGCTATCAGGGAGTTGAGGGCGTCGAGCGAGGCCGTCGTGGTGAGCAGCAGCGGATAGGCGTCGGCGAAACTCACGGTCTCGCCGGGACGCGCGTACTCGGGGTCGATCGGGCGCCGGTGCTCCGGGGCGTCGAGATATCTCAGCCGGGCCTCGACCCCCAGCCAGTCGCTCGCCCAGGCGTCCGCGGCGGCGCCCGCCGGCACCGCCTCGACCTTGTCCCGGAAGATCTGCACGGTCACCGTGGTGAACTCCGCGGGGACCCCGACGTCCAGCGGCTCGCGGCCGGGGGCCGCGAGCCGGACCCCGCCGCCGGGCAGCGGGCGCGCCGACGCCAAGGCGAGGCGCGGCTGCTGCCGTTGCGTGATGATCCTGCCGTCGGGCTCGGTCAGCACCCATCTCCGGTCCCCGGCGAGCCCCCACGGCTCCACGGCCGCCTCACCGGGTGTGCACCCCGCGACCGACTTCACCGGATAGACATGGACCGCGTTCAACACTGGGTTGGCCATGCGGTCAGTTTGCCAGCCGGGTCGGACAATTGAGCGATCGGCCAGGTCAGTAGCCCCCCTGGTTGGGGTACTGACGGCCGTACTGGTCGTCGTACGGCGAAGGGGCCGGCCGGGGCGCGACGGGTCGCATCGCGTCGTACCCCGAAGGTCCCGAAGGCCCGGAAGGCGCCGCCGGGCGCTGCTGGTACTGCTGCTGCTGCGGGCCCGGATAGCCGCGCGGGCCGCCCATCTGCTGCGGGATGTACGGCGCAGGCGCCTGCTGGAGCGCCGGCTGCTGCGCCGCGGCGGGGTACCCCTGCTGCGGCGTGTGCTGGGACGGCCCCGCCGGCAGCGCGGGCAGCGCGGCCGGAAGCGCGGGGAAGTGTCCGCTGGTGTCATACGGGGAAGGAACCCGGATCGGTGCGATCTGCGGAGTGCCCCGCTCGGCGACGAGGCTGTCGTAGATAGGGGTGTCCGGGAACGACGACGCGGCGTAGTAGCCGCCGCCGTAGGAACTGCGGGGGGAGGTCATAGCCCATAAGTTAAGCCCACCGCGCAGGCCCGGTCTACGGGAAGGTAGCGCCAACCCCCTTCTGACCTGCAAATACACAGGTCGGACCACAAAGGGCACATCAGGACACACCCGCATGATTGGCCGCCCCTGTCACGGGGGTTTCCGGACCGCTGGTCCGGCTGCCGAACGCCCGCCTGGCCGCGCGGGCCCGGATCGCCCGCCCTCGTCGGACGTCCCAACTCGGCTCCGGCTCCGCCGAGTTCACCCGCAAGAGGTGCGGCCGGCGGGCGTCGGGTGGGCGCGGTGTACCGCCGTGGGCTCTGCAAAGCGAGCAAACCCGCGAAAAGCGGTCGCCAAGGTAGGTAAAGCGGTCGCCAAGGTACGTTGGGAGCGCGTACAGACCGGCCGCGTTCACGGCCCGTTCGGAGGGGTGGAGCATGACCATGCGCAAGGGCACCAATGTGCAGATTCCGGCATCGGCGGTGCGGGTCGAACTGGGCTGGCGCACCGGCGCCGGAGTGCCGGACGTCGATGCCTCCGCCCTGCTGCTGCTCTCGGGGAAGGTCCGCTCCGACGCGGACTTCGTCTTCTACAACCAGCCGGCGCACGCCTCGGGCGCGGTGCGCCACGAGGGCAAGCGCCCCGCGGACGGAGCGGTCACCGACACCCTCTCCGTCGACCTCGACCGGGTCGAGCCCGCCATCGAGACCGTCGTGATCGCGGCCTCCGCCGACGGCGGGACCTTCGGACAGGTGCCGGGCCTGTGCGTCCGGGTGCTCGACGCGTCGAGCGGCGCGGAGCTCGCCCGGTTCGACAGCGAGGACGCCACGGTCGAGACGGCCTTCGTCCTCGGCGAGCTCTACCGCAGGCAGGGCGCCTGGAAGTTCCGCGCGGTCGGCCAGGGGTACGGCACCGGGCTCGCGGGTCTGGCGACGGACTTCGGCATCAGCGTGGACGAGCCTCAGGCAGCAGCAGCAGCAGCAGCCCCGGCCCCCGCGCCCGTACCGCAGCCCGCGCCCGCGGCGCCGCCGGCCGCTCCCGCGCAGGCCGCGCCGCAGCCGCCCGCGCCGCCCGTGGCACCGCCGCCCGCCGCCCCGCCGGCCCCGGCCCCGGTGCGGCTCACCAAGGTGACGCTCACCAAGGAGGCGCCCTCCGTCTCGCTCACCAAGCAGGGCGGCACCTCCGGCGCGATGCGCGTCAACCTCAACTGGGAGGTCCGCAAGCAGTTCAAGGGCTGGGGCCAGAAGCTCGGCAAGGCCATGGCCATGCACGCCGACCTCGACCTGGACCTCGGGGCGCTCTACGAACTCACCGACGGCACCAAGGGCGTGGTCCAGGCCCTCGGCAACTCCTTCGGCTCGCTGCGCCAGGCCCCCTACATCCACCTCGACGGCGACGACCGGACCGGCGCCTCGGAGACCGGCGAGAACCTCACGATCAACCTCGACCACAAGGCGGAGATCGCCCGTGTGCTGGTGTTCGTCACCATCTATGAGGGCGCCCGGAGTTTCGCCAACCTGAACGCCACGGTCACCCTGACCCCGCAGGGCGGCGCGCCGATCGACTTCTCGCTCGACGAGTGCACCGTGCAGTCCACCGTCGCCGCCCTCGCCCTGATCACCAACACCGGCGACGACCTCATGGTCCAGCGCGAGGCCCGCTACCTCGTGCCGGACCGCGGCGTCAGCCCTCAGCGCACCCTGGACCGCGCCTACGGCTGGGGCATGAACTGGACCCCCGGCCGCAAGTAGCGCCGACGGCTCACGGCGCGGCCTCGGGACGGGCGTACGTACGCCCCTTCCAGGCCGCGCCGCGGCCCCTGTAGTGCTGCACCGCGGAGTCCACGGTCATCGCCAGATACCCCGCGGCGATCAGGGGCAGCAGCAGGGCAAGCCACGGCGGCTGCCGGTAGTAGCGCAGCATCGGCAGGTAGGTGCCGATCATGACGGCCCAGGCGCAGCCGCCGAGCAGCGCCGGGGCGGCCGCGCCGGCCGCCGCTCCCGCCGCCAGCGCCACGGGCGGCGCGAGGTACACCACCGCGAGCCCCACGACCGTGCCCGCCAGCACCAGCGGGTTGTGGCGCAGCTGCGCGTACGCGCTCCGTGACACCATCCGCCACAGCGGCCCCAGGCCCGTGTACGGCCGGACGCTCTCCACCCGGTCCGCCAGCCCCAGCCAGATCCGCCCGCCGGTCCTCTTGACCGCCCGCGCCAGCGTCACGTCGTCGATCACCGCCTGCCGGATGGCCTGCGGGATCCGCGCCCGCTCGGCCGCCTCCACGCCGAGCAGCACACAGCCGCCCGCCGCCGCGGCCGTCCGCCCGCCGGGCCGGTTGACCCAGCGGAACGGGAACAGCTGCCCGAAGAGGTACACGAAAGCCGGGACGATCAGCCGCTCCCAGGCGGTCGCCACCCGCAGCCGGGCCATCTGCGACACCATGTCCAGCCCGTTCGTCCGGGCCGCCGACACCAGCTCGCGCAGGCTGTCCGGGCCGTGCGCGATGTCGGCGTCCGTGAGCAGCAGGTATTCGGCGTCCGTACGGGCGCGGGCCAGCGCCATCCCGTGCCGCACCGCCCACAGCTTCCCGGTCCAGCCGGGCTCCGGCTCGCCCGGCGAGTCGACCGTCAGGGGCAGCCCGCCCCGGTCGGCCGCGAGCGCCCGCGCCAGTTCCCCGGTGCCGTCCGAGCTGCCGTCGTCGATCAGGAAGACCTCCGCGCGGCCGGGGTACTCCTGGGCGAGCAGCGTGGGCAGGCTCAGCGGCAGGACCTCGGCCTCGTCGCGGGCCGGCACCACCACCGCGACGGAGGGCCACTCGGCGGGCGGCGCGCGGTCCGGCAGTCTGACGTCCGTACGCCAGAAGAAGCCCTGTCCCAGCAGCAGCCACCCCCAGGCGGCGAGGGAGACGACGGCGATCCAGGTCAACGCGTTCACCCGTCGCAGTCTGCCGCACCGGGCGGACAGGCGGGGGGAGGCCCCCGGAGGAGCGCGGGGAGACCGTGTCGGGAGCGCGCTGTGCGGGGCGTCCGCCCCTGCGGGCCCCCGGCGGGACCGCCCCGGTAAGGTGATCGGGTGAAGATCGCGCTCATGGATTCTGGTAACGGGCTGCTGGCCGCGGCGGCGGCTGTGCGCCGGCTGCGGCCCGACGCGGACCTGGTGCTCTCCTCCGCGCCCGACACACTGCCCTGGGGCCCCCGGAGCGCCGAGGAGGTCACCGAGCTCTCCCTCGGCTGCGTACGGGCCGCAGCCGCGCACCGCCCCGACGCTCTGATCGTCGCCTGCAACACCGCTTCCGTGCACGCCCTGGACGCGATCCGCGCCGAGCTGGAGCCGGAGATCCCCGTGATCGGGACCGTCCCGGCGATCAAGCCCGCGGCGGTCGGCGGCGGACCGGTCGCCATCTGGGCCACCCCGGCCACCACCGGCAGCCCCTACCAGCGCGGGCTGATCCGCGACTACGCCGCCGGCGTCGATGTCACCGAGGTGGCCTGCCCCGGCCTCGCCGACGCCGTGCAGCACGCCGACCCGGAGGCGCTCGACGCCGCGGTGGCCGTCGCTGCCGGCCGTACGCCCCACGATGTAAGGGCCGTCGTTCTGGGCTGCACCCATTACGAGCTGATCGCCGAGCGCATCCTCGCCGCCGTGCGGCAGCCCGCCGCGCCGCCGCCCGCGCTCTTCGGCTCGGCCGATGCCGTCGCCGCCCAGGCACTGCGCCGGATCGGCGCGCTGCCGGCCCCTGCCGCCGCGGCCGACGCCGATGCCGACGCCGATTCGACTGGACATCTCACCGTCCTTCTCGGCGGCCGGGAGGCGGCCCTGGAGCCGGCCTCGCTCACCTATCCGGAGGGTCGTCTTCTGGCGGTGGTCAGCCCGGCCTGACAGCAGGGGCCCACCTGGAGGAATGGACCAGGGGGAACATGGGTACGGACGGTGCGGGACGTTCGGCCCGCTGTCGGCATGCCCGAATATGAGTAGGCTGCCTTCCATGAAGGACCACACCGAGGACGAGAAGCCGGGCGTGACCCCGCACATCCCCGATGTCTGGACCGGGCGCGCCACGAACAGAGTGCAGTGGCTGCTGGCCGCGGCGGGCGCGGCCTGCGTGGCCCTGGGCGTGCAGCTGGCCGTCGACTCCGCATGGACCTCCGGGCTCGCGCCGCTGGTGATGTCCGTGGTCGGCTGCCTCGCGGCCGGACTGCTGATGCTCTACGGAACACTGGCCTTCGTGCACGTGGCGGTGCGGGTCGACAAGGAGGCCCTGGAAGTGCGCTGCGGCCACATGGGGCTGCCCCGCCGCCGCATCCTGCTCTCCCATGTCGTCGACGCGGACTTCGCGCCTTCCGTCACGCCACGCCAGTGGGGCGGCTGGGGCTACCGCTGGCGCCCCGAGATCGGCACCGCCGTCGTGGTGCGGCGCGGCGAGGGGATCGTGGTGCGGCTCGGCGACGGCCGGTCGTTCACGGTCACCGTGGACGACGCCGAGGCCGCCGTGCAGGTGATCCGTGACCTGCTGCACCTCCCGCCGGGCCGTACGGTCCGCATCCAGCCGTAGGCCCTCCCCGCCCGCCGCCGCGGCGCCTTGGCCTGGCCGCGCCCGTTCCGGCCCGCGTTCGAACGATGTCCGAGTCCCGCCCAACCCGGAGTGCCTCACCGCGGTCCGGGCCCCGGGCCCGCCGCGTCGTCCCGGCGGCATGATCGGCACGCCCATTACGCTCGGGGGCATGGCGACTCCCGACTTCATCCGAGAACTCCGCGCGACCGCGGGCCACCAGCTGCTGTGGATGCCCGGCGTCAGCGCGATCGTCTTCGACGAGCAGGGCCGGGTGCTGCTCGGCCGCCGGGCCGACAACGGCCGCTGGTCGATCATCGGCGGCATCCCCGAGCCGGGGGAGCAGCCCGCGGCGACGGCCGTGCGCGAGGTGTACGAGGAGACCGCCGTGCACGTCGTGCCGGAGCGGGTGCTGCTGGTCGAGGCGCTGGACCGGGTGACGTACCCCAACGGGGACGTCTGTCAGTTCATGGACATCTGCTTCCGGTGCCGCGTCGTCGGCGGGGAGGCGAAGGTCAACGACGACGAGTCCCTGGAGGTGGGGTGGTTCTCGCTGGACGCCCTGCCCGCCATGGAGGAGTTCGCCACGACGCGGATCAAGCAGGCCACAGGGGACGAGCCGACCTGGTTCCGGGGGATCGACGAGGCGCCGGAGCCGACACGGCGGTAGGGGTGTTCGCCGATTGCGGGGGACCGGGTGATAGGCAGAGGTCATGAGCGGCGCCGGCCGTGGACCGGCCGGGTACGACGCCGCGCGATCGCTCTTTCATGAGGGGAAGGACACCATGCCGCTAGAGGGAGAGTACGAGCCCAGCCCGGAGAAGATGGTGCGCGACCAGGTCGAGCTGTTCGAGCGGACCGGGGGCAGCGAGGGCAACACGATGCAGGGCAAGCCCGTCATCATCCTCACGACCCGGGGCGCGAAGTCCGGCAAGATCCGCAAGACCCCGCTGATGCGGGTGGAGCACGAGGGCGTCTACGCCGCGGTCGCCTCGCTGGGCGGCGCGCCCAAGCACCCCGTCTGGTACTTCAACGTGCTGGCCGACCCGCGCGTCGAGCTGCAGGACGGGCCCGAGCGCCGGGAGTTCACCGCGCGCGAGGTCACCGGCGAGGAGAAGGCGCGGTGGTGGCGGCGCGCGGTCGAGGCGTACCCCGACTACGCCGACTACCAGCGCAAGACGGACCGTGAGATTCCGGTGTTCGTGCTGGAACCCGTCGGAGCCTGAGCGCGGGGAGTAGGGTCCTTCGGACAGCAGGAGCGGGCGGTTCCGCCGGCCCGGCCCGTGGCACGGGTGGGGCGGAGCCGCCCGTTGCCGTATGTACCTGACATTTGGGATGGCCATCATTCGGCCGATTTCCGGGCCGCCGTGTCCTCGTGGCGTACACCCCCCGAACATCGGAGCGGGCGAGTCGATCGTCAGGACTAGACCAATACCGGTCCAGGTCACCACATGTGCCACCGACACGCGCCGCTGTCGCGCCGGTGCGTTCGCCGGGATTCTTGCAGCATGCATTCAGGACAGCGGGCGGCGCGCGATGGCCGCTTCCTGAGCGGTGTGCGACTCGCGGCACTCCGGTTTGCCGCAATATATGGCTGTGCGGTTGAGGCGTGGGCGTGGGGCCCGTGCAGGGGCGCAGGAGGGGCGTGCTGAGCCGGGGTGGGGAGCTCCGGCCGCCGTTGGGGTCTCACCGCACTCGAAGGATGACATCGGTTTCGCGTGCGGGCGGCGCTCTTCGTGCTGCGCACGCGCCTTTACCGGACGGCGCCGCGCGTGCGGTCCGTCCCGGGGGGAGAACACCATGGGGCAACTGGTCCGACTGGCATCGGCATGCGCCGCGGCCGCACTGCTCGTGATGGCGCTTCCGGCGTCCGGAGCGAGCGCCGCGGACGACATACCCAGAGTCGACTTACGGGTCCTGGTCGTCGACGACGGCGAGCCCGCCACGGCGGCGATACGCGCCGAACTCACCGGCACCGGCACGCCGTTCACCACCGTCAAGCTCGCCGACAGCGGCCGCGCCCGCATCGACGAGGCGTTTCTCAGCGACACGGTTGACGGGCGGCCGCGCGCCAAGTACCAGGGCGTGGTACTGCCGAACGACAACCCCTTCGGGGCCGACTCGAAGGAAATGGCCGCGCTGGCCGCGTACGAGAAGCGTTTCGGCGTACGGCAGGTGGACGCCTACACCTACGCCCGCCCGGCCGTCGGCCTCAATCTCGCGCAGGACTCCGGATACCTCGGCCCGCTGGACGGGCACACCGCCCAGGTGACGGCGGCCGGCGCGGCAGGGCCCTTCAAATACCTCAGTGGAAACGTTCCTTTTGAGGACAACGACTCGTCCGTGGACGAGAGTTACGGCTATGCGGCCGTACCGCTCGCCAAGCAGCAGGACGGCGCGACCTTCACCACTTATCTCGACACCGCCATTCCCGGCAGCACCGCCCGCGGCTCCCTGATCGGCCAGTACACGCACGACGGGCGCAGCGAACTCGTGGTGACCTTCGTCTACAACGAGTACCAGAGCCAGCAGCGGCTCGTGTCGCGCGGCGTCGTGGAGTGGCTGACCCAGGGCATCCACCTGGGCGCCTCCCACAACTACTTCTCCATCCACGTCGACGACCTCTTCGCCGCCGACGACCGGTGGGACAGCGACCTCAACTGCACGCCCGGCGACGTCGACTGCCCCGGCGGCACCGAGCCCGACACCAGCCCCATCCGGATGACCACCGACGACGCGGAGCACGCGAAGGAGTGGTCGAAGGAGCACGGCATCAAGATCGACTTCGCGTACAACGGCGGCGGCAGCATCGAGTACAAGGCGGAGCACGGCGGCAAGGACCCGCTCGCCGAGAAGTTCGTGGCCGACCAGGGCTCGTACCGCTGGATCAACCACACCCTGAGCCACGCCTGGCTCGGCTGTGTGCAGGACCTCAGCGTGGTGCCCTGGAAGTGCAAGACGGACGCCGCCGGCAAGCCGCTGTGGACCCCGCGCTCCGAGATCGTCTCGCAGATCCAGGACAACCTCGACTGGGCCAGGAAGGAAGGGCTGACCGTAGAGCCGGACGAGCTGGTCACCGGCGAGCACTCCGGCCTCTCGACCACGCCGCAGCAGCCCGACGACAACCCCGAGCTCGCGCCCGCCCTCACCACGACCGGCGCCACCTGGCTCGGCAGCGACACCTCCCGTGAGAAGGGCCAGCGCACGGTCGGCCCGGCGCTCACCGTGCCCCGCTACCCCATGAACGTCTTCTACAACGCGGGCAAGGCCGCCGAAGAGGTCGACGAGTACAACTGGATCTACGGCAAGAAGGCCGACGGCGGCAGCGGCACCTGCGAGACCTCCACCAACACCACCTGCCTGCCCGCGCCGCTGGACATCGAGACCGGCTACACCTCGTACATCGTGCCGCTCGAAGCCCGCATCGCCCTCGGCCACGTGCTGGGCAACGACCCGCGCCCGCACTTCATGCACCAGTCCAACCTCTCCGAGGAGCGCATCGGCTACGTGGCGCTCGAGAAGATCCTCGGCGACTACAAGGCCCTGTTCGCCGACAACACTCCGCTGGTCAACCCGCGGATGAGCGACGCCGGCGTTGAGCTGCGCGAACGGGCCGACTGGCAGCGGGCCGTCGCCGCCGGACAGGTCACCGCCTACCGGATCGGCTCGGCCGTCACCGTCAGCGCTCCCGCCGGCGTCAAGGCGCCGGTGACCGCCCCCGAGGGCACCGTGCAGAAGAGCGGAGGCTCCCAGACGCCCTTCGGCGACGCGTACGCGGGGCAGCGCTCCGGCTGGGCCGCGCCCGCGGCGGGGCAGGCCGACATCGCCCTCGACCTCCCCGCGGCGCTCACCCCGCACCCGGCGGCGCACGCCGGCCCCGCCGCGCACGTACAGCGCCCGGCCGCCGGCCTGCCGGTCCCGGCCGGAGCGCGCCACCCGGTCGGCTACGGACCCGGAGACACCACCCGGCGGTAGGAGGACCGCCGTTCCGCACCGTCTCCAGGGAAGTACCAAATCGGGGAGAAGCGACTTCCATGCACGAACCGCCTGCCGGACCGGGGTTCGGCACCGTCTCGGTGACGCTGCTCACCGAAGGCACCTATCCGCACAGCCACGGCGGCGTAAGCGTCTGGTGCGACCAGCTCGTCCAGGGCATGCCGGACGTCGATTTCAAGATCATCGCGGTGACCGGGACCGGCCAGGAGAAGTTCGCCTGGCAGCTCCCGGCCAACGTCGAGGGATGCGAATGCCTTCCGCTGTGGGGGGCGGCGCCGGACGGCGCCGCCCCGCGCCGCCGCGCCATGCGCCAATTCCTGGACGGCTACGAGAAGTTCCTGTGCGCGCTCCTCGACCCCGACCAGGAATACCACTTCTCCGACGAGCTCTACCGACTGGCCGACTACGCCGAGCGCGGCACGCTCTCCGCGGCGCTGCGCTCGGAGGCCGCCACCCGCACCCTCGCCAGGCTGTGGACCGACCCCCGGCTGCCCACCGCGGCCGCCCGGCCCACCCTGCACGACGCGCTGACCGCGACCGACCTGCTCGAACACGCGCTGCGCCCGCTGGCCGCGCGCCCCGCACCCGGCGGGGTCGCGCACGCGGTCAGCGGCGGGCTCGCGACGCTGCCGGGGCTGATCGCCCACCACCGGCACGGCACGCCGTTCCTCCTCACCGAGCACGGCATATACCTGCGCGAACGCTATCTGGGCTTCCGCAAGGAGCCCTACCGCTGGCCCGTACGGGCCCTGATGCTCGGCTTCTTCCGGCTGCTCGCCCAGGAGAGCTACCGGTGCGCCGCGCTCGTCACGCCCGGCAACCGCTACAACCGGCGCTGGGAGGAGCACGGCGGCACCTCGCCCGACCGCATCCGCACCGTCTACAACGGCGTGGACCCCGCCGCCTTCCCCTTCGCCGGACCCGAACCCGAGGAGCCGACGCTCAGCTGGGCCGGCCGCGTCGACCCCATCAAGGACCTGGAGACCCTCATCCGCGCCTTCGCGATCGTACGGACCGAGATCCCCGCCGCCCGGCTGCGGATCTTCGGCGGCACGCCGCGCGGCGCGGAGGGCTACCGCAAGGGCTGCGAAGCGCTCGCCGCGGAACTGGGCGCGGCCGACGCGGTCACCTTCGAGGGGCGGGTCGAGGACATCCGGGACGCCTACGCCGCCGGGAACGTCGTCATGCTCTCCAGCATCAGCGAGGGCTTCCCCTTCACCCTGATCGAAGCCATGTCCTGCGGCCGCGCCACCGTCTCGACGGACGTCGGGGGAGTGCGCGAGGCCGTCGGCGACAGCGGACTCGTCGTGCCGCCGCGGGACCCGGAGCGGATGGCCCGCGCCGCGCTGCGGCTGCTCGGCGACCAGGAGGAGCGCACCAAGATGGGCCAGGCGGCCAGGCTACGGGTGATCGAACAGTTCACACTCCGTCAGACGATCACCGCATTCCGCGACATCTACCACGAACTCATCGACACCTCCGGCCAGTTCACGGCCGAGGAAGCCCCCGCCATGGCCATGGCAGCGGGCGGTGCCGGATGAGCGGCTTACTCAGACTCGTGCCTCCCGACGACCCCGAACCCGTACCCCGACTGCACTGGGGGCCGCCGCCCGACGGCGGCCCCGCGACCACCCGCCGGCTGCGCGCCGCCGCCGAGGGCCCGGCCCGGCCGCACCGGCGGCCCGGCTGGGCCGCGGACCCGCTCGACGAACTCGCCGAGGAGCTCGCGGAGGTGTGCGCCGCCGCCGTGCACCCCGACGAGATCGCCGCGGTGCTCGAAGCCGACGGCATGACCGCCGAACAGGCCGCGGAGCGCTACGGCCGCCGCGACGCCTTCGAGCTCGCCGAGGACCTGTTCGCCAAGGTCCCCCGCGCCTATCCCGAACCCGGCCCCCGGCCCGACCCCTGGCAGGCCGCGCCCTGGCAGTCCCTGTTGCGCGCGGTCGTCTTCACCCTCCCCGGACTCGGCTACGGACTCGCGGAGCGCTTCCTCGCGGCGCCCCGCGAGCGGCAGACGGCGAGCGTCGCGGCGCTCGTCGCCTCCGCCCTCGTCGCCTGGGCCTGGAACCAGGGGCTCGCCCACCGCGCGTACGGGCGGCTGGCCTCCGGCGGCCGCGCGGCCTGCGGCCGGACCCTGCGGCTGGGCGCGCCGCTCGGCGCGGTGCTCGCCTTCGCCTCCGCGCTGGCCTTCCTCGCGCCCGGCGGCGTGACGGCCTTCTCCGCAGGCCAGGCGCTGTATCTGGGGGCGGCCACCGTCCTGCTGGTCCTCGGCGGCGAACGGCTGCTGCTGTACTGCCTGCTGCCCACCGCCGCCGGGGCCGCGCTGCTCCTCCTCTTCGACCTGCCGGGAGCGGTGCGCGCGGCCCTGCTGCTCACCACCGTGGGCGGCGCGCTCGGGGCCGCGGCCCGCGAGACCGTACGCGCCACCCGCGACGCCCCGCCGTCCGCCCCGGCCGCCGCGTCGCTGGCGGCGTCGGTGCCCTACGGCCTGTTCGGCCTGGCCTGCGGGGTGCTGACGACCTTCGCGGCGCTCGGCGACCGGCTCTGGTACGGCAACGGAGCGCCCGCCTCCGGACCCGTCGTCATCGCCCTGACGCTCAGCATGGGGGCCGCCGAATGGCTGCTCTACCGCTGCCGCGGGCTGTCCCTGCGCGCCCTCGCGCACAGTACGAGCACGGGCGGGCTGCTGCTGCGCGCCATGCGGGTGCTGGCCGTGTGCCTGAGCACCTACCTGGGGGCGCTGGCCGTGCTCGCCCTCGCCACGACGGCGCTGTGGCCCGGCAGCCCGCCGCTGACCGTGCCGCGCGACCTCGCCCTGCTCCTGCTGGGCGCGGTGCTGTGGACGGGGCTGCTGCTCCAGGCGCTCGGCACCGCCTGGGCCCCCGCGCTGCTGTGCATCGGCGCGGCCGCCGGGGAGGCGGTCGTGTTCACCCTGCGGTCGGCCGGGCCGACCACCGCCCAACTCGCCCTGTGCGGAGGCGCCGCGGCCGCGCTCTTCGCCGTCGCCACCGCGCAGCTCGGCCGGATCACGACGCACCGCTGAACGGCACCAGCACCGCTGTACGGCACCAGCACCGCAGAACGGTACGCAAGCCCGTAGAGGAAACATGCCGCAAAAGCGGTATGTCGCAATAGAGGAGTACCCGCATGACCGCAACCCCCCAGGCACCCGTCGCCGTCACCGGCGCGGAGGGATTCATCGGCTCCCACCTGGTCGAGGCGCTCGTCGCCGCCGGCCGCCGGGTGCGCGCCATGGTGCAGTACAACTCCTTCTCCTCCTTCGGCTGGCTGGAGACGCTGCCGAAGGAGGTGCTGGCGCAGACCGAGGTCGTGCTCGGCGACGTCCGCGACCCCGGCTCCGTCACCGGCCTGGTCACCGGCGCCGACACGGTCTACCACCTGGCCGCCCTCATCGCGATCCCGTACTCGTACCAGGCGCCGCACAGCTACGTGGAGACCAACGTCACCGGCACCCTCAACGTCCTCGAAGCCGTGCGCCGCCAGGGCACGCCCCGCCTTGTCCACACCTCCACCAGCGAGACCTACGGCACCGCGCTGACCGTGCCGATCACCGAGGACCACCCCATCAACACCCAGTCCCCGTACGCCGCTTCGAAGGCCGGCGGCGACCGGCTCGCCGACAGCTACCACGCCAGCTTCGAGACGCCCGTCGTCACCCTGCGGCCCTTCAACACCTACGGCCCCCGCCAGTCCATGCGCGCCGTCATCCCCACCGTCATCGCCCGCGTCGCGGCCGGGGAGCGCTCGCTCGACCTCGGCGACCTGCGCCCCACCCGCGACTTCAGCTACGTCAAGGACACCGTGGCCGCGTTCCTGGCCGTCGGCACCGCGCCCGCCGAACACGTCGTCGGACGCACCTTCAACGCCGGGACCGGCCGGGAGATCTCCATCGGCGACCTCGTGACGCTCATCGGCAAGCTCATGGACGCGGAGCTGGAGATCCGCGAGGACACCCGCCGGGTGCGGCCGGCCGCCTCCGAGGTGATGCGGCTGCTCTGCGACGCCTCGCGGCTGCGCGAGGCCACCGGCTGGGCCCCCGCCCACCACCTCGAAGAGGGCCTCGCCCGCACCATCGAGTTCTTCCGCGACCCGGCGAACCTGGCCCG
Organism: Streptomyces sp. NPDC050617; assembly: GCF_040654795.1. Lineage (NCBI taxonomy): Bacteria > Bacillati > Actinomycetota > Actinomycetes > Kitasatosporales > Streptomycetaceae > Streptomyces > Streptomyces sp. NPDC050617. The sequence continues at coordinate 143,559 of NZ_JBFAIS010000006.1, read as the reverse complement.
GTACAAGACCGACATCTACAACGTCTGACGGGATGTCAAAAGGAGTCAGTGCCATGTCAGTTCAGTCACTTCAGAATGAGAAGGACCCTATGCACGCAGTGATCCTCGCCGGGGGCAAGGGCGTCCGCCTGCGCCCCTACACCACCGCGCTGCCCAAGCCGCTCGTCCCCATCGGCGACCAGCACGCGATCCTGGAGATCGTGATGCGCCAGCTCGCCGCGGCCGGATTCACCAGCTGCACCCTCGCCATCGGGCACCTCGGCCACATCATCCGCGCCTACGTCGGCACCGGCGCCCAATGGGGCCTGCGCGTCGGCTACACCACCGAGGACAGCCCGCTCGGCACCATGGGCCCGCTGCTCACCATGCTCGACCGGCTCCCCGAGCACTTCCTCGCGCTCAACGGCGACATCCTCACCGACCTCGACTTCGGCGACGTCCTCCGCGACCACCGCGGCTCCGGCGCCCCCCTGACCATCGCGACCTACGCCCGTCAGGTCGCCATCGACTTCGGGGTGCTCACCACCGAGTCCGACCGGGTCGTCGGCTTCACCGAGAAGCCCAACATGGACTACCGCGTCTCCATGGGCGTCTACGGCATCTCCCGCGACGCCCTCGCCGGCTACACCCCCGGACTCCCGCTCGGCTTCGACGAACTGGTCCTCGACCTGCTGGCCGCCGGCACCCCGCCGCACGCCTACGCCTTCGACGGCTACTGGCTCGACATCGGACGCCCAGACGACTACGACCGGGCCAACGCCGAGTTCGCCGGCCGCCGTTCCATGCTGATCAAGGGAGCGTGACCAGCCGCCATGCGCATCCTCGTCCTGGGCGCCGGCGGCTTTCTGGGCGGACACACCGCCCGGCAGCTCCGCGCCCTGCCGGGCGCGCGGGTCACGGGCGGGGGCCGCACCCCCGCCCGTACCCCCGACGACGGACTCACCGTGGACCTCGCCACCGCCGACGGACCCGCCTTCGCCGACGCCCTGCGCGCCCTCGCGCCCGACACCGTCGTCAACTGCGCGGGCGCGACCGGCGGCAGCCCCGTCCACCTCGCCGGCGCCAACGCCCGCGGCCCCGCCTTCCTCTGCGCGGCGCTCCAGGAGGCCGCCCCCGCCGCCCGCCTGATCCACCTCGGCTCGGCCGCCGAGTACGGCGCCCCCGACGGGCCGCGCCCCTCCGCCGAGACCGACCCCGCACGGCCGCTCGGCCTCTACGGCGCCACCAAGCTCGCCGGCACCCTAGCCGTCACCGAATCCCCCCTGGACGCCGTCGTGCTGCGGGTCTTCAACCCCATCGGCCCATACGCCCCCGAAACCACCCTGCCCGGCAGACTCGCCGCCGAACTGCGCCGCGCCGGACCCGACGGCACGGTCGCCGTCGGCGACCTCTCCGCCTGCCGCGACTTCGTCGACGCCCGCGACGTGGCCCGCGCCGTCGTACGCGCCGCCACCGCGCCCGGACCGCTGCCCCGCCTCATCAACATCGGCGGCGGCGCCGCCCGGCCCGCCCGCGACCTCGCCCAAGGACTCGCCCGCGCCGCCGGGTTCCGCGGCCGTATCGACGAGGGCGGCCAGGGATCGCGCCGCTCGGCCGCCGTGCCCTGGCAGCAGGCCGACATCGCCACCGCGCGGGCCGCCCTCGACTGGGCGCCACTCCACACCCTCGACGACTCCCTCGCCGACCTCTGGGCGGCGCACACCCGCAGCGCGGAGCCCGCGCGATGACGGGGCCCGATGGCGATACGGGCCGACGGCTGCTCGTACCGCTGTACGTCCACCCGGCCGTCGACCCCCAGGCGTGGACGGCGCTGGTCCGGGCCGCCACCCGGCTCGACGGCGTGATCCTCAACGCCGCGGACGGCCCCGGCGCCCGGCCCGACCCCGCCTTCACCATCGCCGCCGCCCGGCTGCGCTGCGCGGGCGTGCCGCTCCTCGGCTACGTCGACACCGGATACGGCCGCCGCCCGCTGCGCGCCGTCGTCGCCGACATCCGCCGCCACCGCAAGTGGTACGGCGTCGACGGCGTCTTCCTCGACCAGGCCGCGGCGCAGGCCGCGCTGGTGCCCCGCTACCGCCGGCTGGCCGTCGCCGCCCGGGTGCTGGGCGCGCACCGCACCGTGCTCAACCCCGGCACGTACCCCGATCCGGGATACGCCGAGTTCGCCGACCTGCTCGTCACCTTCGAGGGCGACTGGGCCACGTACCAGCGCGCCGAGGTGCCCGCCTGGGCGCACGGCCACCCGCCGGGGCGCTTCTGCCACCTCGTCTACGCCGTGCCGCACGGCCGCGCCGACGACGTGGCCCGGACCGCCGAACGGCGCGGCGCGGCCGTGCACTACGCGGTGCCGGGAGCCGGCGCCAACCCCTGGCAGACCGCCCCGCCGGCGATCGCCACGCGAAAGGAACACTGGTGACCGTACGACGCGCCCGCGCGGCGCTGCTCGTCCTGCTGGCCCTGGCCATGGCGGGCTGCACCCGGACCGGCCTGCCCGAGCCGCACGGGCCCGCGTCCACCGGGAGCCGCTGGCAGCCCGAGCCCGGCACCGCCTGGCAGTGGCAGCTCGACGGGCGCGTCGACACCACCGTGCGCGTCCCCGTCTACGACATCGACGGCTTCGAGAACAGCGCGCGGACCGTCGCCGCCCTGCACGCCCGGGGCGCCAAGGTCATCTGCTACCTCAACGTCGGCGCCTGGGAGAGCTTCCGGCCCGACCAGGACGAGTTCCCCAAGAAGCTGCTCGGCTCCAACAACGGCTGGGGCGGCGAACGGTGGCTGGACATCCGCCGCCCCGACCGGCTCCGGCCGGTCATGGCCACCCGGATGGACATGTGCCGGAAGAAGGGGTTCGACGCCGTGGAGCCCGACCTCACCGAGGCGTACCGCAACCGCACCGGGTTCACCGTCACCGCCGCCCAGCAGCTCGCCTACAACCGCATGATCGCGGAGCTGGCCCACGACCGCGGCCTCTCCGTCGGGCTCAAGAACGACCTCGACCAGATCCCCCAGCTGGTCGGCGACTTCGACTTCGCCGTGAACGAGGAGTGCGCGCAGTTCGACGAGTGCCAGAAGCTACGGCCGTTCATCGAGCACGGCAAAGCCGTCTTCCACGTCGAATACAAGCTGGAGCCGGGCGAGTTCTGCGCGGAGGCCAAGCGGCTGGGGCTCAGCTCCATGCAGAAGCGGCTGAAGCTGGACGCCTGGCGGCGCCCCTGCTGACCTCGATCCTCGGCCCCGGTGTCAGCGGTGCTCGAAGGACGGCGGGCGCTTCTCCATGAACGCGGCCATCCCCTCCTTCTGGTCCGCGGTGGCGAACGTCGCGTGGAACAGGCGGCGTTCGAACCGCACGCCCTCGGCCAGCGAGGTCTCGAAGGCCCGGTTCACGCTCTCCTTGACCATCATCGTGACGGGCGCGGACATCTCGGCGACGGCCGCCGCCGTGGCGAGCGCCTCGGTGAGCAGATCGTCCGCGGGCACCACCCGCGAGACCAGCCCCGCCCGTTCGGCCTCGTCCGCGTCCATCGTCCGGCCGGTCAGACACAGCTCCATCGCCTTGGCCTTCCCGACGGCGCGGGTCAGCCGCTGCGACCCGCCGATGCCGGGGATGACGCCCAGCTTGATCTCGGGCTGGCCGAACCGGGCGGTGTCGGCGGCCAGCAGGATGTCGCAGAGCATCGCCAGCTCGCAGCCGCCGCCCAGCGCGTACCCCGACACCGCGGCGACCGTCGGCTTGCGGAGCTGCCCCAGCCGGTCCCAGGCGGCGAACCAGTCGCTGAGATAGACGTCCATATAGTCGTTGGGCCGCATCTCCTTGATGTCGGCGCCGGCCGCAAACGCCTTCCGCGACCCGGTGATCACGACGCACCCGATGTCCGGGTCGCGGTCGAGGGCGGTCGCGGCGTCGATGACCTCCTCCATGAGCCGGAGGTTGAGGGCGTTCAGCGCCTCGGGCCGATTGAGGGTGATGACGCCGACCCGGCCCTCGCGGTCGAGCAGGATGGTCTCGTAGTCGCTCATCGGCTGTGCGTCCCTTCGACGGTGGTGTCTGCTGCCGGACCGAGGCCGAGTTCGCCGTCGCCGAGCGGCGCGAAGAACCGGGCCACGTCCTCGTCGGTGACCGCCTCCAGCGCCGCCGGCGACCAGCGCGGCCGCCGGTCCTTGTCGATCACCTGGGCGCGGATGCCCTCGACGAGGTCCGGCGCGCCGAGCATCGCGCACGAGACGCGGAACTCCTGGTCGAGCACCGGCCGCAGCGCGCCCAGGGCGCGGGCGCGGCGCAGCGCGCGCAGGGTCACCTTCAGGGCGGTCGGCGACTTCCCCATGATCTGCTCGGCGGCCTCCTTGGCGGCCGGGTCCCCGGTGTCCGAGAGCCGCGCGACGATCTCCTCGACCGTTCCGGCCGCGTAGCAGGGGTCGATCCACTCCCGCCACTCCTCGAACACGCCCGGCGGCGCGGGGCGGGCCTCCGCCCGTACGGCCGTGTCCGCGTCCGTGGCGGCCAGCGCCTCCAGCAGCGGCCCGAGGCGGTCGGAGGGGACGAAGTGGTCGGCGAATCCGCACAGCAGCGCGTCGCCCGCGCCCATCGCGGAGGAGGTCAGGGCGAGATGCGTGCCGAGTTCGCCGGGCGCGCGGGCGAGGAGGTGGGTGCCGCCCACATCGGGTACGAAGCCGATGGCGGTCTCCGGCATGGCGATCCGCGACCGCTCCGTGACGATCCGGACGCCGCCGTGCGCGGAGACGCCGACGCCGCCGCCCATCACGATGCCGTCCATGACCGCCACATAGGGCTTGGGGTACTCGGCGATACGGGCGTTGAGCAGGTACTCGTCGCGCCAGAAGCCGGTGGAGGCGCCGCCCGAGGCGGCGGCGTCCGCGTGGATCGAGCGGATGTCGCCGCCCGCGCACAGGCCGCGCTCGCCTGCCCCGGTGATGACCACGGTCGCCACGTCGTCGTCGTGCTCCCAGGTGCGGAGCGCGGCGTCGACGCGCCGGACCATGGAGTGGGTGAGGGCGTTCAGCGCCCGCGGCCGGTTGAGGACGATCCGGCCCGCCCGGCCGTCCTTGCGGAAGAGGACCGCGTCGTCGTCGGGGGAGGAGCTCATACGGCAGAACCTGTTCTCATCAAGGGGGGTGCGGGGGCGGAGGCGTGGGGACGGGTGTGCCGCCGCGCGACGGCGGGCGGACAGGGGCCGGCGGTTCGCTCGCGCGAAGGCGCGCTCCCCGGTCGCAGGGGCGGGACCGCGCCGACTGCCCCGCACCGCGGGCTTGCCCCCGAACATATAGTTGGACGTCCTACTAAGTCCAGGGCCGATCGAGCGGTCACGGGGAACCGGCCCCGAGCGGCCGCCCGCAGCGCAGATTCCACCGCCCCGCGCCGCCGGTCAGCTCCGTCAGCGCCAGCGGCGGCACGTCCAGCCGCCAGAAAGCCCGCGGGGGCAGGCCGAGCGCGTGGACGACCGCCGCGCGGACGGCAGCGGGCTCCGCGACGGCGAGCACCCGGCCGTCCGCGCAGCCCGCCAGCCACCCCCCGACCCGTCCGACCAGCCCGGCCACCGACTCGCCGCCGTGCGGCGCGGCCTCGGGGTCCGCCAGCCACGCGGCCACCGCGGCGGGCTCGGCCTCGGCCACCTCCGCCAGCGACCGGCCCCGCCAGCGGCCCGCGTCGAGATCGCCGAGCGCCGCGGCCTCGTCCGCCGCCGTCAGCCCCAGCGCCTCGGCCGTCTCACGGCACCGCCTGGTCGCGGCGCGCACCTGGCGGTCGGAGCGCGGCAGCCCGCCCGCCGCGGCGCGCGCCTGCCGCGACCCGGCGCCGTCCAGCGGCGCGTCGTCGCCGAACCGCGCCTGCCGCAGGTCCGCGTTGACCGCCGGAGACACCAGCATCACCCGCACCGTCATCCCGCCTCCCTCTCTCCGGACTCCCAGCACATCACGCGGCACAGCACGGCCGCCACGGCCGCCGGCACCGGGTCGCAGCCGGCATCCGGGCCGCCACACACCGTGGCGTCGCAGGTCACGGCGCGGTACGGTCGCGTGGACATGACGACGGTGTGACGGAAGTCCGGTGAGAACCCGGCACGGTCGCGCCACTGTGTACCAGGCCACGGCCCCGACTCGGGGCGGCGGCAGGGAAGTCAGACCCCGCACCGTCGTCCACGGCACCAACGACCGGGACGCGTGTTCCCCAGGAGGTTCTGCCATGGCACACCCCGCCGCCCCTGCCCCGAAGGCCCCCGCCACGCCGGCGATCACCCCCATCTCCCTGAAGAAGATCGCGCCGTGGGCCGCCTTCTTCGGCATCCTGATGCTGGTCCTCCTGTACTTCGTCGGCGCGGAGCAGGGCGCCACCTCGCTCATCTCCGGCGCCGACGTGCACGAGTGGGTGCACGACGGCCGCCATCTCCTCGGCTTCCCCTGCCACTGAGTCGCTTGAGACCGGTCACCGACTCACCGCACACACTGAGAACAAGGGGAAAGCAGTCGTGAACTCCATATCCGTACGAGCCCTGCTCGTACGCGGCATGCTCGCCGGCCTCGCCGCCGGCGTACCCGCCCTCCTCGTCGCCTACCTGCTCGGCGAGTCCAAGGTCGACTCCGCCATCGCGTTCGAGGACGGGCACAGCCACGAACACGGCGTCGAACTGGTCAGCCGCACCCTCCAGTCCACGGCCGGGCTCGCCACCGGCGTCCTGATCTTCGGCGTCGCGCTCGGCGGCATCGCGGCCCTCGCCTTCTGCGTCGCGCTGGGCCGCGTCGGCAGGTTCGGCCCGCGGGCGACCGCCGTGCTGATCTCCCTCGGCGCGTTGCTCACCGTCTACGTGGTGCCGTTCCTGAAGTACCCGGCCAACCCGCCGTCCGTCGGCGACCCCGACACCATCGGCAAACGCACCGCGCTCTACTTCCTCATGATCGCGCTGAGCGTGCTGCTCGCCGTCGGCGCGCTGATCCTGGGCCGGCGGCTCGCCCCCCGGCTGGGCAACTGGTACGCGACCGTCACGGCCGGCGTCGCCTTCGCCGTCGTCATCGGGGTCGCGTACGCCCTCCTGCCCGCGATCAACGAGGTGCCCAAGGACTTCCCGGCCACGCTGCTCTGGCAGTTCCGCCTCACCGCGCTGACCATCCAACTCGTCCTGTGGACCGGCTTCGGCCTGCTCTTCGGCCACCTCGCCGAACGGCACCTGATGCCCAAGGCGGCGCCTGGAGCCCGGCCCGACCCGGCCGCCAGGACGGCCGCCCCGGCGCGCTGACCTCCCGCGAGCCCGCTACGGGCCAGGCCCCGCACCACGCGGAGCCGGGCCCGCGGCGGAACACGGTCCGCGCGGACGGCACTCCCCACGCCCGCGATCTTCCCGATAACGTGGCCGGAGCGGCGTACTGGGGAGGAAACCGTGGATCCGTTCACCATGACGGCGGTGCTGTCGGCGCTCAACACAGTGGGGCAGGGGGCCATGTCGGGGGCCGCCGGGGAGCTGGGCAGACGCACCTCCGAAGGGCTGGCCGGGCTCGTACGGCGGCTCTGGCACAGGGACGGCGGCGCGCCCGACGATCCCCCGGCGGCCCCCGCCGACGACGATGAGCGCCGCCGGCTGGCCGCCCTGCTCATCGAAGAGGCCCGCCGCGAACCGGGGTTCGCCGACGACCTCGCGGCATGGCTGCGCACCGCGCGCCGGCTGGAACCGGCCGCCCTGCCCGCCGTCGCGCGACCTCGGCTGCTGCCGCCCGGAACCGCCGTGTTCACCAACCGCGACCACGTCCTCGCCGACATCACCGCCCTCCTCGACAGCCCGGCCGGCAGCGGCGGCACGGGGCCTCGTGTCGTCGCCCTCGTCGGGCCGGGCGGCATCGGCAAGACCGCGACGGCGATCCACTGCGCCCGCGCCCTGGAGGAACGCTTCCCCGACGGGCAGCTCCACACCGACCTCGGCGGCGACTCGGAGCGGACCGCCGTCGCCCCGTCCACCGCGCTCGTACGGTTCCTGAGCGGCCTCGGCGTGCCGCCCGACCGGATTCCGGCCGACGAACAGGGCCAGGCCGATCTGTACCGCGACCGCACGGCCGGCCGCCGCATGGTCGTCGTCCTCGACAACGCCCAGTCCGTCGCGCAGCTGAGGCCCCTGCTCACCGCCGCCCCCGGCTCGCTCGTCCTCATCACCAGCCGCCACCGGCTGCCCGAGCTCGTACGCGACTACGGCGCGCGCGTCATCCGCCTCGACCCGCTGACCGCCGCGGACTCCGTCCGCCTGCTCACCCGAATCGCCGGCGCCGAGGGCGTCGCCGCGCACCGCCCGCACGCCGAGGCGGTCGCGGCCCGGTGCGGCGGGCTGCCGCTCGCCCTCTGCGAGTCGGGAGCGCGGGTGGCCGTGCGGGAACACCTCGACTGGGCGGCCCTGGAAAGGGAGTTCGCCCGCCGCGACGAAGTCCGCCGTGCGGCAGCACGCCGAGCCGGAGCCGGAGACCTGACCGACATGGGCGACTCAGCCGACCGCGCCGACGACGACCCCGCCTACCGCGCCACCGACCTCTCCTACCGCGACCTCGCCGCCCCGGCCGCCCGCCTCTACCGGCTGCTCGGCGTCTGCCCCTGGCCCAGCATCCCCGTCGCCGCCGCCGCGGCGGCCGTCGGCGCGGGCGAGGACGAGGCGCGCCGCCTCCTCGAAGACCTCGCCGGAGTCCACCTGCTGGAGGAGGTCGGCCCGGAGCGCTACCGCTTCCACGACGTCGTACGGCGCCACGCCGAGCGCCGCGCCCACGAGGAGGACGGCCGCAGGGGCACGGCGGACGCCGTCCGGCGCATGGCCCTGTGGTACCTGCGCTTCGCCGCGGCCGCCGACGCCCGCGTCATCCCCGGCCGCTGGCATCTCGGCCCCGCCTACGGCCAGTTGGGCGCGGGCGGCAGTACGGAGTTCGAGTCCGCCCGTACGGCCCTCACCGCGCTCCGGCGCGAGCACGACAACCTCGCCGAGGCCGTGCGCGCCGCCGAGGAGTACGGATTCGACGAACTCGTCTGGCAGTTGTGCGAGGCGACGTGGTCGCTGCATCTGCGGCTGGGCCTCCACGAGCAGTGGGTGGCGACCCACCTCATGGGCGTACGGGCCGCGGCCCGCTGCGCCGAGGAGTTCGGCGACCGCCGGGCGGAGGGGCGGATGCGCGCCCAACTGGCCTTCGCCTATATGGGGCGCGGCCAATTGGCGGACGCCGCGCGGGAATTGGCCGAAGCGGCAGCGGCGGACGAGCGGGCCGGCCACCGCCGCGGACAGGCCACCGCCGTGGAGTCCCTCGGTCTGGTGCGTCTGCGGCAGTGGCGGTACGAGGAGGCCGAGCAGTGCTTCCGCCGGGCCCAGGACAGCCTGCGGGGCATCGCGCCGGGCGAGGACGGGGAGGCGGACGTACCACGCGCACTGGCGCTGCTGGAACACCACATCGGCCGCGCCCTGCGCGGCCAGGGCCGGCACGCCGACGCGGTACTCCAACTCCGCTACGCGCTCACCCAGTTCCATGACTTGCCCGAGCGCGACCGCTACAACGAGGCGAGGGTGCGGATGAGCCTCGGCGAGACGCTGCTCGCCGCCGGCGAACCGGCCGCCGCCCGCACGCCCCTGGACGAGGCGCTGGCGGTGCTGGAACCGGAGGGCGCCGTACTCCAGCAGGCGGACGCGGCGGAACTGCGCGCGGCCTGCGCCAAGGCTCTGGCGGACGCCGAGGACGAGGCGCGCCAGCTGCGCCTGGCACGCGGCTTGTACGAGACCTCGGGCGACGACGCCGCTGTGGCGCGGGTGGACACGCGCTTGGGGGAGCTGGTCTGAGAGCGCGGGCTCTCCACCAGTGCGGGGTGCCCCCGGCCGTCGCCCCGTCTGAGGGCCTCCGCTACTCGGCGCGCTCGACGGCCACTTGGCGGCGTGCGTCCCCCGTGGCCACGACGATGCCCGCGGCCGTCGCCTCGTCCAGGGACTTGCCGCCCGCCAGCCAGGCGTGCAGGGCGGAGGCGTAGGCGGCCGGGTCGAGCGGGTCAGGGTGGCCCAGGCCGTCGGGGGCGCCGGTCAAGTGGACGAGATCCCCGTCGCGGGTGCGGGCGGCGCAGCGGCCCGGCCCTGTGACGTACGCGGCGAGCGCGCAGTGCGGGTGGCGGTCGAGGACTTCCGCCGTCCACGCGGCCGGCGGGCCCAGGCGCGGGTCGTCCTCGGGCCCGTACCGGACGATGACGTCGGCGATCCGCAGGCGGCCGGCGTCCTGGGCGTCCTCGTGCACGACGGTGTGCGCCGCGTCCGAATCCGTCTCCGGGACCGTGTGCACGGGCTCGTGCGTCGGGTCGGCGTAGCGGGTGACCTCGATCTCCGGCGGCCCGGCGCCGAGCAGCCGGGTCAGGACGCGCAGCGGCGCGGTGCGCTCGGCGGGTTCGTACGGGGGGAGCGGCAGCCGGTCGAGGAGCGCGGGGGCGGCGGGTTCGGGGATGCCGATGAGGCGGTAGAAGGCGTGCCGGAGCAGCGCGGCGGACCGGCCGGGGGATGACGTGGTGTGGGAGGTCAACTCCACGTAGACACGCGGTTCATGACGTGCCATCACCCGGTCCAGCTGGGCGCGCAGGTCGCCGTGCGGGCGCAGCCTCGGCGCGGTGCGGCCCAGGGCCGCGACCGGGGAGTCCGGGTCGAGGTCGGCGTCGGCGAAGGCGCCCAGGAGGACGGGCTTGCCGAGGGCGGCGGCGTAGAACGTCACCGATCCGTGGTCGCCGATGACGCAGTCCGCCGCGATCAGGGCCTGGCGCCAGCCGTCCAGCGGGGGTATGAGCGTGAGCCCGGACCGGTGCGCCCGGTCCAGCCAGGCCCGTACCTGGCCGGGGCCGTGGCCGTACCAGATGTTGGGATGCAGGACGGCCGCCGTGCGGTACTCGTCCGCCGGCAGTTCGGTCGCCAGCCGGGGGAGCAGCCAGGGCAGCAGATCACCCTCGTCGCCGCTGCCGCTGTCGCCCTCACCGCCGCCGTCGCCGAACAGCGCGCGCGGCGACCAGGTCGAGTTGACCAGGATCAGCCGCTGGCCGGGGGCGACGCCGAGCGCGCGGCGGAAGCGGTCGCGCAGCGGCAGGGCGTCGAGCGCGCGGTCATAGCAGGGGTCGCCCGCGAGCACGGCGGTCGGCGCGGCCTCGGGGCAGGCGTCGGCCAGGCGCGCGAGCTGCTCGGGGTGGGACAGGACGGTCGCGGACGCGATGGGGCGGCCGTCGTGCAGCAGCCACTCGGGGGAGAGGCCGAAAACGGGCGCGGGCGACTGGTGTCCGGTGTCCGGTGTCCGGTGTCCGGTGTCCGGTGTCCGGTGTCCGGTGTCCGGTGTGGAGAGCCTCTTATTATAGCCGACCCCGTGCGACAGCACGGCCAACTTCCCTTGCAGGAGCTCCAGTTCACCGCCGTAGCTCGCCGACACCACAAGGTCGACCGGCGTCGCCTTCGCCTGCTCCCACGGCAGCACCGGCAGTTCCGCCGCCGCCAGCAGCTCCGGCACCCCGGCGAGGAAGGGCGACGATCCCGTGCACGTGGCCAGCGCCTGCACCCGCAGGTCGTCGCGGAACAGCGGCAGCACGTCCAGCAGCCGCGTAGCCGACGTCACGTTGTGCACGACGAAGAGCACCAGGCGGCTCCGGCCCCGCGTCACCCACCGCGCCGCGTCGTGCCCGACCGGCACCCGCAGCCGAAGCCCCTCCGTCACCCCGCCACTCCCTGCCGCACGCAACCGCAACCGCCACCGTCACCGAATCAAGAACGCCGCGCGATGGTACCTCCCGCCACACGCGCAGGTCCCGGCGGCAGAGGACCGCCCCCCATGGCTGCCGCATCCGCGTAGGCCCCCGCGGCGGCTTAGGGTGGCGTTCATGACCGTCACCACCGCACCGGACCCGGCCCAGGCGCCCCTCCTCGACCTCGGCGGCCGTACCGCCCTCGTCACCGGCGCGGCCGGCGGCATCGGCGCGGCCTGCGCGCTGCGCCTCGCCGCCGCGGGGGCGGCCGTACGGGCGGTGGACCGCGACGGCGCGGGCCTGGCGGAGCTGGTCGAGCGGGCCGCCGGGCTCGCGGGGCCCGTCGAGCCGGTGACCCTGGACCTGACCGACCTCGACGCCGCCGAGCGCGCCGGGGCCGGCACGGACATCCTCGTCAACAACGCGGGCATCCAGCTGGTCCGCCCCATCGAGGAGTTCCCGCCCGACGTCTTCTCGACCGTTCTCACGGTCATGCTGGAGGCCCCCTTCCGGCTCGTGCGGGGCGCGCTGCCGCACATGTACGGGCAGGGGTGGGGGCGGATCGTCAACATCTCCTCCGTGCACGGGCTGCGGGCCTCCGCCTACAAATGCGCGTACGTCGCCGCCAAGCACGGCCTCGAAGGGTTCTCGAAGGTCACCGCCCTGGAAGGAGCCGAACACGGCGTGACGTCCAACTGCGTCAACCCCGGCTACGTCCGCACCCCGCTCGTCGAGAAGCAGATCGCGGACCAGGCCGCCGCTCACGGCATCTCCGCCGAGCGGGTGCTCTCCGAGGTCCTGCTCGCCGACTCCGCCCTGAAGCGGCTGGTCGAGCCCGCCGAGGTCGCCGAGGCCGTCGCCTACCTCTGCGGCCCGCGCAGCTCCTTCGTCACCGGCGCCTCGCTGACCATGGACGGCGGCTGGACCGCGCACTGAACCGCCGTCCCGCGCGCGGCGCTCGCGCGTACGCCCGTACCGGGCCCCGGGACGCCGCCGGGAAATGGCTCGCCCGTGCCGGCGGACATTGCGATCATGACCGGGTCGTCCTGTTCCCCCGCCGAGGAGTCCGATCCGCGATGCCCGCTGTCCCCGCCGACCCCACCGTGGTCCACCCGATGCCGGAGCAGCCGCGTGTGGTGCTGCTCAAGCCGCTGGTCACGTCGCCGCTGATCGAGGTGGGCGAGTTCTCCTACTACGACGACCCGGACGACCCGGAGGCGTTCGAGACGCGCAACGTGCTGTACCACTACGGGCCGGAGAAGCTGGTCATCGGGAAGTTCTGCGCGCTGGGGGAGGGGGTGCGGTTCATCATGAACGGCGCCAACCACCGTATGGACGGGCCCTCGACCTTCCCGTTCCCCATCATGGGCGGCTCCTGGACCGACCACTTCGACCTGATCACGGGCCTGCCCGGCCGGGGCGACACGGTGGTGGGCCACGACGTGTGGTTCGGCTACCGGGCCACGGTGATGCCCGGCGTCCGGATCGGCCACGGCGCGGTCATCGCCTCGGGCTCCGTGGTCGTCGACGACGTGCCCGACTACGGCATCGTCGGCGGCAATCCGGCCCGGCTCATCCGGCGCCGCTTCGACGACGCGACCGTCGAGCGGCTGCTCGCGGTCGCCTGGTGGGACTGGCCCGCCGAGCACATCACCGAGCACATCCGCACCATCATGTCCGGGAGCATCGAGGCGCTTGAGGCGGCGGCGCCCGATCGTCCGGCGGACCGGTAGGGCCGGTAGGGCCGTTTGGACTGGTAGGTCCGGTAGGACCAGGGGCGGAGTCGACGGCCGGGCGGGCCGGCAGCCCGGCCGGCGCCGTCCCGGCGCTCAGCCGTCGGCTGCCCGTAGCTGCCCGTAGGCGCGCGTCGGCGGCCGCCTGATGGCCGCCCGATGGCCGTCAGTTGGCCGAAGACCTTGACGGGGGCTTGGTCTAGTCCAATCATGTGAGTCGCTTCACGAACCGAGCGGCCCGCATCGGGCACAGGGCCGCCCGGCCACGGAAGACGGTTCCTCCTGTACGTCCAGTACCGCTGTCCCGCGCGCGGCCGACCGGCCGTGCGAGCGGGAGAGCGGCGGCGCGCCGCACGCGCGCCGTCCCACCCACCGGGAGTATGCATGAGACGTTTCAGACCGCTCCGGGCGTGCCTCACCGTGATCGCCACCCTGGCCGCCTCGGCGGGCCTGGCCCTCGGGACCGGCGGGACGGCCCACGCGGCCACCGCCCTGCCCCCGCACGTATTCGCCCCCTACTTCGAGGCGTACAGCAACGACAGCCCCGCCGACCTCGCGGCGAAGTCCGGGGCGAAATACCTGACCATGGCGTTCCTGCAGACGGCGACCAAGGGCTCCTGCACGCCGTACTGGAACGGCAGCCAGTCCCAGCCCGTCTCGCCCGAGATCTTCGGCAAGGACTTCACCACCATCCGCTCGCGCGGCGGGGACGTCATCCCGTCCTTCGGCGGCTACACCGCGACCCACGAGGGCACGGAGATCGCCGACAGCTGCACGGACGTCGACGCGATAGCCGCCGCGTTCGAGAAGGTCATCACCACCTACGACATCCCCCGCATCGACCTCGACATCGAGGACAACTCCCTCACCAACAGCGCCGGCATCGACCGCCGCAACAAGGCCATCAAGAAGGTGCAGGACTGGGCCGCGGCCAACGGCCGCTCCATCCAGTTCTCGTACACCCTCCCCACCACGACGAGCGGCCTCGCCGACAGCGGGCTGGCCGTCCTGCGCAACGCCGTGAGCAACGGCGCCCGCATCGACGTCGTCAACATCATGACCTTCGACTACTACGACGGCGCCACCCACCAGATGGCCCTCGACACCCAGCGCTCCGCCGCCGGGCTGCAGGGCCAGCTCGCCCAGCTCTACCCCGGCAAGAGCCCCGCACAGCTCTGGGGCATGATCGGCGTCACCGAGATGCCCGGCATCGACGACTACGGACCGGCCGAGACGTTCACCACCGCCGACGCCGCCACCGTCTACAAGTGGGCCGTCGAGAAGGGCATCAACACCCTCTCCTTCTGGGCGCTCCAGCGCGACAACGGCGGCTGCCCCGGCACCGGCGGCTCCGACACCTGCTCGGGCATCGAGCAGGACACCTGGTTCTTCACCCACGCCTTCGCGCCGTTCACCGGCGGCGGCCCCGCCGCCGACGACTTCTCCCTCGCCACGGCGCCCGGCTCCGCGACCGTGCCCCAGGGCGGCTCCGCCACCGCGACGGTGACCACCGCCGTCACCAACGGCACCGCCAAGCGCGTCGACCTCACCACCGAGGGAGCCCCGGCCGGCGTCACGGCCACCGTCGATCCGACGAGCGTGACCGCGGGCGGCACGGCCAAGCTCACCGTCAGCGCCGCCGCGACCGCCGTACCCGGCCGTTACCCGATCACGGTCAAGGGCACGGCCGGGGCCGTCAGCCACTCCGCCACGTACACCCTGACCGTCACCGGGCCCGGCGGCGAGGGCACCCCGGTCAACGGCGGCTTCGAGACCGGCGGTCTCGGGCCGTGGACCTGCCAGCCGGGCGGCGCGGTCGTGGACAGCCCGGTGCACTCCGGCACGCACGCGCTGCGCGTCTCGCCCACCGCGGGCCAGACCGGCGAATGCGCGCAGACGCTCACCCTGAACCCCAACACCCGCTACAACCTGACCGGCTGGGTGCAGGGCGGCTACGCCTACATCGGGGTCAGGGGCGACGCCACCGCCAGCGCCTGGTCCGCCGCCGGTGACTGGACCAAGCTCACCGTCCCCTTCACCACCGGCGCCACGGGGACGATCACCGTCTACACCCACGGCTGGTACGGGCAGAACAGCGTGTACGCGGACGACTTCGCCATCAGCTGATTCCGCGTCGCTCCGCTTAGGGGGCGCCCGCGTACGTGTCCGGCCCGCCCTGACCGCCGTCAGGGCGGGCCGCGCGCCGGGCCGGGTCCGTACGCCCGTACACGCGGTGCCGTTACGGGCCGGGGCGGGCCGCGCCCGGGGTGCGGCCGAAGCGGTCGCCGAAGACGCGTGTGAAATGGGCCTGGCTGGCGAAGCCCCAGCGGTGGGCGATCTCGGCGACCGTCAGATGCCGGGAACCGGCGTCCGCCAGCTGCTCACGGGCCCCGGCCAGCCGCAGTTCGAGGATGCGGCGGGACGGGCTCACCCCGGACGGCTCGAAGATCCGGCTCAGCTGCCGGCCGGACACCCCGACCGCCTCGGCCACCCGCCCGGCGCTGAGCCCCGGATCGGAGAGGTGCCGGCCGATGTAGTCCTCCGCCACCGCCAGCCGCGACGCCCGTCCGGCCGTCGCCGCGCCGTCGCCCAGCCGGGGCCCGGCCAGCGAACGGACCAGGTCCAGCACGGTGGCCGCCGCGGCGTCCGGATCGCCCGTGCCGCCCCGCGCCGTCCATCCGGTCAGTACGGACCGCAGCGCGGAGACCAGCGCGCCCTCGCCCGCCGACCGCCCGCCGAACAGCAGCGGCGTCGGCATGCCCCCGGCGGCGCAGCTCTCCGTGAACACCTCGCGCGGGATGTCCACCAGCAACTGCCGCATGGCGCACGGGAACCCGAAGAGGTACGAGCGCCGCGTGTCGTAGAGGACCAGGTCGCCCGCCGCCGGGGTGAGGCAGCCGCCGCCGTGGAAGAACACGCCCTGACCGGACACCAGCAGGGAGGCGAAGACCGAGTCCTTGGGCAGCGCCCGGCAGGTCTTCGCGGTCCGCTCGATGACGTGCTCGTTGCCGGTGATCTCGGCCAGCCGCAGCCCGCCGAGCCGGAAGTTGGCCTGCCGCGCCAGCAGGCCCTGCTCGGAGTAGGGGGAACACGTCAGACCGACCAGGGCCCGCCGGTTGTAGTCCTCCCAGAGCTCGACCCGGTCCGCCGGGTCGACGGACCGTGTCGAGATGGTGGACGCGGCGGCTGCCGCGGAGGTGGTGTGCTCGGGCATCGGGGGCCTCCTTGCCGTGCGCCTGCCCGCCGCATGGGGCGCGTACGTGCCCCGGGCTCCCGCGCCCGGTCCGGGGCAGCCGCAGCGTAACGCCCGGCGCGGGCCGCGGCCAGCGCTCCGGGCCGCCCCTTCGACGGCCGGAGCGGCGGTGTCCGCCGCGGCCTCCGGCCGCTCGCCGCTCAGACGGCCGAGTAGCCGCCGTCGACCGCGAGGACGGCCCCGGTCACGTACGCGGCGGCCGCCGAGCACAGGAACGCGATGACCGACGCGACCTCGCGCGGCCTCCCCAGCCGTCCGAGCGGCAGCCGGGAGAGCACCGCCCGCGCCGCGTCCGGATCGTCCAGGACGCCGCGGGCGAGCGGGGTGGCGACGAAGCCCGGCGCGACGGCGTTGACCCGGATCCCGTCGTCGGCGTACTCGGCGGCCAGCGACCGGGTCAGCTGGGTGACGCCGCCCTTGCTCGCGCTGTACGCGGGCCGGTCGCGGCTGCCGAAGAGGGCGAACATCGACGAGACGGTCACGATGCTCCCGCCGCCCCGCGCGAGCAGCGGGCGCGCCGCCTGACAGGCCGTCATCGTCGCGTCCAGGTTCACCGCCAGGACGCGGTCCCAGGCCCCGCGCTCGTACTCCGCGCGGTCCCGGCTGACGCCCGCGCAGGAGACCAGGCAGTCGAGGCGGCCGCACTCCGCGATCCGGCGGGCGAGGCCGTCCCGGTCGGTGACGTCCTGTTCCACGACGCGGACGCGTTCGTGGCGGGGCAGCTCCCGCGCGGAGGCGGGCGGCAGGCCCAGCGCCCGTACCTCCGCGCCCAGTTCCGCGAGGAGCACGGCCGTCGCGGCGCCGATGCCCGAGGTGCCGCCGGTGACCAGGACGCTCCGGCCGGCGAAGGAATCCGGGGCGAACGTCCCCAACTCGTCGTCTGTGCGCGTCATTTCGCGGACTCCGGAACGTCGGGCCCGTCGGCGCGGGCCTCCGGGCGCACCAGGATCTTGATCTGCCCGCCCGGCCCCCGGGACAGCGGGCGCAGGCCCTCGGCGACGACGTCGTCGAGCGCCACGGTCGAGGTCACCACGGGCGTGAGGTCCACGCCCTCCCGCCGGACCAGGCGGATGAGCTCGGGGTAGGTGTCGCGGTAGCCGACGCTGGCGACGATCGACTGCTCGTTGTTGACCAGCGCGTAGGCGTCGAGCCGCACCTGCCGGCCCAGCCCGACCAGGACGACCCGGCCGCCACGCCGGGTCGCGGCCAGACAGCTGTCGAGCGCGTCCTGTGAACCCACCGCTTCGAACGCGACGTCCACGCCCTCCCCGCCCGTCAGCTCGCGGATCGCCGCACCGGCGCTGTCCGCTCCGTCCGCGCCGTCGGCGTCTGCCGGGCGCCGGGCGTCCACCGTGTCCGTCGCGCCCAGCCGCTCCGCCAACTCCAGCCGGTCCGGGGCGACATCGGCGGCGATGATCCTCGGCACGCCGCGCTCGGCCGCGAGCCGCACAGTCAGCAGGCCGATCGGGCCGAGCCCGACGACCGCGAGGGCCGCGGGAGCCGGCCCGGCGCGCCGCAGCGCGTGCAGGGCGACGGACGCGGGCTCGAAGAGCGCCGCCTGCTCCAGCGGTACGTCCGGGGGGAGGCGGTGCGCCATGTAGGCGGGCAGCGCGGCGAACTCGGCCAGGCCGCCGTCGCCCATCAGACCGGCGAAGCCGAAGTGCCGGCAGATGTTGTACTCCCCGGCCCGGCAGCGCGCGCAGTCACCGCACCGGTAGTGCGGTTCGACGGCCACGCTGTCGCCGACGGCGAGCCCGGCCACGCCGGGGCCGAGGGCGGCCACGGTCCCGCAGAACTCGTGGCCGAGCACGAGCGGGGCCGTCGCTCCGGAGGCGGGGTGCGGCGCGGCGACGGGGATCGCGTGCGGCCCGTCGGCGTACTCGTGCAGGTCGCTGCCGCAGATGCCGCAGTACGCGACCGCCACCAGCACCTCGCCGGGGCCGGGTTCGGGCACGTCCCGCTCGACGACGCGGACGTCCCCGGCCCCGTACCAGACCGCGGCCCGCATCAGCCGCCGCCCGCCCGGCGCCGCGGCTCCCTGACCCTGCCCCGGGCCCGGGCCCATGGCCGTACGGACGTCAGCACCCGCGCCCGCGCCCGTACCCGCACTCGGGCCCGCGGCCACAGCTACGGCGGTACGGGCGTCCGGGCCCGTACGGTCGTCGCCCGCACCGGCTTCCAGGGCGCGGGCCGCCTCCCTGGCCGCTCTGCGCCTCAGCACCTCCGGGGCCGTCTCGCGCAGTCCGAAGGAGATCAGTACGACGGCCACCGCGCCGCCCGCGGAGATGAACATGGCGCTCTCCGGCCCCCAGGCGTCCGAGGCGCGGCCCGCGATCACGGGTGCGAGGAATCCGCCGGCCAGTTCGCCGGCTCCCATGACGAGCCCGAGGGCGGTGGCCAGTGAGCCGCGGGGGACCGTCTCGGCGGGGATGGTGGCCATGATCAGGGTGAAGCAGCCCAGACCGGTGTAGGTGAGGATCACGACCGCGCCGAGCACCACCGGCCCGTCGAGGTACACCACGGCGAGCGGGCAGACCGCGGCGACCGCGCTGAAGAGGATCATCGTGCGCCTGCGGCCGATGCGGTCGGAGACGGCCGGGGTGACGAAGCCCCACAGCACCCACGCCACGCCGAAGCACGTCATCACGCGGCTCATGGTCCCCGAGGAGAAGCCCTTGACGTCCTCGAGATAGGTGGGCGTGAACGTGATGATGACGATGAACCAGGTCAGATAGGAGCAGGCGGCCAGCACGCAGAGAAGGATGTTCCGGTGCCCGAGGAGCTCCCGTATGGACAGGTGCTCGCCGGCCGGCGCGGGGGACGGCGCGGCGGCGACGGGGGCGGCCGGTGCGCGCGGGCCCGGCGGCCTCTCCCGTACGGACCGCCAGATCCAGGCCGCGATGAGCAGGCCGGGGACGATCGTCAGGAGGAACGCCGTCCGCCAGCCGTACTGCCCCGCGACCCACACCACGGCCAGCGGCGAGAGGATGCCGCCCAGCAGCCCGGCCGAAGAGCCCTGGAGCAGCCCCATGTTGAGGCCGCGGCGCTCCGCGCGGGACGCCTCCACCATCAGCGACTGCGACAGCGGCAGGACCGCGCCCTCCGCGACGCCCATGAGCGCCCGCGCGAGCAGCAGGCCGGCGAACCCCGTCACCAGGCCGCCCGCCGCCGAGAAGCAGGAGAACAGCACGACGGCGGTGATCAGGAGGGGTTTGCGCCGGCCGAGCCGGTCCGACAGCCGGCCGCACAGCAGCCCCGACAGCGCCCAGGTCAGCGCCAGGACGCCGGAGAGCGTGCCCAGTTGCGTGTGGGAGAGGTGGAAGTCGTCGCTGATGAAGGGGGCCAGGAAGGACAGCGCCTGCCGGTCGAAGAAGACGAAGCCGAAGGCCAGGAAGAGCACCAGCAGCAACTTGTTCTCGTACGTCCGCGCCGCGCCGTCCGGGGGCGGGGACGGCGGCGAGGGCGACGGCGGGGACGGCGGGGACGGCGGCGGGGACGGGGACGGCATCCGGGTCACCGGAACAGCGAATCGACGAGGCCGGCGCCGAGGCCCACCCGCTCGTAGTGGGCGCGGCACATGGCGATGTAGTCGTGGACGTCGAAGTACCCGGCGGTGTCGCCGTTCTCGTCCAGCCAGATCAGCGGGCCCTTGACGATGAAGAGCGTCTTCATCGGCTCGCCGCTGTCGTACGACACCAGGGTGTGGCCCTCGCCCGGCGCCTCGTACACGAAGTCGCCGGCGTGCGCGGTCCAGGGGCGTTCGAGGTAGCCCCAGGCGCCGGAGATCGTGTACGCGAACACCTCGTGGGGGTGGTAGTGCCGGTTGACCAGCCCGGCCTGGTCGGCGCGCAGGATGTCGGCCCAGGAGTTGTCCTTGACGTTGATCCACAGTGGTCGCGAGCGGACGGTCTCGGTGAACGGCACGTAGTAGCGGTCGTCGTCGGTGGCCGCCTGGGCGAGATGGACCTCGGGCAGCGCGTCGGGTTTGAAGGAGTTCCGGATCGGCTTGAGGTCCTTCCAGAACTCGTTGCCGGGCGCCTCGGGCATGGTGGTCTCCGCTTCGTCCGCTTCGTCGTTCGGTGTCCGGGTCCGGGGCCGGGTTCGCAGCCGGGCCCGGGTTCGGCAGTGAACCCCCGGCGGCGCGCGCGTGTCTTTCCCCTGGCGGACATCCCCGTTTGCCTGTTCGGGACACGCGCCACCGCGATGACGGAGCCGTTCGCGGACGGGCGGCGGGCCGATCCCGGACGGGCGGGGCGGCGGGGGCCGCTCGCGGACGGGACGGGCGGGGTGACGGGCCGCTCGCGGGCGGTCGGTCAGAGGCCCGCCGTAATCCTCTCCGCGGCCTGCCGCACCAGCGGGGCGAGTTGGGCGGCGCGGGCGCGGCCCAGCCGGGTGGAGGGGGCGGCGATCGTGACCGCGGCGACGCTGCTGCCCAGCTTGTCGCGGACGCACACGCCGACGCCCTGCACGTCCGTGACGCTCTCGTCGAGGTTGAGCGCGTAGCCCCGGCGGCGGCAGGCCGCGAGGTCGGCGGCGAGCGCGTCCAGGTCGGGAAGGGTGGTGGGGGTGAGCGCGGCGAGCCCGGCGGGGTAGCGCATGCGCAGCGCCTCCGGCGACAGCTCGCTCAGCAGCGCCTTGCCGCCGGCCGTCGCGTAGGCGGGGACGTGGTCGCCGGTGCGCGGGGCGACGCGCAGCTGCCGCGAACTCTCCACGCCGTCCAGGAAGAAGGAGTCCGGCCCGGCCAGCACCAGCAGATTCGTGGTCTCCGACGTCGCGTCGCGCAGCCACTCCAACTGGGGGCGGGCGACACGGACGAGGTCGCGTTCGTCGCGGCCCGCGCGGGACAGACCGACCAGGGCGGGGCCGGGCCGGTAGCGCCGGCCGCCCGGCTCCTGCTCGACGAAGCCGTGCGCGCGGAGCGTGGAGAGCAGCCGGTGGGCGGTGGAACGGGCGACGCCGAGGTGGTCGCTGACGTCGGTGACGCGCACCGACCCCTGCCCGCGCACATAGACGAGGGTGCGCAGGGCGTTGGCCACGGAGCTCGCGCCGTAGGCGTCGCCGGACGTGTTCGGCATAGCAGAAAGAATATTCGGGGTCGTTCCGCAGAGCGAGCCATCGGTCCTACAGTCGGGCCCGACGCCACCTGCCGACCCGCCGACACCACAGGATTCCGCTCCGCGGAACGCGGTGGAATGCTTCGCCGGGCGGGCCGGCGCCGGCGCCGACCGGTCGTGCCGCGACGGACCGCCCCTCGCGACCGCCCCGCCCACCGGGAGACCCCCATGCAGGATGCCTCCGAGGACACACCGAGCCCCGCGCCGGACGGCCGCCGTCGGCTCCAGCCCTGGCACACCCTCTGGCTCCTGCTGCTCCTGGGCTGGACGGTGAGCGCCGCCGACCGGGCCGTGACCGGGCCCGTCGTCACCTGGATGATCGACAACGGCGTCGGCTTCCTCGCGGACGCGCGCCACCCGCACGCGCTCGGCGGCCTCATCGGCGGCCTGTTCTTCGCCGGCTACATGCTCACCCAGTTCCCCGGCGGCTACCTCGGCGACCGCCACGGCCACCGCGCGCTCATCGTTGTCAGCCTCGTGTGGGCCGGGGCGGCGACCGTCGCCACCGGACTCGCGGGCGGCCTCGTCGCGTTCATCGTGCTGCGCGTCGTCACCGGCCTCGGCGAGGGCGCGTTCTACTCCAACGACCGCACCCTGATCACCGAGGCCACCCCCGAACGCCACCGCAGCCTGGGCATGGGCGTGGTCATCACCGGGCTCGCGCTCGGCATCACCGTCGCCACCGTCTTCACCCCCCACTTCATCGGCGTCGGACAGCACGTGCTGCCCCGCGCCGAGGCGTGGCGGATGGCGTTCTGGATCCTCGGCGCCGCGACGCTCGCCGCGGCCCTCCTCCTCGCGATGCGCTTCCGCGCCCACCTGCGGGCACGGGCCGTGACCCGCGCGACGCTCCAACTCGCCGGGTACTCCGCCGTCTCCCTGGCTCTGATCATGGCCGTCTACCTGCTGGGCGACCGCGCGGGCCTGTCCGGCCTGTGGATCGCCCTGCTCGAAGTCGCCCTCGCCGTCGCCCTCGTGCTCTTCGCCCTCGTCCGCAAGGGCGCCGAGCTCGGCCCGGTGCTCAAGGACCGCGACCTGAACCTGATCTACCTCGCCAACATCGCGATCCTGTGGAACCTGTGGTTCTTCAGCTTCTGGTCGGTGTCCATCGTCGCCGGCGCCGCCCACTCCTCGTTCATGAGCGCCGCCCTCACCGCCGGCTTCAACGCGGGCGCGGGCCTCATCGGCTTCCCGGCCGGCGGCTGGCTCTCGGACCGCACCCGGCGGCGCGGCTGGAGCCGCAAGTCCGTGATGCTCTCCTGCACCGGCGCCCAGGCCCTGCTCACCGTCGCCTTCGCCTGGTACCTGACCGCCGCCGACCGCCCCGCCCTGTGGATCATGGGCCTGCTGCTGTTCACCGCGAGCCTGTTCTTCAACGCCCTCCAGCCCGTCGGCCACGCCTGGACGGCCGAGATCGCCGAACCGCGCATGCGCGGCTCCGCCTTCGGCATGCAGAACCTCATCGGCGAGATGGGCGCCGTCCTCGCCCCCGCCGTCGGCGGCGCGCTCCGCGACCGCACCGGCGGCTGGACCGCGGCCCTGTGGCTGGACGCCGCGATCGTCGCCGCCGGCTTCGCCCTGCTGGCCGCCGTACGGGCCCGCACCCCGGCCCGTACCGCCGCGGCGCCCGCCGCCACCGTGCCCTGAACCCCGAGGCTCCCCCCGCTCCGCCTCCGGAAGGACTGCCCCTTGCGCACCGTACGCGCCGCCGCCTTCGACGTGATGCGCCGGCACCACCTGACCACCGTCTTCGCCAACCCCGGCTCCACCGAGGTGCCGTTCCTCGCCGACCTGCCCCAGGACCTGCGCTTCGTGCTCGCCCTGCATGAGGGCTCCGTGGTCGGCGCGGCCACCGGCTGGGCCCTCGCCCGCGACGAACCCGCCTTCGTCCTGCTGCACACCACCGCCGGACTCGGCAACGCCGTCGGCGCGCTGGCGACGGCCCGCGCCAACCGGGCCCCCATGGTCGTGGTCGTCGGCCAGCAGGACCGCCGCCACCTCGCCCAGGAACCCTTCCTCGCCGGCCGGCTGGAGGGGCTGGGCGGCGACTACCCCGTGGCCGTCGAGACGCCGCCGCGCGCCCAGGACGTGCCCGGCGCCATCGGCCGCGCCGCGCACGCCGCCCGTACCGGCCGCGGCCCCGCACTGGTCATCGTCCCCATGGACGACTGGAGCGCGACCGCCGAGGAACTGCCCCTCCCCGCGCCCGCCCGGCTCCGTCACGGAAGCCGCGCCGACCCCGCGGCCGTACGGGACGTCGCCCGGCTGCTCGCCGGAGCCGCCGCCCCCGCCCTCGTCGTCGGGGCCGGCGCGGACGGCCCCGGCTGCTGGGCGGCGCTCACCGCCCTCGCCGAGCGGCTCTCCTGCCCGGTGTGGCAGGAGTCCTTCGGCGCGCGGGCCGGATTCCCCCAGGACCACCGGCTGTTCGCCGGGCACCTCCCCGCCGACCGCCCGCGGCTGCGCGACACCCTCGCGCCGTACGACCTGGTGCTGGCCGTCGGCGCGCCCGTCCTGCGCCAATCCCCGTACCACGAAGGGCCCTTCGCGCCCTCCGGCACGCGCTTCGCCCTCGTCACCGACGACCCCGAGGAAGCACGGCGCGCCCCCGCCGAACTCGCCGTGATCGCCCCGCTCCCGTCCTTCTGCGCCGACCTGGCGGCCCGCGTGCCCCAGCGCGCCGGGAACTCGGAGCCACCGCGCCGTGAGCCGCCGCCACAGCCGCCGCGCACGGGCGAGCCGCTGCGCGCCGCCCACGTCCTGGCGGCCCTCGCCGAGCGGCTGCCCGCCGACGCCGTGCTCGTGGAGGAGACCCCCTCCAGCCGCCCGGACCTGCACGACCTCATACCGGCCCGGCGCCCCCTCGGCTTCCTCAGCGCGGCGATGGGCGGCCTCGGCTTCGCGCTGCCCGCCGCGATCGGCATCCGGATGGGCGCGCCCCGGCGGCCGGTCGTCGCGGTGGTCGGCGACGGCTCGTCGCTCTACCAGGTGCAGGCGCTGTGGACGGCCGCGCACTACGGCGTGGGCGTCGTCTTCGTCGTCCTCGCCAACGGCCGCTACGCGGTCATGGACCGGCTCGCCGAACACCGCGGCGGCAAGGGCCCCTGGCCCGCCTTCGACGGGATCAGCGTCAGCGGCGTGGCCACGGCCCTCGGCTGCCCCGCCCGCACCGTCACCGGCCACGACGCCCTGCTGAGGGAGTTCGACGCGCTGCTGCCCGCACTGGCCGACCGGACCGAACCGCTCGTCCTGGAGGTCGCCGTGGAAGCCGACGCGACCTTCCGGCCCTGAACCTTCAGGCTCGGAACTCTCCGGCCCCGACCCCTCCGGCCCCGACCCCCGCCCCGCACAGCCCGCCAAGGAGTGATCCGCATGTCCCTGCTCGATCCCGCGCTCTGGTCGGCCCAGATCAACATCGACGGATGGACCAAGGCCCACGGCGGCGACGCGCCCGTCACCGAGCCCGCCACCGGCACCGTGCTGGAGCGGATCGGCGCGGCCGACGCCACGGACGTCGCCCGCGCCGCGGCCCGCGCCGCCGACGCCCAACGCGCCTGGGCCCGCGCCCCCTACACCCGGCGGGCGGAGGTGCTGCGCCGGGCCGGGGACCTCTTCACCCGGCACGCCGGGGAGATCGAGGACTGGCTCGTGCGGGAGGCCGGGAGCGTCCGCGGCAAGGCCGCGTTCGAGACGGCGACGGCGGCGCAGGAGTGCTACGAGGCCGCCGCGCTGGCCTCCCGCGCCACGGGCCAGGTCCTGCCGTCCGCGCAGCCCCGGCTGAGCCTCGCGCGCCGCGTGCCCGCCGGCGTCGTCGGGGTCATCGCGCCGTTCAACGTGCCGCTCGTACTGGCAGTCCGGTCGGTCGCCCCGGCCCTGGCGCTCGGCAACGCGGTGGTCCTCAAGCCCGACCCGCGCACCGCCGTCAGCGGCGGCGCGGCCCTCATGCGGGTCTTCGAGGAGGCCGGGCTGGAGCCGGGGGTGCTGTCCCTGGTGCCGGGCGGCGCGGAGGCGGGCGCCGCGCTGGTCGCCGACCCGCGGGTGCGGATCATCTCCTTCACCGGGTCCACGGCGGCCGGCCGTGCGGTCGGCGAGTCGGCGGCCCGCCACCTCAAGCGCGCACACCTGGAACTGGGCGGCAACTCGGCGCTGATCGTGCTGCCCGACGCCGACCTGGAACGCGCCGTGTCCACCGCGGCCTGGGGCTCCTTCTTCCACCAGGGGCAGGTCTGCATGACCACCGGCCGCCATCTGGTGCACGAGTCGGTGGCGGCGGAGTACACCGAACGGCTCGCGGAGAAGGCCGCGCGGCTTTCGGTGGGGGACCCGGCCACCGGGAACGTCGCCCTCGGACCGGTCATCGACGCCGGGCAGCGCGACAAGATCCACGCGCTGGTCACGGCGAGCGTGGCGTCCGGCGCCCGCCTGGCCGCGGGCGGCACGTACGAGGAGCTGTACTACCGGCCGACCGTGCTCGACGACCCGGCGGGCGACTCCCCGGCATACCGCGAGGAGGTGTTCGGCCCCGTCGCCCCCGTCCGGCCCTTCGCGACCCTCGACGAGGCCGCCGCCCTGGCCGTGGACAGCGAGTACGGGCTGTCCCTGGGCATCCTCACCCAGGACGTCATGCGCGGCCTGGAACTCGCCGAGCGCATACCGACCGGGCTCGTCCACATCAACGACCAGACCGTGGGCGACGAGGCGACCGTGCCCTTCGGCGGCGTGGCGGCCTCCGGCACCGGGGCGCGGTTCGGCGGCGAGGCCAACATCGAGGCGTTCACGGAGACCCGCTGGATCACCGTACGGGCGGCACAGGCCGAGTACCCCATGTGACCCCGGGCCGGACGGCCGGCCGCCGCCCGCCCCGGCGGCCGGCCCCGCGCCCCGACCGCACGGGAGCCCGTACGACTCGTACGGCCCGCACAGCACGTACGGCGCAGGCAGCCCGTACGGCACGTACGGAGCGGACCGCGCCGGGCCGGCGAACCGGCGCGATCGGCGATTGCGGGCGCGCGGGCGCCGCGAGACGCTGGCACGACCACAGGGGACCGAAAACGAGCGGAGGCGACGCTTTCGATGAGGACCGAGGGTACCGAGGGCGCGGAACGACGAGACGAACCACCGCCGGGCGTCTACCGCATCGACCCGGACGCGTCGTCGGTCCGCTTCACCACGCGCGCCATGTTCGGGCTGCTCCCGGTGCGGGGCACCTTCTCCATCGACCACGGGCAGATCTCCATCGCCGAGACCGACGCGGACGACGGCTCCGAGGTGGACGCGGTGATCCGCGCGGCCAGCTTCGCGAGCGGCATCGCGAGACGCGACGAGCACGTACGGTCCGCCGACTACCTCAATGCGGCGGCCCACCCCGAGATCCGCTTCAGCGGCCGGGGCCCCCGGCACGGCACCGCGGGGGCCACCGTGCACGGCGAGCTGACCGTGCTCGGCGTCACCCGGCCGATGGTGCTGACGCTCGGCGCCGTGGCCGCCGACGGCACCCGGCTGACCGTCGGCGCGACAGCCGTCGTCGACCGCTACGCCTTCGGCATGACCAAGGCCAAAGGCATGACGGGCCGCCGCCTGAACATCGATCTCGAAGTCGTCGCCGTGCGCTGACACATGACTCCTCAGGGAGAACCGCCTGGACGGGCAGGACGGGGGGACCGGTGGCGGCAGGGGAGGCGGGGCGGGCTCAGACCGCGGCGCTGTTCACCGAGAACAGGGCCCGGAACGGATCGCGGAGCGTCGCCTGCCGGCCTATGCCCTTCGAGGACTCGGCGGGCAGGACCGGCGTCGCGCCGTGCGCGACGGCCTCGGCGACGGCGGCGTCGCAGTCCTCGACCGCGAAGTACGGGTGCCACCCCGGCGATATCCCGGCGCTCGCCGCCTCCGCGGGCAGCTGCATGATGCCGCCGTGCGCGGCGGCCATCCCGCCGCCGCGCGGCGAGACCACGGTGTAGTCGGCGCCGCGCTCAAGCACGACGTCCTCCGTCTCCCAGGCCAGGACCGCGCCGTAGAAGCGCTTCGACGTCTCCACGTCCGTCGTGTACAGCTGCGTCCACCACAGCGCGCCGGGGACGTCGACCGTGCCGAGCGCCCCGGCCCGGCCGGACTCCCGGACCGCGAACCGCGCGTGGCCGGGGTCGCTGAACCCGGCGGCCCGGCCGCCCCCGCCGGCCTCGAACGGCGGGACGCGCACCGCGCCGCCCGCCCGCTCGACGGCCTCCGCCGCCGCCTCCACGTCCGCGCAGCGGAAGGACAGCGTCCAGGCGGAGCCCGCGCCCTCCTCGACGAGCGGCCCGGCCGCGGCGGCCACCGCCCCGCCGAGCCGGAAGACGCCGCGCCCCTCCGCCGCCGGCCCTTCGCGCTCGAACTCCCAGCCGAACAGGGCCCCGTAGAAGGCGGCGGCCGCCTCGACGTCGGGGGTCGCGAGGTCGACCCGGACCGGTGCGCCCAGGACGTGATCGGTCGTAAGCATGAGCTGGTCCTCCGATCTGTCGGTGGTGAACGAACCTTCGGCGGAAGGGCCTTGGCCGAGCGGGTGTGCCGAGCGGTTCCCAGCATGGCAGGGGGCACTGACAACGGGCCCGCCCGCGCCGCCCGCTGCTCGCCCGCCCCACGCCGCACGGCTCCTTTGCCTGCTTGACGCGCGCGCCGCCGCGGCGTATGAGAAACCGCCGCTGACGGATCGTTGTCTTATTTCTCCCGGAAAACGCAAGTCGTGATCGAGACGATTTCCTCCGCCGGCGGCGTCTCCCGCCGATTTCCAGAAATGATCAGTAAACGATCAGGCAGAATTCACGGGCACCGAACAGAACCGGCTACGGAACCAGCTGCGAACCGACAGCTGAACCGGCAGCGGAACCGATACGAGAATCAGGGAGAAGCCGTGAACCGAGAGCGAAGATTCGGCCGCAGAAGACTCTTACAGGCGGGGCTCGGCGTCGGCGGCGCGGCCCTGACGGCGAATCTCCTGCCCGCCCTGCCGGGCCCGCAGGGCCGGACCGCCTGGGCCGTGCCCGCCGGGGCGCCGCCCGGCGCGGACCGCCTCGGCGGCGGCTTCCCCGACTGGAGCAGATACGCGCGGCTGGCCGACGCCACCTTCGACGACGACGCCGAGGCCGGCGCCCTGAAGCCGGTGATCGCCGCCCTCAAGGCACAGCACGTCAGCGTGATCGAGGTCGACACCATCCTGTCGAACTGGCTGACGGACGCCGAGTACACCGCACACCTGAAGACGATCAAAACTTTCACGAACCTGGCGCACCAGTCCGGGATGCGGGTCGTCATGTATTACCCGTCGCTGGAATTGATCAGCGCCGGGGGCGAGAAGGGCCCCTCGTTCTACAAGAACAGCAACGGAAAGGCATGGGTGCAGCGCTCCCTGGACGGGAAGCCCAATGTCTTCTACGGCAGCCTGGTCGTATGGGTGGACCCCGGCGACGAAAGCTGCTGGATGAGCCCCAACTCCCCGTGGCGCGACTACTACCTGGGCCGGATCAAGCTGCTCGCGGCCACCGGCGTCGACGCGATCTGGCCGGACGTGCCGATCTACTTCGACGGCGCGGCCGACTGGTGCGACGCATCCACCTGGGCGGCGACCGCCTTCAAGGCGGACACCGGCCTCGACCTGCCGACGAAGAAGGACTTCGGCAACCTGACCTTCCGCCGCTTCGTGGAGTGGCGCCACCGCAATCTGCACCAGTGGCAGGTCGACATCGCCGCCGCCGGCGCGTCCGTCAACCCGGACCTGGTCACCTTCTCCGAGACGGTGAGCATGGACTACCAGTACGCCACCCTGATCGGGCTCGACGGCGCGTACACCCGGCAGACGCCGGGGCTCAGCCAGTGCTGGGAAGTGGACATCCTCAGCAACTACGACGGGATGCGGCACGCCACCGCCTCCGACTGGACCTGTCTGATCTCGATGTACAAGTACGCGCGGGCCGCCAGCGGCGCCAAGCCCGCCTGGGCGTTCTCCTACGGCTGGAAGGCCGACGACGCCTCCCTGGTGATGGCCGAGGTGCTGGCCTCCGGCTGCAACGCGTACGAGGTCAAGACGCCCTTCAAGAGCGACAGCGCCGACCTCCCGATGCGCACCCGCATGTACGGCTTCGCCGAGGCCCACGAGAAGCAGCTGTACGACGCCACGACGCTGGCGGACGTCGGCGTGTACCACTCCGCCGCCTCCCGCGACTTCGTCAGCCCCTCGTCGGGCAACGGCATGTACGTCACCACCAAGAAGCCCGCCGGTGTGAAGGAGTGGTGGGCCGACGAGGCGGAGGAGAGCTGCACCCGGCAGCAGTGGCTCGGCGAGTTCCGCGGCACCGTCAAGGCCCTGGTCTTCGAGCACATTCCGTTCACCACTGTGACCAGCCCCGGACTCACCGCCGCGGACCTGACCGGTTACCGGGCGCTGCTGCTGCCCAACCTCCAGGCCGTCTCGGACATCGAGGCCGAGGTGCTGCGCGGTTTCGTCTCGGGCGGCGGCACCGTCGTGATCACCGGCCCGGCGCCCACCGCGTACGACCAGCTGGGCACGGCCCGCGCCGAACTGGCCCTCGCCGACGTGCTCGGCTTCCGCAAGGCCGACCCGCTGCCTGTCAGCAAGGAGAATCGGTTCGGCTCCGGCGTCTGCTGGTATTTCAAGGCCCTGCTGGGCCACAGCTATCTGGCCTCCACCGACCAGGCGAGCGTCGACCAGCTCCTCGCCCCGGTCCGCGCGGCGGCCCCGGCGCAGGTCAAGTTCACCGGCGACCGCCGCGTCCACCTGGAGGCGAGCCGGCTCGGCGACGACACCATCGTGCAGCTGGTCAACTTCACCGGCTTCGGGGACGCCCCCGCCGCCTTCAAGGTCACCCCGGCGGCCTGCTCGGTCTCGCTCGTCGTCCCGGCGGGCAAGCAGGTGAAGGCGGCCACGGTCAGCTCGCCGGACGGGCCCTCGCCCGCCCCGCAGCCGGTCTCCTGGACCGTCTCCGGCGACGAGGCCACCGTCGCCCTGACCGTCACCCAGTACTCCCTCGTGACGATCACCACGGGCTGACCGCGCCCGCCCTACGCCCCGGGGACGCGGATGCGCCACAGCGACGTCGGCCGCTCCTCGTCCCCGGGGTGGGACTCGAAGGCGATCCACCGCCCGTCCGGCGACCAACTGGGCGCTCCGTCATAGCTGTTGTTCCGCGTCACCCGGACCGGGCGGCCGCCGTCGGCGGACATCACGAAGACCTGCGGTATCTCCAGCCCGCCCGAGGTGGAGGAGAAGACCACCGAACGGCCGTCCGGCGACCAGGTGGCGTCGGTGTGCTCGCCCGAGCCCGTGGTGAGCCGCCGCAGCCCGCCGCCGTCCGCGTTCACGACGTACAGCGCCCACGCGTCGCTGTGCTGCTCGCGGCGCTGGAAGACGAGCCGGTCGCCCCGCGGGGACCAGTTGGGCTGCCGGTTGTCCGTACCCGTGGCGGGGCCGTCGAGCAGCCGGGTCTGCCCGCTGCCGTCCCGCCGGATCTTCCACAGGGAGCCGAGCGCGGACCGCTCCGGCCGCGCCGCCGCGGCCTCCTCCTCCGCCTCGTCGCCGTCGTCCTCCGGATCCGCGTCCTCCGCTTCCGAGGGCGCCGGTTCCTCCCGCTCCACGCTCTCCTGGAAGGCGATCCAGTCCCCGCGCGGCGAGAAACTGGGCTCCAGATACCCCGACGCGCCGCCGTGCCGGGTCACTCTCGTGGGCTTGCCGCCGGGCGGCAGCACCCAGATCTCGTCGCGGTCCGCCCGGTCGGAGGCGAAGGTCACCCCGGCGGCCGGGTGCCAGCTGGAACCGGGCAGGTTCACCGCGGCCTGACCGGACTCGTCGAGCAGTTTCCGCGAACCGCCGCGCGCCGCGCGGGCGGACGGCCCGTCGGCTCCCGGCGGGAGCACCCGCAGCGCGGCGGAGCCCGCGTTGTAGCCATCGTGGAAGAGGGTGAAGAGCATCGACTTCCCGTCCGGCGAGAACGCGGGGTTCTGCGCGCTGGTCCGCCCGCCCGCGCGGTACATCAGCTCGGCGCCGTCCCCGCGCGTCGCCCGCCGCTCCGCCGGCCCCGTGGGGCTCCCGGGCCCGGTCGGCAGCTTTGGCTCGGCAGGCCCCGTGGGGTCCTTCGGCCCGGCTTCCCTCGTCGGGGCGTCCGACCCGGTGGGCCCGTGCGGGCGCGGCGGCTCGGCCGAGGAGCCGCACGCCGTCAGAACGAGGGCGGACAGCATGGCTGCGACGTACGGACGGCTGCGCATCGCCCCGACAGTAGCCCAGTCAACTCCGGTACCACTACGGCGAATTGACGAACCGGCCATTCCGCTACGCGAGCACGTTCTCCACGAACCAGCCATTCCGCTACGCGAGCACGTCCTCCACCCGGACGGGCAGCGCCCGGTGCCGCCGCCCCGTCGCGTGATGGATCGCGTTGACGATGGCGGGCGCCACCCCCACCAGCGCCACCTCGCCGCACCCCTTCACCCCGAGCGGGTTGACCAGCGGATCGGGCACGTCGATGAACTCGACGTCGATCCGTCCGACATCGGCGTTGACCGGGACGACGTACTCGGCCAGATCGGCGTTCCGGAACCCGCCGAAGCGGGGATCGGGCTCGCTGCGCTCGCGCAGCGCCGCCCCGATGCCCCAGACGACGCCCCCGCGGATCTGCGAGGCGGCGGTCACCGGACTCGCGACCCGGCCGCAGTCCACGACGCTCACCACCCGCGCCACCCGGACCCGCCCGATATCCGGTTCGACGCGGACCTCCGCGAAATGGGCGATGAAGCTGAACGCCGTGAAGCCGGGATACTCCGGCCCGGCCGGAGCGGGCAGCCCCGCCCGCAGCCGGTCGGCGGCCCGCGCGGACTGGCCCGGCGGGAGGGAGACCGCCTCCACCACGGTCTCCGGCCGCCCCGCGGCAGCCGTCGAAGCCGCCGCCGCGACCGTATCGAGGGGCCCCTCGTCCGGCGCCCCCAGGCGCGCCCGCAGCTCCCGCAGCGCGGCGTGGACCGCGGGCAGCGCCGTGGCCGTCCCCCACGAACCGGCGGTCAGGTGCTGCGGCACCCCGCCGGTGTCGCCGACCCCGATCCGTACGCGCGCGGCCGCGATCCCCAGGTCCAGGGCGACGGTACGGGCGATCGCGGTCCGCAGGCCCTGCCCCATCTCGTGCCCCGACACCTCGACGGCGACCGTGCCGTCGGCCGCCAGCCGCAGCCGCGCGACGGCGGGGCCCGCCGAGGCGCGGTACGCGCCGGCGGCGACGCCCCACCCGACGAGGGCGCCGTCGTCCGCGCGCATCGAGCCGGGCCGCGGCGGGCGGGCCGCCCAGCCGAACCGCTCCGCGCCCCGGCGCAGACACGCGGCGAGATGGCGGGAGGAGAACGGCCGCCCGGTCACGGGGTCGGTGCCCGTGTCGTTCGCCAGGCGCAGCGCCACCGGGTCGCGGCCCGTGGCGCAGGCGATCTCGTCCACCGCCGATTCGAGGGCGAACACGGCGGCGTGCTCGAAGGGGGCGCGCATGAACCCCGGCGTCTGCACATCGGTGCGGGTCAGCCGCTGATGGCCCCGGAAGTCCGCGATCCCGTACATGCGCGCGGTGACCGACGTGAAGTCGGAGGCGAACAGGTCGTGTCGCGACGTCTGCTGCCGCGTCTCGTGGACGGCGGCCGTGAGCCGCCCCGACCGGTCGGCGCCGAGCCGTATCCGATGGCGGCTCGCGGGGCGGAACGTACTCCCGTGGAACGTCTGCGTCCGGTCCACCACGAGCTTGACCGGCCTGCCGAGCCGGCGCGCGGCGACGGCCAGCGGGCCGACATGCGACTGGAGCCACGTCTTCTGCCCGAAACCGCCGCCGACCTGCGGGGACACCACGCGGACACGGGCCGGGTCGATGCCCAGCTGGCGGGCCAGGCCGTGCCGCACCGCCCCCGAGTTCTGCGTGCACTCGTGCACGACGAGGTCGTCGCCGCGCCACTCGACGACCGTGCCCAGCAGCTCCATCGGGACCTGGTGCTGCGCGCCGACGTCGAACTCCGCGTCGAACCGCACCGGGCTCCGCGCGAACGCCGCGTCGGCGTCGCCCACCGCCGTGTCCGCGAACATCGGCTGCGGCAGGGCCGCCGCCTGCCCGAGCGTCTCGGCGCCCGGCGCGTCGAGCGTCACGGCCACCGGCTTCTCCTCGTACCGCGCCCCGACCAGCGCTGCCGCCTCGGCGGCCGCGACCAGGGACTCGGCGACGACCAGCGCGATCGGCTGGCCGCGGTAGGCGATACGGTCGTCCAGCAGCGGCTGGAGGGTCTGGAAGCCGTAGCCGCCGCTCAACCGGTAGCCCGCGGGGCGCAGTTCGTGCTCCTCGAAGCGGGTCAGCACCAGCAGCACGCCGTCCACGGCACGGGCCGCGGCGGTCTCGACGTGCGTGACGCGGCCCTTGCCCGCGGTCGCGACGGCGAGGGCGGCGTACGCGAGGCCGGGCGGCGTGCGGTCCGCGCTGTAGCGGGTCGCGCCGGTCACCTTCTCGTAGGCGTCGACACGGGGGAGCGGGGCGTCGGGGGCCGCGGCGCTCATGAGGCGCTCCGTTCCGCGGCCGTACGCAGCGCCCGCGCGACGACCCGCGCCCCGAGCCGGATCGTGAAGGCGTTGTGCGAGCCCGGCCGGGCGCCGGCCAACGCGGCCTCGCCCGCGCGCACGGCGCTCTCCCGCGTCAACGGGCCTCCTATGACGACCCGTTCGGCCGCTTCGGCGCGCCAGGGTCGCGTGGCGACGCCGCCCAGCGCGATCCGGCAGTCCGCGACCCGGCCCCGGCCGTCGAGGGCGAGCACCACGGCCGCGGACGCCAGCGCGAAGGCGAAGGACTCGCGGTCGCGGACCTTGTGGAAGACGGAAGCGCGTCCGGCGGCGGTGGCCGGGACGCGGATGCGGACGATGAGTTCGCCCGCGCCGAGGGTGTGCTCCAGGTGCGGGGCGTCGGCCGGGTCCCGGTGGAGGTCGGCCAGCGCGATCGTACGGGCGCCATGGGGCCCGTACAGGTCGAGCCGGGCGCCGAAGGCGAGCAGCGCCACCGCCCAGTCGCCGGGGTAGGCGGCGGTGCAGGCGCCGCCCGCGCCGAGCACGGCGTGGCCCCGGTCGAGGCCGCCGCGGGCCGCGCAGCCGCTGCCCGGCCGCCGCTTGTCGCAGGGGAACGCCGGTCCGCCGCGGAAATAGCCGCACCGGGTGCGCTGGAGCAGATTGCCGCCCACCGTCGCCATGTTCCGCACCTGCGGCGAGGCGGCCTGGGCCAGCGACTCGGCCAGCGCCGGATAGCCGGCGCGCAGCACCGCGTCCTCGGCGACGTCGGCCATCCGCGCGCAGGCGCCGAAGACCAGCTCGTCGGGGCCGGACGTGTCGAACCCCGTCAGCTCCGGCAGCCGCCCGATGTCCACGACGGCCGACGGCGCCTCCACGCCCAGCTTCATCAGGTCGTACAGGCTCGTCCCGCCGGCCAGCAGGCGCGCGCCGGGCCCGCCCTCGGCGAGCGCGGCGACGGCCTCGGCGACGGTCGCGGGCGCGCGGTAGGAGAAGGGGCGCATCGGCTCAGTCCGCCGTCGCGCGCGCGTACTCGCGGACCGCGGCCACGATCCCCGGATACGCGCCGCACCGGCACAGGTTGCCGCTGAGGTACTCCCGGATCTCGTCGTCGTCCCCGGCGTGGCCCTCGGCCACGCACGCCAGGGCCGACATGATCTGGCCCGGCGTGCAGTAGCCGCACTGGAGCGCGTCATGGTCGATGAACGCCTGCTGAAGCGGGTGCGGGGCGCCGTCCGGCGCGGCCACCCCCTCGACGGTCGTCACCGCCCGGCCCCGGACCTGGAGGGCGAGGGTCAGACACGCCAGCACTCGGCGGCCGTCGACATGCACGGTGCACGCGCCGCACTGGCCGTGGTCGCAGCCCTTCTTCGCACCCGTCAGCGCCAGCCGCTCGCGCAGCACGTCGAGGAGGGATTCGCGTACGTCGAGGACGGGGCGGACCGTTTCCCCGTCCACCGCGAAGACCACCTCCGTCGCGTCGCCGGCGGACGAGCCGCGCTCCGGGTCCGTTGCCGTGTCGGTCACCGTTTCCTCCGTATATCCGCCGGTCCGGGCAGGTCTCGACGCGCTCACGGGCGTTCCCGCGCGGCTTTGACCAGCGCGGTGACGATGCGCTGGAGCAGGGGGCGCGAGGTGGCGAAGTTGAGCCGTACGAAGCCGCGTCCGGCGGCCCCGAACACGGATCCGTCGCTCAGCGCCACCTTGGCGTGCCGCAGGAAATAGCCGCCGGGGTCGTCCAGGCCGAGGCCCCGGCAGTCCAGCCACGCCAGATAGGTGGCCTCCGGCGAGCGGTGGCCGACCTCCGGCAGTTCGGCCGCGAGCGCCTGGGCGAGGAACTGGCGGTTCCCGTCCAGATAGCGCACCGCGCGCCGCCGCCACGCGTCCCCCTCGCGGTAGGCGGCGATATTGGCGACGATGCCCAGCGTGCTCGATCCGTGCCGCGCGTGGAAGGGCAACTGACGCCAGCGCACCACATCCTGAGGGTTCGTCAGGATGACCTGGGAGCACTTGAGCCCGGCGATGTTCCACGCCTTCGACGCGGACGTCACCGTGATGGTGTGCGCCGCCGCCTCGGCGGAGAGCGAGGCGTACGGAACGTGCCGGTGACCGGGGTAGACCAGGCCCGCGTGTACCTCGTCGGCGATCACCCGCGCGCCGTGCGCGGTGACGACGTCGCGCAGGGCGGTCAGCTCCGCCGGGGTGAACACCCGCCCGGCCGGATTGTGGGGGCTGCACAGGACGACGGTCCGCGCGCCCGCGGCCAGCGCCGCGCCGATGGCCTCTATGTCCAGCGCCGGGCGTCCGCCGTCGGGCGTCAGCGCCACCTCGACGAGGGGGCGGCCCAGCGCCTCGACGATCTCGAAGAACGGCGGATAGGCGGGCGTCGGGACGACCACGGCCGACCCGGGCGGGCTGTACGCGTCGATGCCCAGGCCGGCGCCGGTGAGGATGTCGGGCACCAGGAAGATCTGCTCGGCCGGCACGGACCAGCCGAAGCTGTCCCGCAGCCAGTCGGCGCAGGCCGCGGGCAGCCCCGTGCGGATGTCGCGCAGCGGATAGCCCGTCTCGCCGCGGTCGACCGCCCGGTGCAGCGCCTCCCGGACCTCCGGCGCCGGCGGGAAGTCCATCTCGGCCACCCACGCGCCCAGCACCGAGGGGCCGTTCCGCCCCCACTTGAGGGAGCGCCGCGCCATTGCGTCGTCTATGCCGATGTCGTGGAACTCGGATGCCATGCCGCGCCGCCCGCCGCCGTCCGGTAGCCCTCGGGGAATGTTCCAGTGGGAGAGCGGTCAGTGGGAGAACAGCCGCAGGCCCGTACGGACCAGGACGATGCCGTGCTCCCGGCAGGCCGCCTCGACCTCGTCGCTCCGCTTCGATCCGCCGCCCTCCACCACGCACCGCACGCCGTGCGCGGCGGCGACGTCCACGTTGTCGCGGAACGGGAAGAAGGCGTCCGAGGCGAGCGTGCAGGGCGCCTCGCGGGACAGCCACGCCGCGCGCTCACCGGCGTCGAGCTCGTCGACCGTCCGCAGCACGGTGTTCACCCGCTCCTGGAGCGGCGTGCCGGCCGGGAACGCGCCGCCGGTGATCCGCGGGTGCCGCCGCAGCCGCCAGCGGTCGGCCTTCTCCCCGGCCAGCCGCACGCAGTCCACCCGCGACTGCTGCCCCGTGCCGATGCCGACCGTCTTCCCGCCCAGGACGTACGCCACCGAGTTGGACTGCGCGTACCGCGCCGCGATCAGCCCCAGCACCGCGTCCCGGCGCAGCTCCTCGGTGAAACCCTCCGCGTCGCCCAGTGCGGCGCCGTCGATCGTCAGGGGGTCCCGGTCCTGGACGAGGCGCACCCCGAAGACGTCCCGGACCTCCTCCTGCGGCGGTACGTGGCCGGGGTCCATCTCCAGCACCAGGAACGTGCCGCGCTTCTTGCGGGAGAGCGTCGCGAGGACGCCCGGCTCGTACGCGGGGGCGATGACGCCGTCGGAGACGACGCGGGCCAGGAGCCGCGCGGTGTCCGCGTCGACGGGATGCGACACGGCCGCCATGTCGCCGTAGGACGAGCGCGGATCGCAGTCGCGGGCCCGCGCGTACGCGGACGCCACGTCCGAGAGCGGCGCGTCCAGCGCGAACGTGGCGCGGGCGGTCGCGTCGGTCTCGCCCGCGACGGCGGCGCCGGCCGGGGAGACGTGTTTCATGGAGGCCGCGGCGGGCGCCCCGAGCGCCGCGCTCGCCGCCCGCACCAACTGCCAGCCCTGGAGCGCGTCGAGGAGATTGACGACGGAAGGCGTGCCATTCAATACGGAGAACGGCAGGGGGCCGCCGTCCGGCATTGTCACCATGGCCCGCGCCTGCTGGGGGTTCAATCCGTATTTGAGCGGTAATCCGGTCTGACTGCTCGGCATTCGAATGACCTCTCCTGTGTCAACAGCAGGTGGTCGGCAGGCGGCCGACGGCCGGGCCGGACGGGCCGTGCGGCGGCCGGGCGGATTGCCCTCCGTCAAGGTAGCGGCAAGCCGGTGGCGGCCGTCAACCCGCTGAACAAGGCCACCGGGACCGTGGCGCGCGGCCGTCCGAGGTGTCCCCTTGCTGTCGGGGTAGCGCTCCCATACGCTCCAACGAGCTGTCCGCGACCGGGAAATGAGCCGGTTCGCCGAAGGAGGAGCCGCGCCGCCTTGGACGTAGAGAAGAAATCGGATACTCCGCAGAGAGTATTACCGGCGGAGTCGGCCCCGACAAGCTTTTCGTGGAGCTATTGGTCGCGGTTCGCCCTCGTCTACTGCTGCGGGATTCTCGCGGCCATGAGCCTCGGCAAAATGGCCCCCATCGCCGTGCAGCTGCGGGGCGCGCTGGGGCTGTCCCTCGACCAGATGTCGCTGGTCACCTCCGCCACGACGGCCGTCGCCGCGCTGTTCGGCATCCCGGTGAGCTACCTCCTGGTGCGCTTCCCGCTCCGCCGGGCCCTGGTGGCCGGCTGCCTCGTCATGGCCGTCGCCGGCTTCCTCGGCTCGCGGACCGGCGGCTTCGGCTCGATGATGGCGACGCGGCTGGTGGAGAGCCTCGGCTACGTGGCCGTGGTGGTCGCCGCGCCCGCGGTGATCATCTCCATGGGCGGGGGCGTCCGGCGCATCACCGCGCTCGCCGTGTGGGGCACCTTCTTCCCCGTCGGACTGGCGCTGGGACTCTTCGCCGGCGGCCTGCTCTCCGCCTGGTTCAGCTGGCGGACCTGGCTGGCCATCGCCGCGGTCACGCTCCTCGCGATGGGCGCCGTGGCCGCCGTCGTCCTCGGCCGGTCCGCCCGCCTCGCGGCGGCCGGCGCCGAGGGCGCGGAGGAGGGCGAGAGCGCCGCGGACCGGTCCGCGGCGGCGGGGGAGCGGCGGGTCCGCAGGCTCACCCGGCCGCTGCTCCTCGCCCTGGGGTTCGCCACCGCCAGCGGATCGATCGTCGCCGTCGTCTCCCTGCTCCCCACCTATCTGCACGAGGAACTGTCCGTCTCCACGGCCGAGGCCGGGACCCTGACCGGCGGCGTCTCCCTGGTCGGCACGGTCGGCGGCTTCCTCAGCGGCTGGCTGCTGCGCCGCGGCGTGCCCGTGCGCCGGGTCTTCACCGCCTCGCTGCTGATGCCGCTCGGCACGGCCGTCGCGTTCCTCAGCTCGGCGGGCGTCGCCCTGAGCGCCGTCGGAGCGGTGATCGTGGCCATCGCCAACGAACTGGTGGTCGCCGCAGTCTTCGCCACGATCCCGGCGGTCGTCTCCACCGCCGCCGACATCGGCATCACCAACGGCCTCGTGGCCCAGGTGGGCAGCGTGGGCTCGCTGGCCGGACCTCCGATGGCCAGTTTCGCGGTGCTCGCGGCCGACGGCTGGTGGGCCGTGGTGCCCACGGTGCTGCTTGTGTGCGTGGCGGGGACCGTGCTGCTGCGCGTTTCCGTGCGGCGGCTCCCGGCCTGATCCCGACGCCGGGAAGAAGAAGGCAGTTCAGCGGCCCGGTGCCGGGAAATTGATCAATTCCCGAATACGCCGCCGACGGATATGAGCCAAATCGATAAGATCGCCATTGTCACCCGGCCGTGCGTGAGTATGCTGAGCGCGGTTGACCACGGGATTGAATGATCATTCGGCGTCGTCCGGCGGCGCCGCCCGGAGGTGGGAGACGCGTGTTCCAGGGCCAGAATTCCGATCTCTTGGACGAAGTGCGCGCCGACGTACGGACCTGGCTCAAGGAGAACTGGCAGGTCGACCTCTTGCTCGGGGAATGGTGGCAGCGGCTCGCGGACGCCGGATTCGCATTTCCCACCTGGCCCGTCGGCATGGGCGGCCGGAAAACACAGCGCAAAGAAGCCAAGATCATAACCGAGGAAATCGGCCGGGCCGGGGCGCTCGGACCGCCCGGCGGCGTCGGCCAGATGATCGGCGGCCCCATCCTCATCGAATTCGGCACCGAGGAACAGCGCCGGCGCTGGGTGCCCGCGCTGGCCGCCGGAGCGGAATCCTGGTGCCAGCTGTTCAGCGAGCCGGGCGCCGGCTCCGACCTCGCCGCCCTCCAGCTCCGCGCCGACCGGGACGGAGACCGGTGGGTGCTCAACGGCCAGAAGCTCTGGTCGCGGGAGGCCGAGGCCGCCGAGCGCGGCCTGGTCCTCGCCCGGACCGATTCCTCCGTGCCCAAGCGCAAAGGCATCAGCTACTTCGTCGTCGACCTCGACCAGGACGGCGTCGAGGTCCGCCCCATCCGCCAGATGAACGGCCGCGCCACCTTCAACGAGGTCTTCCTCACCGACGTCGTCGTCCCCGCGGAGAACCTCATCGGCGCCCTCGGCCAGGGCTGGCCGGTGGCCCAGGCGTCCCTCATGTACGAGCGCGTGGAGGTCGGCGGCGGCGGGGTGCTCCGGCCCGCCCGCATCGCCTCGC
This sequence comes from Streptomyces sp. NPDC050617, assembly GCF_040654795.1. Taxonomy (NCBI): domain Bacteria; kingdom Bacillati; phylum Actinomycetota; class Actinomycetes; order Kitasatosporales; family Streptomycetaceae; genus Streptomyces; species Streptomyces sp. NPDC050617. Next base: position 102,789 of record NZ_JBFAIS010000006.1, on the reverse strand, counting down.
CCGGCCGGCGGGGCGGCATGCTCGACCGCAGGATCGGCGACCTGATCGAGGAGAGCCGCCGCGCCGAGCGCGAGCGGCCCACCGTCCCCGGAGTCCGTACGCCCGCCGCGATGACCCGCCTCGCCCAGGAGACCGGCAAGGACCGGGACCCGCTCGTACGCCAGCGGATCGCGGCCATGCACGCGGTGGCGGAGACCAACCGCATGCGTGTGCAGCAGGCCCGTGCCGCGCGCCGAAAGGGCCGCAAACCCGGCCCCGAGGCGTCGTTGGGAAAAGTCGTCAGCTCCGCGCTCGGCCGCGAGGCACGCGACATCAGCCTCTCGCTCCTGGGCGCCGAGGCCATGGTGACGGGCGGCGAGACCACCGCCGGGGGCGCCTTTCAGCAGATGGCGCTGTCCGTGCAGTCGCTGTCCATCGCGGGCGGCACCGACGAAATCCAGCGCAATCTGATCGGCGAACGCCTCCTCGGGCTGCCCCGCGAGCCCGAAGCCGACCGGGACGCGCCCTTCCACCAACTGAGGGTCGGCACACAGGAAGCCGACGCGCCGAAAGTCGGCGCACCGGAGGCCGACGCGCCGAAAGTCGACGCGCCGAATGTCGGCGCACTGGAGAAGGAGCCGGGCGACACGGGCGCCTGACCCGTGCAGGCAGCCGCACCACCGCGCGACGAAGACGGCCGCGACACCGCGGCCGGTACGGACGTAATGGCATCGGCGGCACCGGGGGCAGCGTGAACCACCCGAGTTCGTACAGCACCTTGACGACGGCCGGCACGGTGAGGGCGGCGCAGGCCGGGGGAAACCCGTGAACGCCGACATCGGCGTCGATGCCGCCACCGACAGCGCCCCCGACACCGCCCTCGACATCGAAGGAGAAGGCGGCGAACTGGCCGTAGCCGCCCTGCGGAACGCCGGTGTGGACACCGTCTTCACGCTCTCCGGCGGCCATATCTTCTCCCTCCTGCACGCGGCGGACGAGGCCGGTCTGCGCATCGTCGACGTCCGCCACGAACAGACCGCCGTCTTCGCCGCGGAGGCGTACGCCAAGCTCACCCGCGGCCCCGGCGTCGCCCTGCTCACCGCCGGGCCCGGCGTCACGAACGGCATCAGCGCCATGGCGGGCGCCTGGTTCAACGGCTCACCGCTCGTCGTGCTCGGCGGCCGGGCCTCTCAGCGCCGCTGGGGCTCCGGCTCCCTCCAGGAGCTGGACCACGTACCGATGGTCGCGCCGGTCACCAAGGCCGCCCGTACGGTCACGGCGACGGACCGCATCGCCGACGAGGTGCGCGACGCGCTGGCCCTGGCGACGAGTCCCCACCGCGGGCCGGTCTTCCTGGACTTCCCCATCGACGTGCTTCACCGCCGGGCGGCCGTCGCCCTCGCCAACGCACCTTTGAAGCAAGCCAGTTCGCCCGATCCGGACGAGATCGGCAAGGCCGCCGAACTGCTTGCCGGAGCCGAGCGGCCCGCCCTGGTCGCGGGCGGCGACGTCTGGTGGGGCGGCGCCTGGAACGCGCTGCGCCACTGCGCCGAGGAGCTGCGCGTACCGGTGTTCATGAACGGGCAGGGGCGCGGCTGCCTCCCCGCCGACCATGAACTGGCCTTCGCCCGGGCCCGGCGCGCCCTCACGGAGGCCGACGTCGTCGCGGTCGTCGGCACGCCGCTCGACTTCCGCCTGTCCTTCGGACGGTTCAAGGACGCCCAGGTCGTGCACATCGTCGACGACCCCGCGCAGCGGGCGGCCCACGTGGCGACGGCGGCGGCGCCGGCCGGGGACCTCGCCGCCATTCTCGACGCCATGGCGGCCTGGCGCGGCGAACGCCGCGGCCACGAGGAGTGGATCGGGCGGCTCCAGGAGCGGGAGCGGGCCCTGCGCCGCGCCGAGGAAGCCCGACTGTGCTCCGACAGCACCCCCATCCACCCCGCGCGGGTGGTCGGCGAGGTGCGCGCGCAGCTCGACCGGGACGCCGTCGTCGTCGGCGACGGCGGCGACTTCGTGTCGTACGCGGGCAAGTTCCTGGACTCCCACCGCCCCGGCCACTGGCTCGACCCCGGCCCGTACGGCTGCCTGGGCAGCGGCGTCGGATACGCCGCCGCGGCCCGGCTGCGCCACCCCGGCCGCCAGGTCGCGCTGCTCCTCGGCGACGGCGCGTTCGGCTTCTCCGCGAGCGACGTCGACACCCTCGTACGCCATCGGCTGCCCGTCGCCATGATCGTCGGGAACAACGGCATCTGGGGGCTGGAGAAACACCCCATGCGCGAGCTCTACGGCAGCGACGTCGCCGCCGATCTGCGGCCCGGGTGCCGGTACGACCGGCTCGTCGAGGCGCTCGGCGGCGCCGGGGAGACGGTCGAACGCCCGGCGGACATCGCCCCCGCGCTGCGACGCGCCTTCGCGGCGGACGCGCCCTATCTCGTGAACGTGCTCACGGATCCCAAGGTCTCCTATCAGCGCTCCTCGAAACTCGGATGATTGCCATGAACCCAACGACTGGCCATGCCGCGTCCGCGCGGGAGCGGCTGCGCTTCGGCGTGCTGCAGTTCTTCTCCTGGCCGGGCAGGAAACACTCCCTGTCCACCGTCTACGACCGGGCGCTGAACCGCATCGACATCATGGAGCGGTCCGGGGCGTACGAGGCCGTATGGCTGGCCGAGCACCATTTCACGACCTATTCCGTATCGCCCTCGGTGAGCGTCATGGGGACCCTCGTGGCCGCCCGGACCGAGCGGCTGCGGATCGGCACCGCCGTCTCCCTGGCGCCGATGTACCACCCGCTGCGCCTCGCCGAGGAGATCGCGCTGCTCGACGTCATCTCCGGCGGCCGGGTCAACTGGGGCGCGGGGCGCGGCAACGACCCCGGCGAGTTCAAGGTATTCGACCTGGATCTGGAGCGCAGCTACGCGAAATTCCGCGAGAACGTGGACATCGTGCTGCACGCCTGGCAGGACGAACGCCTCACCTACCGCGGCGAATTCCATACCTTCGAGGACGTGGAAGTCCTGCCCAAGCCCCTTCAGCAGCCGCACCCCCCGGTCTGGCTGGCGTCCTCGTCGCCCGACGCGATCGCCTGGTCCGCGGCGGCCGGCTACTCCATCCTCATGGACCCGCATTCCACCCACGCGGACATCGGCGTCAAATACGCGGCCTATCGCGCGGGGCTGGCGGACGCGGGGCATTCCGTGGAGGGGCGGGTCACCCCCATGGCGCGGCTGATCGCCGTGGCCCCCACGGACGAAGAGGCACGCGAAATCGCGGTACGCGGCGCGCAGTGGACCGTGGGATCGATGAGCGATCCCTCCCGCCGCAAATACTCGAAGCGGCTGCGGCCGGGATCGCCGCCTCAGGACGAGGGGGCGCGCCGGAGCGCGGTGGAACGGTATGTGGACGACGTCATCATTCACGGCAGCCCGGCCCGTGTCGCCGAGCGGATTCAGGCCCTTCAGGAACAGATAGGGCTGCACTACCTGCTCTGCGCTCCGCTCAGCCACAGCTCATTCCTGCTGTTGACGAACGAGGTGATCCCGAAGCTCGTGTGAGGCATAATTTTCCCACCAGGCCGAACAGCGACAGCGAATGCCCTTGTGCGACGCGGCAGATGGCCTTTCACCCGAGTTCCGTGTGATCACCCGTTGGGGGCTGAGCTTGATCGTCAACCAGTGTCTGCTCGTCGATGGAGACGACACGCTATGGGAGAACAACATCTATTTCGAGCGTGCCATCGAGGAGTTCATCGACCTCGTCTTCCACGACCGGACGACCCGCGCCGAACTGCGCACCATGCTCGACGAGATCGAGACCGCGAACTGCAAGGTGCACGGTTATGGCGCCAAGAGCTTCGTCCGGAGCCTGCACGAATGCTATGAGCAGGTGCACGCGCAAGTGGCGTCCGTCGACCACGCCCAGGCCATCACCGAGCTCGGTGACCGCATTCTCGACCAAGTGCCTGTGCTGATTCCCGGAGTGCGGGAGACCCTGTCGCACCTCCGGCGCCGGCACCGGCTGATCCTGCTGACCAAGGGGGAGTTCGACGAGCAGACCACCAAGGTCGAACGGTCCGGGCTGGCCCCGCTCTTCGAGGACGTCGTCGTGGTCCCGGAGAAGACCGTCGACACCTACACCACGGTGGTGGAGCAGGCCAAGGCCGACGCCGACCGCACCTGGATGATCGGCAACTCCCCGAAGTCCGACATCGTGCCCGCGCTCGCGGCCGGGCTGCGCGCCGTGTACGTACCGCACCCCGACACCTGGGTGCTGGAGCGGCAGCCCGTGCCGGAAGCCCCCGACCACCTGCTCCGGATCGACCGCTTCTCCGAGCTGGCGGAGCACTTCTGATGGACCGCCCGCGCCTGGTCGCCGTAGGAGACGCGCTCGCCGACATCGTCGTCGCGGTACGGCCGGGCGCGTGCGAGGCGCTGGGCGTCGCCCCCGGCACGGCGGCGTTCCGCGACCGCGCGGCCCTGGAGGCCGCGGTCGAGCGCCTCGCCGGCGGGCCGGGAGCGGCGACGGCGGGCGGCAGCGCCGCCAACACCTGCGTGGCCTTCGCGGCGAGCGGCGGGCACGCGTCGCTGCTGACGGCCTCGATGACGGACGACCTGGCGCGGGCGATCGGCGCCGACCTCGCCGCGCGCGGCGTGAGCGTGCCGCTGCCGCCGGGCGCGCACGGCGCGACGGGCGCCACCGGCCGATGTCTGGTGCTGCTCCTGCCCGACGGCGAGCGGGCCTTCCTCATCTGGCAGGGCGAACCGGGGCGGCTGCGGGCCCTGCGCGACGGCGTGGCGGCCCACTTCGCCCGGCCGCTCTCCTGCGACGCGGTTCTCTTCGAGGGGTATCTCCTCGCCTCCGACGAGGGGCTGGAGGTGGGGCGGGCCGCCCTGGCCGCCGCGTCCGCCGTCGGCGCGGCGCGGATCCTCGCCCTTTCGGACCGGCGGCTGGTCCTGGAGCACCGGCAGCGTTTCGACGCCCTTCTGGCGGCCGGGGCGGACATCGTCCTCGGCAACGAATCCGAGGTCACGGCGGTCACCGGCAGGGCGACGGCACAGGACGCGGCGGCCGAACTGGCCGGGCGCGGCACGCTGGCCGTCGTCACCCTGGGGAGCCGCGGGGCGCTCGTGCACGGCCCCGCCGGCCGCCATCTGCTGACCGGCGAGGAGATCATCCCGGCCCCGAGTGCGCTCGGGGCCGGCGACGCGTTCGCGGGGGGCTTCCTGTTCGGCCTGCTCTCCGGCGCGGAACATCCCGTCTGCCTCGCGCTCGGAGCCGGCAGGGCGCAGGCGGTGCTGAAGGTCCGGCAGGCGCGCGCGCCCGTCCGGGGACCCACCGGAGGACCGGCCCTGACGACGCTGACCGGCGACATTCCTTGACTTTTGTATCCGCAGCCCCGTGACCACTCCCGCGCGCCTCGGGACATGACGTGTGGAGGAATTCTGTTGAGCAGAAAGCCTCTTGCTCCTGCCGCACCGCTGTGTTTAGCCTGACCGGGCGAGAAACCCCCTTTGTGAGAAGGAGATCGTCGACGTGACGACTACGGTTCGCACCGAAGGAATTGGTCCCTCCGCGGTTTTCGCACTCCCTTGGCTGGTAGCGGAGGAACACGGCTACTTCGCGGCCGAGGACATCGAAGTGGAATTCGTCAAGAATCGGGCCGAACAGACTCTCACCGAGCCTGCCGAAGACCATCAGCTCGTCGACTCCATTCGCAATCATGTGCCCTTCGAAGAGGGCCAGGTCGATCTGTACCGGGCCTGTGAATGGGGGCAGATCCGGCGGGCCCACGACAGCCGCCGGGGCGCGAAGATCATCGGCAAGCGGTCCTCCATCGCGGTCATGGCCCTGATGGCGGCCCCCGGTTCGCGGTACACCTACCCGCAGACGCTCGCCGACGCCCCGATCGCCGTGAGCTTCCACAACGGCAACCACTACGCCGCGATCCAGATGCTGGAGGGTTTCCTGACGCCCTCCGAGATCAAAACGGTCGGCTATCACACCATCGACGGCTACCACGCCGTCAAGAAGGGCGAGGCCGCGGTCGTAGCGCTCTCGGAGCCATGGATCGCACTGGCGGAGAAGCAGGGCTTCCAGAAGGTCATCGAGACCCACTACGCGGGCCTGGAGCTGGCCGCGCCCGATTTCGACCCCGCCGTGTACGCGGCCTGCAACCGCGCCATCGGCCGTGCCGTCGCCGATATCAACGCCGACAAGCGCCGGTATCTGCACTACCTGATCGACTCGCTGCCGGAGGAGTTCCACGGCGTGCTCACGCCGGACGACTTCCACCTGCCCCGGCTGCGCTATGCGGAGCCGGCCCCGTACGCCCGCGAGGAGTTCGAGAAGTCCTATGCGTGGATGCAGCGCTGGGGGCTGATCGAATCCGGCGCCGCATACGCGGATCTGGTCGTCGAAATTCCCGGCGAGGACGCACTCAAATAACCGGCGCCACCGCTTCGCGAGGGAGAGAGCATGTCCGAGGCAGACTCGCAGGAATGGGGCGTCCGCATCCGCACCGGATGCCGCGTCAGTTTCACCCTCATCGACCTGAACGGCGAGACCGGCCGGCGGAACGGCATGGCCTCCATGGCGCTCCGCTCACCCGGCTTCGAGGCCCTGATCCTCCCGGCCGGGAACAACACGGTCGAGGCCGATGAGAACGGCGCGGCCCACGCGGAGGCCGTGACCGCGCTCCTGGACCGGCTGCGCGCCGCGTGGGACGGGCCCGCCGCGCGCGTCGTCATCACCAAGGGGCTGCCGCCGCACACCGGCTTCGGCTCCGGCACCACCACCGCGGTCGCGGTCGGCCGGGCGTACGCCCAGTTCACCGGCCGGCCGATCGACGGCGCGGAGATCGCGCGGGCCGCGGGCCGCGCGGGCACCTCGGGCGCCAGCCCCAACCTGATCGAGCGCGGCGGCTTCCTGGTCGACGGCGGGCACCGCAACCCCGACGACTTCTCCGACGACCCGAAGCGCTATCTCGTGCCGACCCGGTACGCGGGCGGCGGTCGTCGCCCGCCGGTCCTGATCTCGACGCCGTTCCCGTCCTGGCCGATCCTCGTGATCATCCCGAACGGCCACCAGATGCACGGCGAAGTGGAGCGGGAATTCTTCGCCCGTACGCTGCCGATCCCCGCCGAAGAGGCCCGGCGCACCGCGCACGCCGTCCTGATGAACCTCGCCACCTCCGTCATGGAGGCCGACTACCGCGCCTTCTGCGAGGCGGTCAACTTCCTGACGTATGAGAGCTACTTCAAGCAGAAGCAGATCGACATGCAGTCCGACCAGGTCAAATTCCTGCTGGAAGAGGCCCGGAACGGCAAGGAGATCGACGCCATCGCGATGAGCTCCGAAGGCCCCATGTGCTACGCCTTCACCCGCCGGCCGCAGGCCGCCGTGGAGCGGCTCACCGAGCTGCGGGAGAGCGGCGTGGTGCGCGAGTTCTGGTTCAGCGGCGCGCGGAACGCGCCCGCCACCGTCGAGTGGATCCCCGCCCTCGACGACCTGTCCCTGGTCGACTGAGAGCCCCCTCGGCCGACTGAGAGACCGCGAGCGGGAGGACAGCGCGTTGCCGAAGAGGTATTCGACGAAGAACCTGGTCGCCCGGCGGGAGCCGGAGCCCGGCCGGAGCGGGGTGGGGTGCTTCGAATTCACCGACGACTACTCCGTCTTCCACTACGGGAAAATGCCCGACCGCATCCCCGACAAGGGAGAGGCGTGCTGCCGCATCGCGGCCTTCAACTTCGACCTGTTCGCCCGCGCGGGCATCCCCACCCACTACCGCGCCTTCCACCCGCCCGGCCGGCTGGAGTTCACCCTCCTGCGCGTCATCGACCCGCGGCTCCACCCGCTCGCCCCCGCCGACGTCAACCACCTGATCCCGCTCCAGGTCATCTTCCGCAACATCATCCCGCCCGGCTCGTCCGTCCTCCGCCGCCTGGCGCTCGGGCGGCTGACGCCGGCCGACATCGGACTGGACGCACCGCCCCGGCCGGGCGCCGTCCTGGACCGCCCGGCCATCGAATACACCACCAAGCTGGAGGAGATCGACCGCTTCATCGACCGCGGAGAGGCCGCCGAGACCGGCGGCCTGGACGACGCCCAGCAGACCGCCCTGGAGGAGCGCACGCGCGCCGTGGACGAGATCGTCACGGAGCACGCGCGCACCGTCGGCCTCGTGCACGCCGACGGGAAGGTCGAGTTCGGCCGCGACGACCGGGGCGAACTGATCCTGGTCGACCACGCCGGAACGCCCGACGAGGCCCGGCTGCTGCTCGACGGGGCCCACGTCAGCAAGCAGGTGTTCCGCGACCACTACGCCGCGAGCGGCTTGCAGGACCGGGTCGAGGAGTGGGTGCGCGAAGGGCGCCCCCGCGCCACGTGGCCCGCCCCGCCGCCGCTGCCCGGCGACGTCGTGGACCTGGCCGCGGAGATGTACCGCTCCCTGTGCGAAACCTGGACCGGTACGCGCGTATGGGGCGCCCGGCCGCTCGACCAGGTCGTGCGGCGGCTGGCGGACGCCGTGCCCGCCCCCGGCGGTGCGTGATGGACCTGGTCATCGTCGGCTGCCAGGCCGGGGACGAGGGCAAGGGGAAGATCACGGACCTGGTCAGCGAGGGCGCGTACGCCGTCGTCCGCTACCAGGCCGGCCCCAACACCGGGCACACGGTCGTCGCGGACGGCGGCGAGCACCGCTTCGTCCAGGTCCCCGCCGGGGTGCTGCGCGGCGCCGTCGGCGTGCTGGGCGGCGGATGCGTCATCGATCCCCGCTCCCTGCTCACGGAGCTGGCGGGGTTGCGGGACGGCGGCCTCGACATCGACCTGCGCATCAGCGAGTCCGCGCACGTCATCTTCCCGTACCACATCGAGCAGGACATCGCCCAGGACGACTGGCGCGGCCCGGAGTTGGCCACCTCGGCGGCGACCGGCTTCGCCGACGGCACCGGCCGCATCGGCACGACCCACCGCGGCGTCGGCCCCTGCCGCGAGGACAAGGTCGCGCGGATCGGGCTGCGCCTCGTCGACCTGCTCGACGAGGACCTGCTCAGCGCACGGCTCGCCCGGATCGTCCCGCTCAAGAGGGACCTGCTGGAGCGGGTCTTCGGCCGGCCGGACGGCAAGGAGCCGGTGGCCGACGAGGTCGCCCGGCTCGTCGAGGAGTACGGTGCGGCGGGCCGCTCCCTGGAGCCGCAGCTGTGCGACACCTCGCACTGGCTGCGCCAGGCGCGGGCCGCGGGCGAGTACCTCGTCTACGAGGGCTCGCAGAGCTTCGGCCTCGACCTGGAGCAGGGCACGTACCCGTACGTCACCAGCGGATTCACCGGCGCCGCCGGCGTCACGGTGGGGACCGGCACGTCACCGGCCCAGCGGTTCGCGGTCCTCGGCGTCGCCAAGGCGTACATGGTCCAGGTCGGCGGCGGCCCGCTGGTCGGCGAGCTCGACGGCGCGACGGCCGAGCACCTGGTCGGCCGCGGCCGGGAATGGGGCACGGTCACCGGCCGCCGCAGGCGCGTCGGCTGGTTCGACGCCCCCATGGTCCGGCGCGCCGTCGAGGTCGAGGGCATCACCGAACTGGTGCTGACCAACCTCGACGTGCTGGCCGGCCTGGACGAGGTCCAGGTGATCACGGGCTACCGGGTGGACGGGCGGACCGTGGACGCCTACCCGGTGCGGCTGCGGGACGCCGCGGCCGTGATCCCCGTACTGGAGCGGCTGCCGGGCTGGCCGGAGCAGGACTGGACCGACGTGGCGCGCCGGGGCACGGAGGCGCTGCCGCCCGCCGCCCGGCGGTACATCGACCGGCTGGCCGCGCTCCTGGACGTGGAGATCGTCGCCGCGGGCGTCGGCCCGGACCGCCGGGACACGGTCCCGCTCTCCGCGGACTCGCTGCTGTCCCAACTGTCCCGGAGATGAGCGCGGGACCGGAGACCGGGCGCGATACCGACGAAGCGGGGGTGCGGAGCTGATGGCAGCGGAGAGCGGAGGCCACGCGGATCGAGTCCGGGAGACGAGGCGGGCCTTCGGCCGGGCGGCCGCCGCGCAGCGGTGCGCGGCCGGAAGTTCCCGCGGTGCGCCCGGTCCAGGCCCTCCCACGGATTCCGATTCGCGCCGGACGCCGTCGGAGGGCATTGCGGCCCGGCATTCCCGTATTCGGCGTGCGCCTGGTCCCGGAGGCGATCGGCTCATACTTCGGCGAGGTCGATCGATCTTCGCGGCAGAGATCCCCGAGTTCCTGGAGATCACGACGGGGACGGCGGAAGGAGTCGTCATGGCGGTGGAACACCGGAGTATGCCCGTGGCAGGCGTGCAATTCCCACCGGAGTCGGCCCTCGGCCCGTTCGGAGAAATCGGGTGCCCCATCATTGAAGCAGCGCTACGCGAACTCGTGTTGAAATGATAAAGTCCGTAATACGGAGTGCAGAAACCTCCGCCACGAAAGCGAACAGCCGGAAAGTTGTTTTCCCCGTCAGGAGAACCAGCGGACGTGGTGGAGGAAGGGGCGGGACGTGGGCGGACAACGCGTGAACCGATGCCTGATAACAGCCGAGCGGGTCTGGGACGGCCGCGCGCCCGAACCGGTCCGCGAGGGCTTCGTCCGCGTCGAAGGCGAGCTGATCACCGCCGTCGGACGCCGCGCCGACCTCGGCCACGACGCCGCTGACGACACCCTCCACATCGACCTGCCCGGCGCCACCCTCCTCCCCGGCCTCATCAACGGCCACGCGCACATGGCCCTTTCGGGCTCGGACACCCCCATCCGCGACTACCGCCGCGAGGCCCGCGCCGGAGACGCGGCCCTGGCCGTACGGGCGGTGCGCAACCTGCGGTCCTCCGTCGAGTCCGGCGTCACCACCGTCCGCGACCTCGGCACGGTCGACGAGGTCGCCTTCCCGCTGCGCGCCGCCGTCGCCGACGGCCTCGTGCCGGGCTCGCGGGTGCTGGCCACCGGCCGGCCGATCACCGTGACGGGCGGCCACTGCCACTGGTTCAGCCACGAATGCGACACCGCCGCCGAGGTCCGCGTCGCCGTCCGGCGCCAGGTGCGCGACGGCGCCGACTGGATCAAACTCATGCTCAGCGGCGGCAATCTGACGCCCCGCAGCAACCCGCTGCGCCCCCAGTACAGCGCCGAGGAGGTCCGGGCCTGCGTCGAGGAGGGCGACCGGCTCGGCGTGCCGGTCGCGGTGCACGCCTACGACCCCGTGAGCATCCGCCGCGCGGCGGACGCCGGGGCGCGCACGCTGGAGCACTGCCTGTTCGAGACCGAGCGGGGCATCGAGTACGACCCGGCCACCGCGGAGCTGATGGCCGTGCGCGGCGTCGCGTTCGTCCCCACCATCAGCGGCGCGATGCACCGGATGCGCGGCGCCGCGCCCGGCACGCCCGCGCCGGTCGCCGCGCGGTTCCACAAGAAGCAGGTGCGGATCCGCGAGGTCTTCCGGAATCTGCTGGCGGCCGGGGCGCCCGTAATCGCCGGATCGGACGCCGGGGTGCCCCAGCGGCGATTCGACGGCTTTCCGGCCGACCTGGCCGCCCTCGTCGGAGAAGACGGCATCGGAATGACCGCACGCGAGGCGCTGGCGGCGGCGACCTCCGGAGCCGCGGAACATCTGGGAATCGGGGATGCGGGCGTGCTCGCACCGGGCAGGCGGGCGGATCTGCTCGCGGTGCGCGGCGACCCCCTGAGCGATATCAGCGCCATCGTCCAGCCCATCGTGGTCCTCGCCGGAGGAGTACGGGTGCTAAGGCCCGCGGGGGCCTGACAGGAGCGGCACATGAAATTCGGGATCTTCTTCGAGCTTTCGGTTCCGCAGCCACTGGCTCGGGGCGCCGAGACAAAGACCTACCAGGACGCGCTGGAACAGTGCCGATTGGCCGATGAACTGGGATTCACCACGGCGTGGGCGGTGGAACACCACTTTCTCCAGGAGTACTCCCACTGTTCGGCTCCCGAGGTATTCCTGACCGCCGCCGCCATGACGACCGAGAGGATTCGGGTCGGCCATGGCGGCGTCGTCTGCGTACCGCAGATCAACCACCCCATCCGGGTGGCGGAACGGGCCGCCGTGCTCGACATCGTCTCCGGCGGCCGCCTCGACATGGGCACCGCGCGGGCGTCGACGATCACGGAACTCGGCGGGTTCATGGCCGACCCCGACAGCACGAAGATCTCCTGGGACGAGTACGTCCATGTGCTGCCCAGGCTCTGGACCGAGGAGCGCACGGCCTACGAGGGCACCACGTTCTCGTTCCCCGAACGGCCCGTCGTCCCCAAGCCCGTACAGGACCCGCACCCGCCGCTGTGGGTCACCGTCACCTCGCCGGGGACCGAGCGCGACGCCGCCGACCGCGGCATCGGCTGCCTCGGCGTGGCCGCGGCGAGCTTCAAGGAGCAGGAGGCGCGCACCGCCGACTACCGCGAGCGGATCCAGCGGTGCGAGCCCGTCGGCGCGGTCGTCAACGACCAGGTCGCCACCATGAACTACCTCTTCTGCCACGAGGACGACGCCGTGGCGAGCCGCGTCGGCGGGGCGATGTTCACCGGCTTCGGGCTGCTCAACAGCCAACTGTTATGGGCCCGCGAGGTCTACCCCACACCGGCCTACCGCTCGCTCGGCAACCTGGCGGCGGGCAGCGTCGCGCAGGTCCGGCACGACGACCCCGGCGAGCAGCGGCCGATCCCCGACGGCATCGCGATCGGCAGCCCCGACCAGATCATCAAGGCCATCGGGATCTGGGAGTCCATCGGCGTGGACGCCATCAACTTCCTGCTGAACACCGCCGATCTGGTGCCGCAGGAACAGGTGCTGGAGAGCATGCGGCTGTTCGCCGCCGAAGTCATGCCCCACTTCGCGAAGGAGACGCGCTGATGCTCAGCGGCACCGCGAACCCCGAGGCGCTGGCCGCCGGCGCCCCGTACGTCACCGCCCTCGCCACCGAACCCCTGGTCTGCCGCGGCGTGGACCTGCTCCAGGCCGTGTACGAGGTCCACAGCGCGTCGAGGCTCGACCTGCTGCCCCCGGCCCTGCACCCCGTCAACCCCCCGGCGATCACGCTGACGGTCTTCACGGCGCGCGAGAGCGAGGCCGGGCCGTTCGCCCTCGCCGAGACCCGGATCGTCTGCCGCAGCGGCGTCCGCAGCCGGGGATTCCAGGTGTCCTGCTTCGTCCAGGGCGCCGAGGCCGGGCGGCTGCTCGCCGACCGGTGGGGGTACAGGGCCGACGAGGCGGAGATCGATGTGCGCCTGCGCCACCTCGGCGCCTCGGCCGTGGTCCGGCGCGGCGGGCGCCCGGTCCTCGACCTGCGGATGCTGCACCCGCAGGCCATCTCGGCCGCCGATGTGCAGTTCACGGACACCATGCAGCTGGCCCGGCTGCCCGGCGGCAGCCGACTCGTACAGGTCGAACGGGCCTACGCCATCGCCTCGGTGGAGCGCGGCCGCCCGTCGCTGCCCGTGTTCGACGCCGCCGCCTGGGGCGAGCCGCGGCTGCGCCCGACGCAGCCGGTCTCCGCGCTCGCGCTCACCGGCGAGCTGACCATCCGGCCGGTCCGCTACGTGTGCCGGGCCGACATCAGCGCCTTCGAAGGGACGGAACGAGTTGGCTAGGCAGCCGAACCCGCCGGACGAGCCCGCCCGTGCGCAGCAGGACGAACCCGCCTATCTGCGAGGGCACGAGCAGGCGGCGCCCATGCAGGCCGCGCCCGCGGGGCCGCTGAGGGGCATCCGCGTGGTGGACCTCACCCGCGCCGTCTCCGGCCCCTTCTGCACGATGATCCTCGCCGACCTGGGCGCCGAGGTGATCAAGGTCGAGCCGCCGGCGGGCGATCTCCCGCGGTTCGCCGGCCCGTTCACCACGGACGACACCGGACGGCAGATCGGCGGCCTGTTCGGCAGCATCAACCGCAACAAGCGCGGCATCGTCCTCGACCTGACCACCCCCGCCGACCGCGAGACGCTGCTGAGACTCGTCGACACCGCCGACGTCCTCGCCGAGAACTACCGGTCGGGCGTCATGGAGCGGTGGGGCCTGTCCTACGAGGCGCTCCACGAACGCAACCCCGCGATGGTGTACGCGTCGATCCGCGGCTTCGGCGACCCGCGCACCGGCAACAGCCCGTACGGCGACTGGCCGGCGTACGACGTCGTGGCGCAGGCCATGGGCGGGATCGTCAGCATGACGGGGGCCGACGCCGCGGAGGCGGTGCGGGTCGGCCCGACCATCGGTGACCTCTACCCGGCGGCCCTCTCCGCGATCGGCATCGTCTCCGCCGTGCTGCACGCGCGCCGGACCGGGCAGGGGCAGATGGTCGACGTGGCGATGGTCGACTCGATCGTCTCCCTCTGCGAAACGGCCGTCTACCGCTATTCGTACACCGGCGTCGTGAGCCGTCCGACGGGCAACAGTCATCCGCAGCTCGTGCCCTTCGACATCTATCCGACGAAGGACGGGAAATGCGCGATAGCCGCGCCGACCCCCAACCACTGGAAGATCCTCTGCGATGTCATCGGACGCCCGGAACTCGTGGGCGACGAGCGGACGGAATCCAATGGCGCGCGGGTGGCCAACGCCGAATTCGTGAAACAGGTGGTGACGGAGTGGACGGCTGAGCGGACGACCGCCGATATCGCGGAAATACTGGGCGGCCGCGTTCCGGTGGGCCCCGTCAACGACGCCGCCGACCTCTTCACCGACCCCCATGTCAAGGCCCGCGACATGCTCGTCGCCGTCGAACAGCCGGACGGCGCCCGCCCGGTGGTGTTCCCCAACTGCCCGATCCGCTTCACCTCGACCCCGTCGGGCGTCTACCGGCGGCCGCCGCTGCTCGGCGAGCACACCCAGGAGGTGCTGGCCGAACTGGACGCCGAGGGCGGGTCGGCGGAGCCGCCGTAGCGCCCCCGCCGCCCAGCGCGGACGCCCCCCTCAGCCGCGGCGACCTGTCAGGGCCAGCAGCCTGGCCTGCGGGTCGTCGGCGGCCGGGGCCGGATCGAGCTCGGCGAACCCCCACTGCCGCAGCATCTGCGGACGCGCGTCGAAGATCGCCGTGCACGCCTCGACGAGCTCCGCCGGCAGCCGCGGCTCCAGCCCGGCCGCGGTGCCGATGTCCCAGCCGTGGATCAGCACGTCGATGAAGCGCTGCCGGGCGTAGACCCGCCCCGGCCGCGCGCCGTACGAAAGGGGCCACAGCCGCTCCATGGCGTCCGCGGCCGCGAAGGCCCCGGCCGCGGCGGCGGCCGAGGACTCATAGGCGGCGACGGGATCGCCCCGGAGCAGATCGCCGTCGAGTTCTTTCCCGACGTCCTCGATCGTGCGGCCCAGACCGAGTTCCCGGACCCATAAATTCCCCGCCACCAAGTGATGGACGATATGCCGTATGTCCCACCCCGCGCAGGGGCTCGGCGCGTCCCATTGATCCGCACGGACGCCGCCGATGAATTGGCCGGTCGAGCGGAGCGATTCCTCGTGTAAAGCCCGAACATCCATGGCAGCACAGTAGGCGATTTCCGCGGCGCGCCCCATGGAATCCGCGCTATCCGGGCTCTTCCACGCGGTCGAGAATCCGCTGAATCGACCGGTCGTACGCACAGGTGCGGCCGAACGCCTTCGCCGCCAGCGACCGGCGGAACTCCGGGTCCACCGCCCCCGCCTCGCCCCCGGCGGACCGCAGGGCGCGCAGCACCTCGCCGTAGTCCGCCGGATCCACCACGGGCAGCACGCTCACGAAATTCTTGGCGGCGGCCCGCAGCATGGCGGGGCCGCCGATGTCGATCGACTCCAGCGCCCCCGCCACCCCGTCATCGGCCACGAGATCCTTGAAGTTGCAGGCCAGCACGTCGATCCGGGGAATGCCGTGCCGCCGCGCCTCGGCCTCGTCCGACGCGTCGCCCCGCCGGTAGAGCAGCCCGCCGAAGACGGACGGGTGGAAGGCCCGCACGCGACCGCCCATCATCTCCGGGACCCCCGAGAGATCCCCGATGACGGTCGCCTCCATGCCGGCGTCCCGCAGCAGCCGCGCGGTGCCGCTGGTGGCCACCAGCGCGGCGCCCAACTCCCGCAGCCCGGTGCCGAAGTCCACGATGCCGCTCTTGTCCGTCACCGACAGCACTGCGTACATCCTGCGATCCCTCCGTTGCGGGTCAGCCGGCGAACAGCTTCTCCACCCGTGACAGCGTCTCGCGCACATTCGCCTCGTCGATGGCGTCGTGCGCCTCGTGCGGCGACAGCCAGCGCAGCGGCGCGTCCGAGTGCTCCGGCCGTACGGCGTCCGGGTGCCGGGTGGCCAGGACGAACCGCAGGTCGGCGTGGTCGTGCGCGGGCTCCCGGCTGTTGGCCGGTACGGGCACGATCACCGTGTGCACGATCTCCGCGTCGGGCCAGGGCTCCAGGTCGCTCAGCCCCGTCTCCTCCTGCCCCTCCCGCACCGCGACGGTGAGCGGATCCGTCTCGCCCGGATCGCCGTGCCCCCCGACGAGCAGCCACGACTCGTGGCGCTTGTGCCAGCGCAGCAGCACCCGGCCGCTGTCGGGGTGGACGATGAACGCGGAAGCGGTGATGTGCAGGGGCAGCGACCGCTGCCAGGGGTCCTCGGCGGTCTCGACGAGCGTGCGGATCCGCTCGACGTCGGCGCGTTCCGCCTCGTCGTGCGGGGCGAGTCGGGCGAGCCTGTCGGCGACTGACTGTTGGGCGGCAAACATACGAGGCATCCTAGGGTCTTCGCCCGCCCCGTTTCAGGTGTCACCGGCCTCCTTCACCGACCTCACCCACGGTCTCCTTCGGCAGTCCCAGCACCCGCTCCGCGATGGCATTCCGCCGGACCTCGGCCGTGCCCGCGCCGATCGTCGCGCCCCGGCCCGCGAGGAAGGCGTCCTGCCACGCGCTCAGGCCGTAGCCGGCCCCTTCCGGACGCACCAGTTCCGCCGTGCCCGAGACGCCGAGCGCGATCTCGCCGAAGCGCCGCCGGAACTCGTCCCGGAACAGCGCGGCGACGGCCGCCTCGCCGCTCGTGTCCGCCCCGGCGGCGGTACGGGCGGCAAGGCGCAGCCCGGTGGCGCGCATCAGCGTGATCCGGGTGTACGCCCACGCCAGCCGCGCGCGGACCTCCGGCTCCCGCGCCCGGCCCGACTTGCGGGCCTCCCGGACCAGCTCCCAGAACCGCTCCTCGAACCCGAGGTGGGCACCGGCCGCCTCGTGGGCGCGGCCGTGCGCGAGGGCCGTCATCGCGGGCGCCCAGCCGCCGTCCACCCCGCCGATGACGTGCGACAGCGGCGCGCGGGCCCCGTCCAGACGGACCTCGCCGAGCCCCGAGGATCCGGTCAACTCCCTTACTGGGAGGACGTGTACGCCGTTCCCGGGCGTCAGCGGGACCAGGACCAGGGACAGTCCGCGGCGCGCCGGGGCGGCCGGGGACGTACGGCACAGGACGGCGATCACGTTCGCCCGGTGCGGCTCCGCGACCCAGGTCTTGAGTCCGCTGACGACGACCTCCCCGCCGCGGACCTCCCCGGCCGTGGCCGCCGACGCCAGGTCGGAGCCGTGCTCCGGCTCCGAGAAGCCCACGCAGTAGCGGTCCTCGCCGGAGACGATGCCCGGCAGGAGGGCGGACCGCTGCGCCGGTGTGCCGTGCTCCATGACGGCCGGTCCGATCAGGTGCTCGCCGGCGCCCCGCCCGACGAGCGGCGCTCCGGCCCGCGCGCATTCCTCCGCGAGGGCGAGCACGGCCGGCGGATCGAGCGCCGAGCCCCCGTACTCCTCGGGCCACGCCGGGCAGACCAGCCGCGCGGCCAGCAGCCTCCGCTCCCACACGTCGTACGGCCCGCCGGGGGAGGGCGCGTTGGCGCGGACCCACTCCCGTACGTACCGCCGGAACGCGTCCGTCTCGCCTCGTCGCACGGTGTCCCTTTCCACGTCCCTTTTCACGACTCTTTCCCCACCCCTTCGCGCCAGGTCCCGCCGACCCGCGGCGCGTCACGGGCTCAGACGCCGATGCGCCGGGCCAGCAGCTCGCGGTGGTAGGCGCCGTCGCCGAACAGCAGCTCGCTGCTCTTGGCCCGCTTGAAATACAGATGGGCGGGGTGCTCCCAGGTGTAGCCGATGCCGCCGTGGATCTGGATGTTCTCGGCGGCGGCGTGGAAATACGCCTCGGAGCAGTACGACTTGGCCAGGCTCGCCAGCGCGGGGACCTCGTCGCCGCCCTCCGCCGCCGCCCAGCCGGCGTAGTACGCGGCCGACCTGGCCGACTCCACCTCGATGAGCATGTCGGCGCACTTGTGCTTGATCGCCTGGAAGCTGCCGATCGGCCGCCCGAACTGGACGCGCAGCTTGGCGTAGGCGACGGACATGTCGAGCACCCGCTGCGCGCCGCCCGCCTGTTCGGCCGCCAGCGCGATCGCCGCGAGGTCGAGCATCTCGGACACGGCCGGCCACCCCCGGCCCTCGGCGCCGACGAGGCGGGCGGGCGTGCGGTCGAAGCGGAGCCGGGCGAGCTTACGGGTCTGGTCCATGGTGGGGGCCGGCGTCGCCGTGCAGCCGCTCGCGCCCCGGCCCACGGCGAACAGCGACACCCCCGCCGGGGTCCGGGCGACGACGAGCAGCAGGTCGGCGACGTGGCCGTCGAGGACGTAGAACTTCTCGCCGCTGAGGCTCCAGCCGCCGCCCGCACCGGTTTCGGCGGCCTCCATGGCGACGCCGTCGGCGTCCCAGCGGCCGGAGTGCTCGGTGAGGGCGACGGTGGCGATGGTGCGGCCGGCGGCGATGGCGGGCAGGAATTCCCGCTTGGCCGCTTCGTCGTCCGTCGCGAGCAGGAGGTTGGCGGCCAGGGCGACGGTCGAGAAGTACGGGGCGCAGAGCAGCGCGCGGCCCATCTCCTCCAGGACGACGACCAGTTCGGCGTAGGAGTGGCCGGCGCCGCCGTACCGCTCCGGAATGATGAGGCCCTGGAGGTCCAGTTGTCCGGCCATCTGCCGCCAGACGGCGGGGTCGAAGCCCTCGGCGCTCTCCATCAGCCGGCGGACCTCGGTTTCGGGGGACTTCTCGGTGAGGAATCGGCGCACCGTGCGCCGTAACTCCTCCTGGTCGTCGCTGAAGGGGTAGCTCACAACCGCTCCCGTCGGCTCGCGCAAATCACGCAGAGATAATCTAAGGGATGGGCTGTCGCTGCGGAAGGCGGCCGAGCGCGAAAGGGATTCCGGTCCCGGGGGAGCGGCGGCCGGCCGGGCGCGTTACGGGTGATGCGGGGCATCGGCGAAGATCGAATACCGCGATGCCCGCCAACTCCCGCTGGTCCGGGCGACCTTGACTGATCGAGAGGCGCTGATAATCTTTGCTTTTATGGCGGTTGATGCTGCCCGGATCCGAGCATACTGATCGAAATGCGCTGACCAGCATGTGCTGATCACCATGTGCTGATCGGAGAATCGCGGCCAAGGAATCGGTGCGACCAAGGAACCTGACCCAGAAGAGGACCTGGTGTAACCATGGATGTCACCCCGATGCGACTCAGCGGCGTCGTACCGTCCGTACGGCTCGGTGAACTCCGGACGGATATGCATTCCGCCGCGAAAGAGATCGAGACCCAGTTGACGGACTGGGGTTTCATGTCCGTCGAGGTGCCCGGCATCGGGGCACGGGTCGAAGCCATGATGAACAGCTTCGAGGCGGCTTGCGCCTCGGCCGACCCCAGCCTCGCCGACTTCGAGTACACCGCCGTCCCGCAGCTCTCCAACGGCGGCACGCACGGCTTCTTCCCGTACCTCTCGGAGATTCCGCGGCTCGCCAAGGGCGTGCCCGACCCCAAGGAATTCATCCATGTGAGCGGCGCCATGCTGGCCGACCAGCCGGCGGGGGCGGGCGCGGTCCTGGCGGCGTTCCCGGAATTCGGCGAGCGCGCCGCCGAGGTGTTCGACACCGCTTTCACCCTCATCTCGCTGTTCGGCGAGGTCATCCGGGGCATGATGCCGGAGGGCACCCCGGAATTCGGGCTCTCCAGGGACGCGACCAACCTGCGGGTGATCCATTACCGGGATCTGGACGGCCGGGAGGTGCTCGCGCACGAGCACTCCGGAATCCAGTTCCTGGGACTTCAGCTTCCGCCCTCCGACCAGGGATTGCAGTACATCCTGCACGACGGCACATGGGTCGAGCCGGTGATCGCCAAGTCCGACGTGGTGCTCTGCAACATCGGCAGGATGCTGTCCAGCGCTTCGCGGGGCCGATTCCGCCCGTCCACCCACCGCGTGCACTGCACGTACACGGAGACCGATTACGAACGGCTCTCGTCGGTGCTCTTCGCCTATCCGCCGCACAAGGCGCCGCAGTGGCAGATCTCGGACGAGGGGCTCACGGTTCTCGACGAGACGTGGGGGGACTTCATCGCGAACAGGTTCCGCGGCCTCGGAAACGAATGAAGGGAAATACCGGGCCGCTGTACCGCGCGGAGCGGCGACGGCGCGAAAGGGCCGGCCGGGAAATCGCCCGACCGGTACGCGAGTGGGAGGCAGAGACATGCGTGAAGGCGCCGTCGACCCGTTCGACAGCGACGCCCTCGCCCGGCTGGCGGACAGCGAGCCCGCCGACATCACCGGCCGCAGCAAGGAACTGTGGCTGCTGCCCGACGACCTGTGCCTGGTCCGGCTGATCCCGAGCCTGCGCAGCTTCACCTACGACCGCGACGAACTCGTCGACGAGACCGGCCCGTTGCGCCTGGACTTCTACGAACGCGCCGCGGCCGAGCTCACCAAGGCCGGGGTCCCCTGCGCATTCCGCGAACGCGTCGGCCGGAACATGTACGTGGCCGAGTACCGCCCGGCCCCGCCCTTCGAGGTCATCGTCAAGAACGTGGCGAACGGCTCCACGACCCGCAAGTACCCCGGACTCTTCCCGGACGGGGAGCCGCTGCCCCGCCCCGTGGTGAAGTTCGACTACCGGGTCGACCCGGAGGACCAGCCCATCGGCGAGGACTATCTGCGCGCCCTCGACCTGCCCGTGGACGCCATGCGGGACCACGCGTTCACCGTCAACGACGTCCTGCGGTCCTGGCTGGAGCCCCTGGAGATCTGGGACTTCTGCGTCATCTTCGGCCTCGACGCGGCCGGCGGGCTCAGCCTGATCTCCGAGGTGTCCCAGGACTGCATGCGCATCCGCCACCCCGACGGGTCGCGGCTCGACAAGGACCTGTTCCGCGACGGGATGTCCGGATCGGAGATCGTCACCCAGTGGAAGCGGGCCTTCGATGGCATCTGAGAGGGCGTCCGCGAGAGCGGTCGCGGCGGCGGGCGACGCGCCGGTGGCGCTCCTGACCGGCACCAACCGGGGGAGCGGCCGGGCCATCGCCGCCGCCCTGCACGACCGCGGCTACCGGGTGCGCTCGCTCAACCGCACGACGACCGACGAAGACTGGCTGGGCGAGATCCGCTGCGACCTCGCCGACCCGGCCCGGCTCGCCGAGGGCGTCGCCCGGGTCCTCGCGGAGACCGGACGGCTGGACGCCTGCGTGGCCAACGCCGTGGACCGGGTGCTCGATCCGATCGAGAAGCTGTCCGCGGAGGACTGGGACCGCATCGTCGCGGTGAACCTCACCTCCGTCTTCCACCTGATGAAGGCGGTGCTGCCGGCCCTGCGGAGCAGCCGCGGGCTCTTCGTGGCCATGGGCAGCAACGCGTCCACCCACTACTTCGAGGGCGGCGCGGTCTACAGCGCCACCAAGGCGGCGGTCAAGGCGCTGATGGAGACGCTGCTGCTGGAGGAGCGCGGCAACGGCGTCCGGGGCTGCCTGGTCACGCCGGGGGCCATCGCCAACCTGGAGGGCGACGACGCCCCGTACAAGATCAGTACCGAGTCGGTCGGCCGGTGCGTCGCCGACATCGTCGACGTCTGGCCCGCCGACCTCGTGGTCGGCGAGGTCGAACTCCGCCCGGCCGCCCTGCCCCGGCCCCCGGTGACCGGCATCGACCGGCTGCTGCACGTATAGCGACCGCCGATACGCCCGACCACGTGCGGCCGCCGTCGAAGCCCCCGGCCCGGACGGGTCCCGGGCCCGGCCGGCGGCCACAGGACGACGAACGGTGATGACATGGTGTCTCTCGCACTCCCCACGGGCTCTCTCGAAGAGCCGACGCTCGACCTGTTCCGGGCCGCCGGCCTGGCGGTGCGCAAGAGCTCACCGCGCGCCTACCGCGCGCGCATCGACTACCCCGGCGTCGAGCGCGTGGTGTTCTTCAAACCCCGCGAGATCCCGCTGATCGTCTCGGACGGGACCTTCGACTTCGGCGTCACCGGCGCCGACTGGATCGAGGAGACCGGCGCCAAGGTCGAGGTCGTGCACACCTTCGGGTATTCGAAGACGACCGACACCGGCTGGCGCGTGGTCCTCGCGGTCCCCGCGGACCACCCCGCGCGCAGCGAGCACGACCTCGGCCACGGCGCGCGGATAGCCACCGAGTACCCGACCATCGCGCAGGACCACTTCGAACGGTTGGGGCTGCACGCCGAGGTGATCCACTCGCACGGCACGACCGAGGCGAAGATCCCCGAACTGGCCGACGCTGTCATGGAGGTGGTGGAGACCGGCTCCTCGCTGCGCCAGAACAACCTGCGCGTCCTGAGCACCGTCCGCAGATGCGGGGTGAACCTCGTCGCCAGCCCCGCGGCCTGGGCCGACAGCTCCCTCCGCGCCGCGATCGAGACGCTGGCCTCGCTGCTGCGGGCCGCGCACGCGGGGGCGGCGCACCTGATGCTGACCGTCGTCGTCCCGGCGGAGCGCTGGCCGGAGGTCGAACCCCTGCTGCCGGCCCGCTGGTGGCGGCTGGGCGGCGGCGGATCCGATCCCCGACAGGTCGTCGTGCAGGGAGTGTTCAGGAAGAACCGGATCGCCGTGGCGATCGCCGGACTGACGCGGGCGGGCGCGGTGGAGATCGTGGAGACGCCCATCGGAAAGCTGGCGTCGGCATGACCTGAGACCGGCCCGGCAGCCGCCGGACAGCACATGTCCGCCAATTTGCGCACGTGTCACGGCGGCCCTCACGTCACCCACCTGCCCCAATCTCCTGTGGCTGCTGGGGCGTGTGGCCGGTCCTGTGCGGTGGGGGGAGCGAAAAGACGCGGACCTCTCTACGCTCCCCGGCCATGTGCAGAACAAAAATGAGACAGCTCGGTCTGTCCGCCTTAATCGCCCTTGCCCTCGGTCTGTTCGGCCTCGGGCAGCCCGCCTTCGCCGCCGCCGCCGACAACCCGCCGATCACCTTCACGGTCGACAAGCCCACGGCGACGCCCGGTACCACGGTCTCCATCACGATGACCTTCACCAACCCCGAGGCCACGTACGTACAGTTCGCGTACCAGTCGCTCCAGCCGACCTGGGAAACCGTGAGCTACGGCATGAAGTTCAACTTCCTCACCTGTAAGGGTGACGCGGGTGTCTGCGAGCCCGGCGGAGCGGTGAACTACACCGCGCCCATCGCGCCCGGAGCCAGCCGCTCGGTCACGATGACCTACCAGGTCGCCGCCGACTCGCCCTGCGTCGGCAACGGCACCATCGGCTTCTACGCCTACCTGCACTACGAGTTCGACAACGGGAAGAACGCCAAGGACGGCAGCTACTTCTCCCCGACCACCGCGGTGCAGTGCGCGCCCAGCGGCGCCCAGGCGGTCCACAGCAACGCCTGACCGCGGCCGCGGAACCGGTCAGCCGATCACCCGGTCGAGCGGCGGTCATGCATCAGGACCGATGACACAGCACGGATGAAACAGCACCGATGAACGACGAAGAGGGCGGCTCGGACGGTTTCCCCCGCGATGACGGCGACCATCGCGGGAGCGGTCCGGGCTGCCGAACCCGGCGCCCCGGCGGCCGGGCGTTCGCTAGCCTGTCGTCTCCTCACACCACATCCGCGCAGCGCTTCCCCCGGGAAGCAGTCGAGGAGCGTAAGGCATGCAGCGAGCGGTCGTCCTGGGCGGGAGCATCGCCGGGCTGATGGCGGCACGGGTCCTCAGCGACCACGCCGACGACGTCGTCATCGTCGAGCGGGACGGACTCGGCCCGGCGGACACCGGACGCCCCGGCGTCCCGCAGATCAAGCAGTTGCACGTGGTACTGGAGGGCGGCCGCCTCCAGATGGAGCGCTGGTTCCCCGGTCTGACGGCGGAACTGATCGCGGACGGCGCCGTACCGAGCGACGGCGACGCCATCGAGCACTACTTCGACGGCGTGCGCAAGGTGCCCGTGGCGGAAGAGACCACCATCGGGCTGACCCGCCCCTTCCTGGAAGGACGTATAAGGGACAGGGTGCTGGGCAGGGACAACGTCCGGCTCGTCCCCGGCCTCGTACGGGGCCTGCTGTTCGAGCGCGGCAGGGCGCGCGGCGTCCGGTTCGCGCCGCGGGGCGCCGAGGACGCGAAGGAGACCGAGACGCTGACGGCCGACCTGGTGGTGGACGCCACCGGCCGCTCCAGCCGCCTGGAGCACTGGCTGCGGGACGCCGGCTGGCAGCCGCCCCGGCTGGACCGCATGCGCATCGACCTCCGGTACACCACCGCCCTCTTCCGGCGCGGCGACGAACTGCCCGGCGTCGCCGTCGTGCAGTCCCTCTCCAGCCCGGCGCCCGCAGGCACGCCGCAGCAGGACTTCGGAGTGGTCGCGGAGGTCGAGGGCGGCCGCTGGATGGTGGTGCTCTCCGCGTACGGCCAGCCGCCGAACCGGGACGCCGCCACGTTCGTGGAGCGGGTCCGCGACACCCCCGGCGCGCCATTCGCGGAGATCGCCGCGTGCAGCCTGGACAGCGACATCGAGACATACCAGATGGCCGACAGCCGCCGCCGCACCTTCACCGGCCTGGGCCGCTTCCCGGCCGGGCTCGTCGTGGTGGGCGACGCCTTCGCGTCCTTCAACCCCGTGTACGGACAGGGCATGTCGTCCGCCGCGCTGCACGCCTCCTGCCTGTCCGCGTTCCTGCGCTCCGGCGAGCGGCTGGACGAGCCCGCCTGGGGGTACTTCCGGCGCGCCGAGGTCGTCGTCGACGCCGCCTGGGGCCTGTCCACCCTCGGCGACCTGGCCATGCCGCACGTGACGGGGCCCTACCCGCGCGGCTACCGCTTCACCAGCTGGTACGTCGAGAAGCTGGGCATCGCCTCCATGACCGACGCGGAGGTCAACCGCCGCTACCTCGCGGTGGCGCACATGCGCGAACACCCGCGCGTACTGACCGGGCCCAGCACCCTGTGGGCGGTCGCCCGGACCCTGCGGGCGACTCGCCGCCGAGCCCCGGTCCCGCCGCAGCGCTCCGGCTCCGGCTCCGTAGCGAACCGGCTCCGTAGCACACCGGCCTCGTAAAGCACCGGCCCGGCCCTCCGGCGGCGCGCCGGGCCGATAACCGGTTGCCGCCCCCGCCGCTCGGTGCTGAAGTGCGGGGATGGACGAGAAAACGGTACTGGTCACCTTCGACCGGGAGATGCGGCGGGACGCCCGGCCGGACGGGCCGGGCGCCCGCGTCGAGCGGACCGGCGGCGTGGTGCGGCAGGTCGGCGCGGACGGGCACGGGTGGAGCGCGGTCCTCTGGTCGGACCTGACCGAGGACACCGCCGACCGCGCCATCGCGGAGCAGGTGGAGTACTTCGCCTCCCTGAAGCGGGAGTTCGAGTGGAAGCACTACGCCCACGACCGCCCCGGCGACCTCGGCGAGCGGCTCGCCGCCGCCGGACTCGTCGCCGAGCCCCCGGAGTCCCTGATGGTCGCCGACGCCCGCGACCTGCCCACCGACGTCGTCCTGCCGGACGGCGTCGAACTGCGTGCCGTGACCGACGAGGCCGGCGTCGACCTCATGGCGGACGTCCACGAGCGGGTATTCGGGACGGACGTCACGCGGCTGCGGAACGCGGTGCTGACCCGGCTCGCCGAGGACCCCGACTCCATCGCCGCGGTCGTCGCCATGGACGGCGACGAGCCGGTCTGCTCGGCGCGGATCGAGTTCAACCAGGGCACCCGGTTCGCCGGCCTGTGGGGCGGCGGCACCCTGCCGCGATGGCGCGGCCGCGGCATCTACCGGGCCCTCATCGCGCACCGCGCCCGCCTCGCCGCGGAGCGCGGCTACCGCTACCTCCAGGTCGACGCGTCGGACGAGAGCGCCCCGATCCTGCACCGGCTCGGCTTCGCCCGGCTCAGCGTCACCACCCCCTACGTCTACCAGCCGTGACCGAGCCACCCGGACCGTCAGGAGCGTGACCCATGAGCCGCCTGAGCCTCCAGCGCTACGCCGCCGAGATCATCGCGCAGACCGACCTCCTGAGGTCGGCCGTCGAGGGAGCGGACCACACGGCGCCCGTGCCCACCTGCCCCGACTGGAACCTCGGCCGGCTGCTGCGGCACATCGGCGCCGCCCACCGCTGGGCCGACACGATCGTCGCCACCCGGGCGACCGGGCCCGTACCCCACGACCGGCTCGACGACGACACCGCCTATACGGACGTGGCCCCCGGCGAACTGGACGGCTGGCTCGCCGAGGGCGCCCGCAGCCTGGCGGGCTCGCTGTGCGAGGCCGGGCCCGACGCGGCGGTGTGGACCGTCGCGCCGGGCGGCACCCCGGTGTTCTGGGCCCGGCGCATGACGCACGAGACGCTCGTCCACCGGTCCGACGCGGCCCTGGCCGCCGGTGCGGAGTTCGCCGTCGCCGAGGAGACCGCCCTCGACGCGCTCGACGAGTGGATGGAGTTCGGCACCCTGCCCCAGGTCCTCGAACCCGGCCCCGGCGGGCGGGAGTTGCTCGGCCCCGGCCGCACCCTTCGTCTGCACGCCACCGACGCCCGGCCCGGGGAGGCGGACCGGCTGATCGACCTCACCGCCGCCCCCGTCACCTTCACCCGCGCGCCGGGCCGGGCCGCCGTCACCGTACGCGGCCCGCTGACCGACCTGGTGCTGGCGCTCTACCGCCGGCCCGCCCGCGGCAAGGGCGTCGAGATCATCGGCGACGCCGCGCTCTTCGACCTCTGGCTGGAACGGACCGGGGCCTGGCTCCAGGAGTGAGAGCCGGCCGCTACCACAGGCGGCCCGACCCGGTCGAACCGCCGCCTGCGCCGCACCCGGTCCTGCCATCATGGGCGTCCGCACGGATCAGCGGACCACGCGGCGAACGACCGCACACACAGCGAAGGCAGGCTGATGCCCGAAACTTGCGCCAGCGCCGTCATCCCGGCGGACGCCCCCTCGGTCTGGCGGGTGGTCAGGAACTTCGACGGCCTGCCCGACTGGCACCCCGCCATCGCGCACAGCGCCCTGGGCGACGGCGACGCCCACGATCGCGTCGGGAGCGTACGCACCCTACGGCTCGGCGACGGGAGCACCGTCGTCGAGACGCTGCTCTCGATCGACGACCAGCGGCGCGCGATCACCTACGAGATCATCGAGAGCCCCTTCGCCATCCGCGCCTACCGGTCGACGATCCAGGTCTCGCCGCTCACCACCACGGGCGAGTCCTTCGTCATGTGGTCCGTCGGGTTCGACTGCGACGCCCGCGACGCCGAGCGCCTGGTCGCGCTCTTCCGGGACGACGTCTTCACCGTCGGACTGCGCGGCCTGGCCGGATACTTCGCCCGCACTCCATGACGCCAGGGCCCTCGTGCCCGGCCGCCGCCCGCACTCCTCACTCCCCGTCGACGTCCCACGACGGACATGAATCGTGCAGCGTACACGCGGGTCCGAGGCCGCCGGGTGGCCGTCGGGCGCGGTTCGCTCAGGCGCCCCGTCCGTCGAGGGGGCCGAACACGCCGATCGCCTCCTCCGCCGAGGCGCGGGCGTTGACGTAGGCGTCGGCCCACTCGGCGGCGCCGGGGAAGGCGGACTCGGCGGCGATACGGGCGCAGGCCGCCGCGTAGTCGTACGGGGTGCGGCGCAGCTCGACGCCGGGCCCCAGGAGGGCCCAGTGGGCGCCGGGACGCCCGTACGGCATGCCGACGCTGCCGGGGTTGACGACCATCCGGCCGTGCGCGATCCGGGCGTACGGCATGTGGGTGTGCCCGCAGACGACCGTGCCGACGCCCTCGTCGACGGCGGCCATGACCTCGGCCCAGCGGGCGGCGCGGGAGTCGACGAGGACGATCTCCTCGTCGTCGCGCGGCGTCGCGTGGCAGAACAGGACGCGGCCGAGGCCCTCGATCTCCAGCTCGGCGCCGGCGGGGAGGGCGGCGAGCCGGGCGGTCTGCTCGGGGCGGAGCCGGCCGGCGGCCCAGGCGCTGACGGGGTCGGGGGACGGCTCGTCCTGGACCAGTTCGCGGTCCGCGTTGCCGCTGATCCACAGGGCCCGTTCGCCCAGCGAGTCGAGCAGGTCCAGGGTCTGGACCGGGAGCGGACCGGCGGCTATGTCGCCGGTGAGGACGATCCTGTCGGCGGCCCGGACGTCGGGCTCGGCGAGCACCGCCTCCAGCGCGGGGAGGACGCCGTGGATATCGGACAGGACTGCGACACGTCGGATCATGGGGGTGAACGTAATCGCGTCCGGCGGTGCGCGGCAGGCGAGTTCACCGCGGGCGCAAGAGGCCGAGGACGCCCCGGGCGACGCGAGAGGCCGCGGGGTTGGTCAGGCCCCGCGGCCCGTCGCGCCGCCCGAGGAGATCCGGCGCACCGGAGCACCGGCGGTGCGGCCGAGGTCAGGGGTGGTACTTCTCGACGACCTTGGTGGCGACGCCGCTCTGCAGCGTGACCCGCACCGTCAGGGACCCCATCTTGGCCGCCTTCTCCAACTGGGCGCCGGTGCACTTCGACGTGCCGTATCCGGTGCCGTCCACGGTGACGTTGCCGTTGGACGCGCAGATCGCCGCCGCCCCGAGCACCTTGGTGTCGCTCCTGACGGAGAACGCCTGCTCCATGCCGTCCTCCGGGGTCACGGTCAGCTTTCCCGGCGCGAGGTACTTGAGGACGCCGACCCAGGTGCCGTCCACGCCCTTGCCGTCCTCGCCGCTGCCGACCACGCCGCCGTTGACGCCCGCGCCGGCGTGCGAGCCCTGGCCGGAGCCCGCCCCCTGCTTGTCGCCGCCCGCGCTGCCGGAGGAACCGGAGCCGCCCGACGGCCCCTTGCCGGTGCCTTCGCTCCCGCCGGACCCCGAACCGCTGCTCCCAGTGGCGGCGGACGTGCCGGCGGGGGGCGCGGCGTTGCCCTTCCCGTCGTCCTGGCAGGCGGTGAGCGAGAGCGCGGCGACGGCGATCAGCGACGCCGCTGCGACGCGGCGCGTGCGGCGGATTGTGTTGGCGGCGAGCGACATGAGGTTCCCCCGAGTTGTCCGGTCGTACTGTGCTTTCGGTGGTACGGGTTCATCCTTCGGCAAGCCGTTGGCGAACCGCTAACGTCACACTAACGAAAGGCGGCCGGGGTTCTCCGGGCAGGTCCGCGACAGCGGTGCGGGGGAACGAATTCACCTGGAATGTGGGCACGTTCTTCATCATTCGACCTTGGAGCCGGGGGCGCGGCACGGCTCAGTGGTGCAGACCAATGCAGGTCAGCGCGGTGGAGCGGGGGACGCGAGGCCGGCACCGGAGAATGCTCCGCCTTCCGCTCACAACTCGCCGCTCGCCG
The DNA here is from genome assembly GCF_040654795.1 of Streptomyces sp. NPDC050617. Taxonomy (NCBI): domain Bacteria; kingdom Bacillati; phylum Actinomycetota; class Actinomycetes; order Kitasatosporales; family Streptomycetaceae; genus Streptomyces; species Streptomyces sp. NPDC050617. The sequence continues at coordinate 73,256 of NZ_JBFAIS010000006.1, read as the reverse complement.
CTGACTTTTCCGTGAAGAATGCGCTCACCGGAAAACGGTCGACCACCCGAAATCGCGGAGTCGTACCGGTCGGTGCAGAACGCAAACAGTGTCGGGAATTCGACCGTTGGGCGGGAAAGCCGCATTCGGCGGAGCCGGGCGGCGTCCGGCGCGATTCTCCCGGCGCGTCCGCCCGGACCCGCCGTCCGGCGCGGACCGACGGTGCGAATGGCCGTGCATCTGGCCAGTTTGCGAGTCGCCGCCCACCGCGCCGCACGGACCCGCGGCCGTCCGCCGCCGGACCGCCGCCGAGGAGGTAACGCGAGGTCGGGCGCGGGCCAAGCGCCCCGCGCACCTGCCCCGGGCAAACGGAGCGCGCCGGATTTCCGCGCACGCCGTCCGGGCCCGTGGCCGGTTCGGGACCTGCCCGCTATCGGCCCCGCGCGCCCATCCGATAGACGTTCATGCTCGACAGCCCACCCCACATCCGGGAGGTACGTCCATGACCGCAGGCAGGATCAGCGCCGCTTCGGGGAAGACTCGGTTCGACGACATCTACGACGCCCCGGACCCCCGCGCGTACTTCCGTCGCCTCGCCCCACTGGACTACGAGATCCCCCACCACGCCCAGGAGGTCTTCCGCCGCACCCGCGCCGAGCGCGCCGCGGCCGCCGGCGGCCCCGTGACCGTCCTCGACCTGTGCTGCTCGTACGGCATCAACGCCGCACTCCTCAACCACGACCTCACCCTCGGCGACCTGTACGCGCACTACACCGGCCCCGAGGCCGAGGCGCTGACGACGGCCGAGCTCGTCGAGCGCGACAAGGCGTTCTACGCCGCGCGGCGGCGCGCCGACGCCACGCCCGCCATCGGACTCGACACCGCCGAGAACGCCGTCCGGTACGCCCTCGCGGTGGGCCTCCTCGACCAGGCGTACGCGGAGAACCTGGAGCGCGTACCGCCGAGCACCGCGCTCGCCGGCGCCGTCGCCCGCACCGGACTGATCACGGTCACCGGCGGCATCGGCTACATCACCCACCGCACCATCGACGCCCTGCTGGACTGCGCGCGCACCCCGCTGTGGGTGAGCGCCTTCGTGCTGCGCACCGTCGCCTACGGGCCCATCGCCTCCAGCCTCGCCGGGCACGGGCTCGCGACCAGGCAGGACCTCTCGCGCACCTACCCGCAGCGGCTGTTCAGCGACCGGGCGGAGCAGCTCGGCGCCCTCGAACAGGTGCGGCTGGCGGGCGGCGACCCGACCGGCCTGGAGACTGAGGGCCGCTACCACACGCGGCTGTACCAGTCCCGCCCGTACCGGGACTGACGCCTGCCGGCGGCGGCCCCGGCCACTCCGCCGCGGACCGGCCCGCACCCCGGCCGCGGCAGACCGCCCGCCTTCCGGAGCCCTCGGGGCTCAGCGGCCCGTACGGCTCAGCGGCCCCAGCGCAGTCCCGCCGTCTGCACCGGCGCGTCCCACAGGCGCAGCATCTCCTCGTCGGCCTGGCAGATCGTCACCGAGGCGCCGGCCATGTCGAGAGCGGTCACGTAATTGCCGACGAGAGTGCGGGCCGCGACGACGCCGCGCTCGCCGAGCACCCGCTGCACCTCGGCGCTGAAGCCGTACAGCTCCAGCAGCGGCGTCGCGCCCATGCCGTTGACCAGCACCAGGACCGGCCCGGTGGGCGCGAGGTCGGAGAGCACCGCGTCGACCGCGAAGTCGGCGATCTCGTGCGAGGTCATCATGGCGCGCCGCTCCCGGCCCGGCTCGCCGTGGATGCCGATGCCGAGCTCCAGCTCGCCCTCCGGCAGATCGAAGGTGGGGCCGCCCTTCGACGGGGTCGAACAGGGGCTCAGCGCCACGCCGAAGCTGCGCGAGGACTCGTTGACGCGGCGGGCGATCGCCTCCACGCGCTCCAGCGGAGCGCCCTCCTCGGCGGCGGCCCCGGCGATCTTCTCCACGAACAGCGTGGCGCCGGTGCCGCGCCGCCCCGCCGTGAAGAGGCTGTCGGTCACCGCGACATCGTCGTTGACCAGCACGCTGGCCACCTGGATGCCCTCGTCCTCGGCGAGCTCGGCGGCCATGTTGAAGTTGAGGACGTCGCCCGTGTAGTTCTTCACGATGAACAGCACGCCCGCGCCGCTGTCCACCGCCGCCGCGGCCCGCACCATCTGATCCGGCACCGGCGAGGTGAAGACCTCGCCGGGACACGCCGCGTCCAGCATGCCGGGGCCGACGTACCCGCCGTGCAGCGGCTCGTGCCCGGACCCGCCGCCGGAGACCAGCGCGACCTTCCCCGCCACCGGCGCGTCCCGCCGTACGATCACCCGCTTCTCGACGTCCACGGTGAGGTCCGGATGGGCGGCGGCCATGCCCCGCAGCGCGTCCTCCACCACGGTCTCGGGAACGTTGATGAGCATCTTCATGCGGGTCTCCTCGGGCGCTGCGATCGGCGCCGGCGCCGACGTGGTGCCGGTGACCATATGGGTTACTTAGTGTGACAGTGCCAGGATATGCCGAGGTGCTCGAACGGTCGCAAGCCATGGGGGCCGGGGGCGCATCGGGCTCGGGCCGCCGCCGTACGGGCTCGTACAGGGCGATCGCCGCGGCGTCTACGGGCCGTACCGCGGCCGGGGCGTCAGCCGACCTCGGCGGGGCGCGGGCCCGCGACCTCGGCCGGGGACGGATCCTGCGGCGTGGTCCTGTTGAGGAACACCGTGAGCAGGGCGCCGATGATGTAGCACGCGCCGAACACCCACATGGTGCCCTCCACGCCGATCGGCGTCAGGCAGAGGCCGACCAGCGCCGGGCCGGCCGCCGTGCCGAGGCCCGCGCCGAGGTTCAGCCCGGCCATGGCCGCGCCCGTACGGCGCGGGGCGATCTGCGGCATCAGGGCGGACATCGGGGAGAACCCGGCCAGGCAGGCGCAGAACAGGCTGCCGATGAGCAGGGACAGCCAGAAGCTGTGCGTGGCGGTCGGGACGTAGTAGAAGGCGACGGTGGTGACGGCGCACCCCACACAGCCCATCCAGCGGAGCACGGGCGTGACCCCGTACTTGTCGCTCCAGTAGCCGGCGAGCAGGTTGAAGCCCAGGTTCACCAGGTACATCACGGAGTAGATGGTGAGCCAGTCGCCCAGCGCGAACCCGAGGGTCTTGGTGAAGTAGACCGGCAGGAAGACCGGGAAGCCGAACTGCGAGACGCCGTTGATGACCCGGACCATCCCCGCCACGGCCACCCGCGGCTCCTGCCAGAGCACGGAGACGCCCTTGACCAGGCCGCGCAGCGGGTTCTCCTCCGGGCGTTCGATCGGGCGGTTCCCGCCGGGTGCGCGGACCCGCATCCCTATGGCCGCGCCGATCGCGATCACCAGCAGGGCCGCCCACAGCGTGGGCAGCGGACCGATGACGGCGATGGACTCCTTGGCGATCAGCGGGCTCAGCGTGGAGAAGCCGGCGATGTAGGCGAACCAGAACCAGCCCACGGCCACGCCCAGTTTCTCCGGGTGCGCCGTCCGCACGATCCACATGAGGAACCCGTACGCGAACAGCGGATACCCGAAGCCCCGCAGCCCGTAGCAGACGAGCAGCATCAACGCGGAGTGCTGCGTCACCCCGAACGTGACGAACAGGACGTGGAAGACCACCCACACCGCGACGCCGACCGCCATCAGGCGGCGCGGGCCGAAGACGTCGGAGAGGGCGGCGGCCATCCACGCGGACACCCCGGCGGTCACGCCGTAGAGCGTGAACATCAGCGCCACCTGATGGGAGGGGAAGCCCTGATCGTTGAGGAACGCGGACAGGTAGCCCTGTTCGACGCCGTCGCCGATCATGAAGAACGCCAGAGCCAGATACCCCGCTGCCAGACTTCGCGGAATGCCGATCCTGTCGAGGATGTTGCTGTGTTCGCTTGCGTCCGGCATCGCTCCACCTTCCGTGTTTCTACGAGCGATCAGTAGCGGTGGCTGTCATCAGTCGGGCAGTCAGGCCAGGTCAAGTTGGTCGGGTCGGGCAGCGGGGTGTCGCGGCCGCTACTCGACATAGGCGGCGTCGTGGAAGCGGATCTCCGCGGCGAGGACCTTCCCGAAGACCGTGACCAGGTCAGACGCGGTCTCGGGCAGGATCTCCAGCGCGTCGATCTCGGCCTCCAGGAAACGCACCTGCGTGGTGAAGGGCTCGACGGTGTGCAGGTGCACCCAGTCCGCGACCTCGGCGCGCGCGGAGGGCGAGCGGACGGCCGCGCCGCACCAGTTCTCGTACAGCGACTCCGCCGCGTACATGCACGTCACGATGGCCGGGTAGCCGAGCGCGTCGGCCGCGTCGAGGACTTCCTCGGTGAGGACCGACGCCTGCTCCTGGGCGCGCGGGCCGACCTCCGGGACGCCGGTGGTCTCCAGCGCCCGGGTGAAGTAGTCGTACTGATCCGTCACGAGAGCGTGCAGCGTACGGGCGTGTCCGGCGAGCGCCTCCGCGCTGGGCGCCTCGCGGACGGCCGCGCCCGCCAGCCGGGCGGCGGTGTCCACGAACTCCCGCTCGAACAGCAGATACCGCGCGAAGACGGTGTCGCCGATGGTGTCGTCGGTGACCTCGCGGACGAACCGCATGGCCCGCGCCCGGTCCCATACGTCCGCGTTCCGCTCCTTGAGGGCCGCGCTGAGGGGGCCGGGCGGCGCCGACCGCGCATGTGTGTGCCGCGCTTGCATAAGGGGGTACCTCCGCTGTCGCTGCCGGACATCGCCGGTGTGGGAGAGGGGTCCGGCGGCCGGGCCGGAGGCGGCCCGCCGCGTCGGCGCGGTTCCCCGGCCGGTGCTGTCACGGCCGGAAGGGAGTCATCGCCGCCGATGAGAACCCTGTCGTTCTGTTGGCGGCCGGCGGCCGCGGCGCGGCCGCCGGCGGGGCTGGTGGGCCGTCCCCGTGCCGGGCCTCGTGGGCGGTCGGGGAGGGCGGTGGTTCCGTACGGCCCACCAGCGGTCTTTCAGCTGTCGATCGTGCCGCTGATCACGGCAGTTGGTAGCCCGCGCGCTCGGCGTGCCGGGTGAACTCCCGGACCTTCGCCTGGTCGACCCGGCCCCACCAGCGGCCGTTCTCCTTCAGGGAGGAGGCCACGATGGCGCCGTGGCACAGGGACAGCAGCCGCTCGGCGTTGTTCTCGGTCATGCCCGAGCCGATGATCACCGGCAGCGAGGTGGCGTCCATGATGCCCCGGACCTCGCTCTCCGCGGCCTCGTCGCCGGTGCGGCCACCGGTCGCGATGAGCACGTCCGCGTCGAAGAACTCGTTGTCCTCCGTCTGCTCGGCCAGGCTCCGGTCGGCGATGATGGAGTGCGAACCGTGCTTGACGTGCACGTCCGCGAACACCTTGAGCTGCTCGGCGCGGAGCGTCGCCCGGTACCGGGTGGCGGCGGGGGCCAGCCCCTCGATGAAGCCCTCGTTGGCCACGTAGGCGTTCGCCCACTGGTTGACGCGGACGAAGGACGACTGGGCGGCCTGGGCGGTGGCTATCGAGCAGTGCGCGCCGTTGGCCAGGACGTTCACGCCGACCGGCAGGCCGGCCTTTTCGCGCACGTGGTCGCCGATCACGGCCAGGTTGGCCGCGGTCTCGAAGCCCTGGTCCTCCGGCTTGGGGAAGGGCAGGTCCCAGGCGTTCTCCACGATCAGGCCGTGGACGCCGCCCTGCTGGTACGCCTTCGCCTCCTCCACGGCGAACTTGACGATGTCCGCGATGGACTCGCCGCGGTAGTGCGGGCTGCCGGGGAGCGGCGGGCAGTGCACGACGCCGATGACGACGCGCTCGGTGCCGAAGATCGAGGTCAGCGCCGACTCCTTGGGCGGGAAGACGCCTACCGTTCGCTCGCCTGCGGTGCTGTCGACGGGGTTGTTCATGATGTCCTTTCCATTGCGCCAGGTGCGGACCCGATGGCCGGGCCGGCCAGTCCCACCTGGTTCGAGAATTCGAAGCAGCTGGTGTATCCGGCGGTGACCAGCCGGGACCAGTGATCGAAGGCCTGCTCGGGGGTGGGGAAGAACCAGATCTCCACCTCGGAGAAGTCGCTCTGCCCCCGGACGTGGTACGCGCCGACCCGTCGTCCGCCCAGCCGCTCGGAGGCGTCGCGCTCCTTCTGGAACGCCGCCTCGTGCCGGGCCCGGACGTCGGGTTCGAGCTCGAACCACGTGGTGCGGGGGAGGGAGTAGTGCAGCCAGAGAGTGTCGTTCGTGTCGCTCATGTCATGTCCTCTGCAAGGCGTCCTCGAGCCGCGTACGGCGGCCGATGTAGTGGCGGGACGTGGTGAACTTGAAGTCCGCCACGCGGGTGTGCTCCCGCATCGCCGTCTGCACCATGGCGACGCCCGGCACCCGCCACACCCCGACGTGGTCCCACTCGCTCGCGCCGTCGAGGCGGTGCCGGCCGGCGATGGCGGCCCCGGCCGCCACGTCCGCGGAGAACGCGACGTCGCACTCCAGGTCGTACTCGCGCCGCTGCTGGGCGGAGGCGGCCTGCCAGGCGCTGTTCCACTTCCAGAGCGCGAAGAACGCCCAGTCGTCCTCGGGCCGGGACGCGGGGCCGACGACCGGCAGGAACTCCCGCGGCCCGAGCAGCCATTCGGTGCGCAGCGCACGCGACCAGCCCGCCTCTTCGAGGGCGAGCGTCCCGCGCAGCGCGGCCGACGGGGTGGGGGCCTCGAACATGCCGACGAAGTCGACGTCGTGGGAGAACCCGGTGGCGTACACGGTGGGGGCGTCCGCCGTCTCGTGCCCGGTCTCCTCGCCCGCCAGGATGCGGTCGACGGAGAGCCGCCAGCCCTCGGCCTTCAGGGCGTCGAGCCGCTCCATGACCGGCCGCAGGGCGCTGTCGGGGTTGTCGACGAACGGGGCGCGCAGTCGGGCCAGGAACAGGACGGCGCACCGCTGTCCCGGAGCCGCCTCGAAGACGTCCGTCTCCTCACTCAGCAGCGTCATGCGCTCCTCCTCTCCGTCAGCTCGGCCCGCGTGGCGTACGAGAGGTGGCCGCCGAACCCGGAGCAGCTGTGGGAGGCCGCCGCCACCGCGTAGCGCAGCGCGTCGAGCGGGTCGCCGGAGTCGAGCATCATGCCGACGAACGACCCGGCGAGGCAGTCGCCCGCGCCCGTCGTGTCGACCACGGGGGCCGCACCGGGGGCGACGGGGACGGTGACCTCCGCCGCGCCCGGCGTGCACCAGCGGGCGCCGTGCGAGCCGTCGGTGAACACCACCGAGCGGGCGCCGAGACCGAAGAGCACCTTGATCGCGTCGGGCCCGATGGCCCGCGCGGCGTGCGTGTTGCAGAACACCGTGGCCGCGCCGTCGATATGGTCCGCGAGCGTCTCGATGCCGTCGGGGAACGTCGCCGGCTCCAGGTCGATCGACCAGGGGACGCCGCTCTCGGCGCACCGGGCGATGACGGCTCGCGCCGCGGCGGGGTCGTAGACCGCGGTGTGCAGCCAGCCCGCGCCGGCCAGGGAGAGCTCCCGGCAGACGGCCTCGGAGGGGTACATGCGGACGCCGGGCACGAGGATGAGGTGCTTCTCGCCGTCCTCGGCGATGGTGATGACGGCCCGGCTGGAGGGGCCCGGCACCACCTCGGGCCGGAAGTCCACGCCGAGGCCGCGCGCCTGCTCGGCGCACTCCCGGCCGGCCGCGTCCGTTCCCACGGAGCTGACCAGCGCCGTCGGCGTCCCGGTGAGGGAGCAGGCGACGGCCGCGTTGGTCACCACGCCCCCAACCGAGTCGGTGAGGTAGTCGCTGACCACCTTCTCGTCGGCGGCGGGCAGGGAGCCCACCCGGAGCGTGGTGTCGAAGACGGTGTCCCCGACGAAGACCGCGGTCCTGTCCGGGGGGATTGCGCTGTTCGGAGGTGAGGCTGTGTTCATGGGCGAGTGAGCTCGATTCGGAAGCGGTATCTGTCGGCCCGGTATGTGATCACCACGTACTCCAGGGGGACGGCGGTCGCGGAGAGCGAGCGGCGGCGCGCGATCAGGATCGGAGCGCCCTTGGCGACGGCCAGCCGCTGCGCGAGCTGCGCGTCGGCGACGCCGCCCTCGATGTACTCCTCGCCCGAGCTGATGCGCGTACCGGTGGTGCGCTCGATCCACTCGTAGAGGGAGGAGTCCCGCAGCGCCGCCTCGGGCGGCGGCGTCGCGGGGTCGACGGCCCGCGGCGACAGCCACGAGACGCTGGAGGCGATGGGCTCGTCGTCGGCGAGCAGCACCCGGTCCACGCAGACCGCGTCGTCGCCCTCGGTCAGCCCCAGCTCCTTGGCGACCTGCGCCGGAGCGGGCAGCACGGAGACGGCGACCAGCCGGTAGCCCGGCGCCAGGCCGCGGGCCCGCATGTCGTCCGAGAACGAGGCCAGCAGGTTGAGCGGCTGTTCGACCTTGGGCGGCAGCACGATCGTGCCCTTTCCGGACCGCCGGCTCACCAGTTGGTCGCCCTCCAGCTCGTTCAGAGCGCTGCGGGCGGTGGTCCGGCTGATGCCGAAGCGCCGGGTCAGCAGCGTTTCGGACGGCAGCGCGTCACCGGCGGTGAACTCGCCGTCGGCGATGGCCGACCGCAGCAGTTCGGCGATCTGATGCCACTTCGGTACCGGGCCGTCCACCAGGTCTTCGTCATCCCAAGCCATGCCGAAAGTATCCGAACGTCATGACGTTTGGTCAACGGGTCCGCTCCATTGACTTTGTGTGCATCGGTGATCGCCCAGCGTTGCTCCCCGTACCCCGTTGACGTTCTCGCCGGAGCGCGCTTACGGTGCATCACCACGGCCCGGATCCGCTGCTCAGAGGCGGCGCGACCGCCGGGCGACCGGCCCCCGGGCGGCCTTGATCCGTCGGCGGCCGGGTGTTTCAGGACCGCACGTCGCTGCCTGGTCCCGCGCTGTCCCGGCCCGCCCGCGCGGCGGCCGGCCCCCGCGGCCCGACGGGCTGCCGCGCGGCAGTTCCACAGCGAATGGGGTGCCCTTTTTCATGATCGTCTTCTGTGGGTACGGCAACAGCGACCTCACCGTGAACGTGCCCGCCCTCCCCGGCGCGGGCGACCGGGTGCAGGCGCTCGGCATCGAGCGCCACGACGGCGGGATGGGCGCGAACGCGGCGGCCGCGGCGGCGCGGATGGGCGCCGACTCCCGGTTCGCCGGGGTCGTCGGGCCCGACGCGCTGAGCACCGCCTTCCTGGACGGCCTCGGCGCCGAGGGCGTGGACGTGGCGTGGACCTCCCGCGGGGGCCGCCTCACCACCGCCGTCATCCTCGTCACCCCGGACGGCGAGCGCTCCGTCATCAGCGAGGACGACGAACTCACCGGACGCCACGTGGCGGAAGTGGTGCGGCGGTGCGCCGAGGCCGGCGGCGGGTGGCTCTACCTCGACGGCTACCGCTTCCCCTGGGCGGCGGCCCTCCTGGACGGCGCGACGGGCGTCCGCACGGTCGTCGACCTGGACGGCTGCGAGAGCGCCGAGGCGGCGCGGGCCGCCCTGTCGGCGGCGGAACACGCGATCATCGGACGCGCGCAGGCCGAACGGCTCCTCGGCCCGGACCTCGGCGCGGTCGCCGTGTCGAACGGCACGCATCTCCTGGTCACCGACGGCGCCCGCGGCTGGCGGCTGCACACGCCGGACGGCGGCACGCGGGACGGAGCCGCCATCGAGGTGCGGGTCCGCGACGCCACCGGGGCGGGCGACTGCTTCGTCGGCTGCTACCTCGCCGAACTGGACCGCGGCGCGGAACCGGCCGCCGCCGCGGCCTTCGCCTCCGTCGCCGCGGGCCTGTCCTGCACGGGCCCCGGCGCCAGGGAGAGCCAGCCGGACCGGGAGGCCGTCACGGCGTACCTCGCGCGCGGCGCGTAGACCCGCGCACCGGTCCGGAGGGGTGAAGGTCCGGAGCGGTGAAGGGCCGGAGCGGTGCGCTCCGGCCCGGTGACGCTCATGGCATACGCGGTCAGTGGAACATGCGGTCAATGGAACATGCGGTCACCGCTGTCGGCCATGCGGTGGGTGCCGCTGTGCCGGCCGACCCAGTCGCGGATGAGGCCGATGGAGTTGGCGCACTGCCAGCTGTTGTCGTAGTCGCGCACTCCGGTGAAGGCGCCGTAGCCCGCGATGATGCCGTCCACCCGCGCGTCGCCCAGCAGTTTGTCGACGTACCACGGGTCGTTGTAGGTGGTCGTCCAGGACAGCGTCGCCGCGAGCTGCCCGGCGGCGCGGTCCGCGGCGCCCTTCTTCAGCTCCGCGCACGTGTTCCAGGTGGCCTCCGTGCAGTTGCCGAAGCCGTTGGTGATGTCGGTGTCGCCGTAGTCCATCACCCGGCGGCCCTTCGGGAAACCGGAACCGGACTGGTTGAAGGCGGCCGTGACCTTGTCGCGGGACCCGGTTGTCGTGATGCCCTCCAGCGGGCCGAGCCTGCCCTCCAGGCTCTTCCAGCCCCGGCCGCCGACGTCCGGGGTGCTGCCGCCGTGGTACTCGTAGAAGCCGTAGAGCACCTGGATGCCGGCGGCCGTCAGCCGCTGCGCCTTGTCGCGCAGCCCGGCGACGCTGCACGTGCGGTTCGGCTGCTCCCCGCAGTAGTTCGGGTCCTTGATGTCCAGCCAGACCAGCGACAGCCGGCGCCCCGCCTTGGCGTGCGAGAGGATGCGGTCGACCATGCTGTCGAAGGTGGGGCCGTACCGGTTGTCGCCGGCCGAGGAGCAGTCGTGCCACGCGCGCCATTCGTTCGGATTCCACCAGGCGCAGGTGTCGATCTCGATGGCGTTGGCGCCGTGGGCGATCGCGGCGTCCACGCCGCCCAGGGTGTCGACCCGGTGCGCGATGGCGTAGATCGCCTGCCGTTGGTCGGCCGCCGACGCCGGGCCCGTGCCGAGCGCGGTCGCGCCGACGAGCGCGCACAGCGCCGCCAACAGCGCCAGTACTCTCCGGGGGCGGGCGGCGTGTCGAAGGTGAGTGTTCAAGAAGGCACTCCTTCAAGCTGCTGAGACGTGACGGCGACGAGCCGTCCATCGATCGCGAGAATATAGCGCCTGAAGTGGTAAGAGTGATCGATCCTCGGTCCGTTTTAACGGACAAATGGCCATTTTCCGGCGCGAGTTGTGCCAGGGCCGCGCCCGTCACCAGTGCGCCGGGGCACTGGTGACGGGCGCGGACGCGTCACCGCGTCAGGACTCGGGAAGCTCCGCCCGTACCGTGCGGGCGGCGGCGACCAGGTTCTCCAGCGAGGCGCGCGTCTCGGGCCAGCCGCGGGTCTTCAGGCCGCAGTCGGGGTTGACCCACAGGCGCTGGGCGGGGATGGCCTTCAGCCCCTTGCGCAGCAGGGCGGCAGCCTCCTCGACGGAGGGGACGCGCGGGGAGTGGATGTCGTAGACGCCGGGGCCGGCCTCGCGCGGGTAGCCGTGCGCGGCCAGTTCGCGGGCGACCTGCATATGGGAGCGGGCCGCCTCCAGGCTGATGACGTCGGCGTCGAGGTCGTCGATGGCCTGCACGATGTCGCCGAACTCGGCGTAGCACATGTGCGTATGGATCTGCGTGGCCGGGCGCACGCCGCCGGTGGTGAGGCGGAAGGACTCGGTGGCCCAGGCCAGATAGCCGGGGCGGTCGGCGGCGCGCAGCGGGAGCGTCTCGCGCAGCGCCGGCTCGTCGACCTGGATGACCGACGTGCCCGCCGCCTCCAGGTCCTCGACCTCGTCGCGCAGGGCGAGCGCCACCTGCCGGGCGGTGTCGCCGAGCGGCTGGTCGTCGCGGACGAAGGACCACGCGAGCATCGTCACCGGGCCCGTGAGCATGCCCTTGACGGGCCGGTCGGTGAGCGAGTTCGCGTACGAGGTCCAGCGCACCGTCATCGGCTCCGGGCGCGAGATGTCGCCCGCGAGGACCGGCGGGCGCACATAGCGGGTGCCGTACGACTGCACCCAGCCGTGCTGGGTGGCGAGGTAGCCGGTCAGCTGCTCGGCGAAGTACTGCACCATGTCGTTGCGTTCGGGCTCGCCGTGCACCAGGACGTCGATGCCCGCCCGCTCCTGGAAGGCGAGGACCTCGCGGATCTCGTTCCGGATGCGCTCCTCGTAACCGGCGGTGTCGAGGCGGCCCGCGCGCAGATCGGCGCGGGCGGCGCGCAACTCGCCGGTCTGCGGGAACGATCCGATCGTGGTGGTCGGCAGCAGCGGCAGCCCGAGGCGGGCGCGCTGGGCGGCGGCGCGCCGCTCGTACGGGGCCGAGCGGCGGCCGTCCGCGTCGGTGACGGCGGCGGCGCGGGCCCGCACCGCCGGATCCCGCGTGATCGGGGAGTTGGCGCGGGACGCCAGGTCGGCCCGGTTGGCGGCGATCTCGGTGGCGATCGTGTCCGTGCCGCGCGCGAGGCCGCGGGCGAGCGTGACGATCTCCGCCGTCTTCTGCCGGGCGAAGGACAGCCAGCGCAGGATCTGCGGGTCGATGTCGCGCTCGGCCGCCGCGTCGATCGGCACGTGCAGGAGCGAGCAGGAGGCGGCCACGTCCACGCGGTCGGCGAGGCCGAGCAGGGTGGCGAGGGTGGACAGGGACTTCTCGAAGTCGTTGATCCAGATGTTGCGGCCGTTGACGACGCCCGCGACCAGGCGCTTGCCGGGCAGCCCGCCGACGGCGGCGAGGTCGTCCAGGTTGGCGGCGGCGGCCTCGGTGAGGTCGAGCGCGAGGCCGTCCACCGGGGCCTTGGCGAGGACGGGCAGCGCGTCGCCGAGCCGGTCGAAGTAGGAGGCGACGAGGAGCTTCGGCCGTTCGGCGAGGGCGCCCAGGTCGCGGTAGGCGCGGGCGGCGGCGTTCAGTTCGGCCGGGGTGCGGTCCTGGACGAGGGCGGGCTCGTCCAGCTGCACCCACTCGGCACCCGCCGCGCGCAGGTCGGCGAGGATCTCCGCGTACACGGGGAGCAGCCGGTCGAGGAGGGTGAGCGGTTCGAAGCCGGCGGCGACGCCGGGGGCGGGCTTGGCCAGCAGGAGATACGTGACGGGGCCGACGAGGACGGGGCGCGGGGTGTGGCCGAGGGCGCGGGCCTCCGTCAGCTCGGCGGCCTGCTTGGCGGAGTCGGCGGCGAAGACCGTGTCCGGACCCAGCTCCGGCACCAGGTAGTGGTAGTTGGTGTCGAACCACTTGGTCATCTCAAGGGGCGCCACGTCCTGGTTGCCGCGCGCCATGGCGAAGTAGCCGTCGAGCGGGTCGGCGTCGACGGCGGCGCGGTGCCGGGCGGGGACGGCGCCGACCATGACGCTGGTGTCCAGGACGTGGTCGTAGTACGAGAAGTCGCCGGTCGGCACCTCGTGGACGCCGGCGTCGGCCAACTGCCGCCAGTTCGCGCGGCGCAGGTCCGCGGCGGTCTCCCGGAGCGCGTCGGCGGTGACGCGGCCCTTCCAGTAGCCCTCGACGGCCTTCTTCAGTTCGCGGTTCGCGCCCTGGCGGGGATAGCCGTACACGGTGGCCCGTGCTGCCGCGGCTGCGGACTTCGCTGTCACGGAAATCTCCTTCGCGAGATGACTCCTTGAGAATCCCGGCGGCGGGACGCGGACGCGAAGGGTGACGGACCGGGCGGGCGTACGCGCGTCAGCGGCGCGGTGTCCCGCCTGATACGCACGCCGACCCGCCCACGAGGTCACCGGGATTTCCGTACGCGATCGGTCGCGTACGGGCAACGGGCAGGTCTTCGGACTCGCGGGCACATCTGCCGGGGCAGATTCCTACTGGCCGTCGCTTCCCGGACCCGTGGCCGGATCCAGTGCGTATGACGGCGGTCGTTCCCGCTCACCGCTGCGGGGCAGTCCCGGATTCCCACCGGGTTCCCTCTTGCGACGCGCCTGCCTGGCGGGCAGGGCGAACCAGCTGCAAGGGTCAGCCTAGAGGTCAGGGGGTTGTCCGGGCACCGCTGTTCACATCCCGGAAGGTGATGTGGGACACGGGGCGCGTCGGGAGCCGGCCGTCGGAGGGGGTGGACTTACTAGGACGTCCAACTATATCTTCGGGGCACAAGGTCCGCGGTGCAGGGAAGCCGGTGCGAATCCGACACGGTCCCGCCACTGTGACCGGGGAGTGCGCCGCCATCCACACGTCACTGGCGAGGTCTGCCGGGAAGACGGGCGGCGCGCGGGGATCCGGGAGTCAGGATACCGGCCGCGGGATGTTCCGTGTTGTCCACGAGGATGGAGCAGACACGCATGGCACCGGTCCGTACCCACGACCCTGGTGATCCGGCGGAGCGCACCCGACCCACCCCGCGCTCGTAGACCCTCGCGCCCCGGCGGCCCCGACGTCCGTCCGGCGGCCCGATGCTCACTGTCCCGCGGCCCGCGGCGGCGGCGCACCCACCCGTGCGCCCGCCGCCCGCCCGCCGCGCCGTCCCCGGATCTCCCCTGACGAGAGCAGGCACCCATGGTCCGCGAACTCACGCACTTCATCGGCGGCGAGCACACCGCCGGCACGTCCGGCCTCCACGGCGACGTGTACGACCCCAACACCGGTACGGTCCAGGCCCGCGTCCCCCTCGCGGGCCGCGCCGACACCGAGACGGCCATCGCCGACGCGGTCACCGCGCAGCAGGAGTGGGGCGAGTGGAACCCGCAGCGCCGCGCCCGCGTCCTGCTGCGCTTCCTCCAGCTCGTCGAGGGCGAGCGCGACTCCCTGGCCCGGCTGCTGTCGGCCGAGCACGGCAAGACCGTGGCCGACGCGCACGGCGACATCCAGCGCGGCCTGGAGGTCGTCGAGTTCGCCGCCGGCATTCCGCATCTCCTCAAGGGCGAGTTCACGGACAACGCCGGCACCGGCATCGACGTCCACTCGCTGCGCGCCCCGATCGGCGTGACCGCCGGCATCACCCCCTTCAACTTCCCCGCGATGATCCCCCTGTGGAAGGCCGCGCCCGCCCTGGCCTGCGGAAACGCGTTCATCCTCAAGCCCTCCGAGCGCGACCCGTCCGTACCGCTGCGGCTGGCCGAACTGTTCCTGGAGGCGGGCCTGCCGCCCGGCGTCCTGAACGTCGTCAACGGCGGCAAGGAAGCCGTCGACACCCTCCTGGAGGACCCGCGGGTCGGCGCGCTCGGCTTCGTCGGCTCCACCCCGGTCGCCGCGCACATCTACGCCACCGCCGCCGCCCACGGCAAGCGCGCCCAGTGCTTCGGCGGCGCCAAGAACCACATGATCGTGATGCCGGACGCCGACCTCGACCAGGCCGTCGACGCGCTCATCGGCGCCGGATACGGATCCGCGGGCGAGCGGTGCATGGCGATCTCGGTGGCCGTGCCCGTCGGCGAGGAGACGGCCGACCGGCTGGTCGCGGCCCTCAAGGAACGTGTCGGCACGCTGCGCATCGGCCGCAGCGACGACCCGGAGGCCGACTTCGGGCCGCTGGTGAGCCGCGACGCGCTCGACCGGGTCCGCCGCTATGTCGACATCGGCGTGAACGAGGGCGCCGAACTCGTCGCCGACGGCCGCGGCTTCACCCTCCCCGGCCACGAGAACGGGTTCTTCGCGGGCGCGTCCCTCTTCGACCGGGTCACCCCGCGGATGCGGATCTACCGCGAGGAGATCTTCGGCCCCGTCCTGTGCGTCGTACGCGCCGCCGACTACGAGGAAGCCCTCCGCCTGCCCAGCGAGCACCCGTACGGCAACGGCGTCTCCCTCTTCACCAGGGACGGCGACACCGCCCGCGACTTCAGCCGCCGCGTGGACACCGGCATGATCGGCGTCAACGTGCCCATCCCGGTCCCCGTCGCCTACCACACCTTCGGCGGCTGGAAGCGGTCCGGCTTCGGCGACCTCAACCAGCACGGCCCCGACGCCATCCGCTTCTACACCCGCACCAAGACCGTCACCTCGCGCTGGCCCTCGGGCGCCAAGGAAGGCGCGAGCTTCACCCTCCCCACCATGGGATGAGCGCCATGACCGCGACCCTGCTCACCGAAGACCAACAGGCCCTCGTCGAAGCCACCCTGGACTTCGCCGAAGACCACCTGGCGCCCCGCGCCGTCCAGTGGGACCAGGACAAGCACTTCCCCCTCGACGTGCTGCGCAAGGCGGCCGGACTCGGGCTCGGCGGCGTGTACGTACGCGAGGACGCGGGCGGCAGCGGCCTGACCCGGGCCGACGGCGTCCTCGTCCTCGAAGCCCTCGCCTCCGGCTGCCCGTCCATCGCGGGCTACGTCTCCATCCACAACATGGTCGCCTGGATGATCGACCGCTACGGCGACGCGGAGCAGCGCGCGCGGTGGCTGCCCCGCCTCTGCGCCATGGAGGACCTCGGCAGCTACTGCCTCACCGAACCGGGGGCCGGATCGGACGCCGCGGCCCTGCGCACCCGGGCGGTCCGCGACGGCGACGGCTATGTGCTCGACGGAGTGAAGCAGTTCATCTCCGGTGCGGGCGCCGCCCAGGTCTACATCGTCATGGCCCGCACCGACGGGGACGGTCCCCGCGGCATCTCCGCCTTCGTCGTCGAACGGGACGACCCCGGCCTCTCCTTCGGACCCGATGAGAAGAAGATGGGCTGGAACGCCCAGCCCACCCGCCAAGTCGTCCTGGACGGCGTCCGGATCCCCGCCGACCGGCTGCTGGGCCGCGCGGGCGACGGCTTCCGCATCGCCATGAGCGGCCTCGACGGCGGCCGGCTCGGCATCGCCGCCTGCTCCCTCGGCGGCGCCCGCAGCGCCCTCAACAAGAGCCTCGCCCACCTCGCCGACCGCCAGGCGTTCGGCGCCCGGCTGCTCGACGCGCAGGCCCTCCAGTTCCGCCTCGCCGACATGGCGACCGAACTCACCGCCGCCCGCGCCCTCGTCCACCAGGCGGCCCAGGCCCTGGACCGCGGCGACCCCGCGGCGCCGCAGCTGTGCGCGATGGCCAAGCGCTTCGCCACCGACACCGGCTACTCCGTCGCCGACCGCGCCCTCCAACTCCACGGCGGCTACGGCTATCTGACCGAATACGGCATCGAGAAGATCGTCCGCGATCTCCGCGTCCACCAGATCCTGGAAGGAACCAACGAGATCATGCGCGTCATCGTGGCCCGCGGCCTGACGGAGGCGTTCCGATGACGGACGCTGACGAGCCCGTACTCCTGCGCACCGAGGGCCGCGCCGCCTACCTCACCCTCAACCGGCCCCGCGCCCTCAACGCCCTCACCCACGCCATGGTCCGGCGCGTCGACGAGGCGCTCACCGGCTGGGCGAACGACCCGGCCGTGCAGACCGTGGTCATCACCGGCGCGGGGGAGCGCGGCCTGTGCGCGGGCGGCGACATCCGCTCCATCCACGAGGACGCCCGCACCGGCGGCACGGCCTCCGCCGCCTTCTGGCGGGACGAGTACCGGCTCAACGCCCGCATCGCCCGCTACCCCAAGCCGTACGTCGCCGTGATGGACGGCATCGTCATGGGCGGCGGCGTCGGCGTCTCCGCCCACGGCAGCGTCCGCATCGTCACCGAACGCTCCCGGATCGCCATGCCGGAGACCGGCATCGGCTTCGTCCCCGACGTGGGCGGCACCTACCTGCTCGCCCTCACCGAAGGCGAGCTCGGCACCCACCTGGCGCTCACCGGCGCGCAGGTCGGCGCGGAGGACGCCCTGCTCTGCGGCCTCGCCGACCACTTCGTCCCGCACGACGAGGTGCCCCGGCTGCTCGACGACCTCGCCGCCCGGCCGGTGTGGGACGCCCTCCAGTCGTACGTACGGCAGCCGCCGCCCGGCGAACTGACAGGCCACCGCGCCTGGATCGACGCCTGTTACGCCGCCGGCACCATGGAGGAGATCACCGCCCGGCTGCGCGGCCACGGGGCGCGCGCCGCCGCGGAGGCCGCCGACGCCCTGGCGACCAAGTCGCCCACCGCCCTGAAGGTCACGCTCGCGGCCCTGCGCCGCGCGCCCCGCCTCGGCCCGCTGGAGTGCGTACTGGAGCAGGAGTACCGGATCTCCTGCGCCGCGCTCGCCTCGCACGACCTGCTGGAGGGCATCCGGGCGCAGGTCATCGACAAGGACCGCAGCCCGCGCTGGGCGCCCGCCGCCCTCGCCGACGTCACCGACGCCGACGTGGCCCGCTACTTCGCCCCGCGCGCCGGCGGCGAACTCCACCTGACCGCAACCCCGCAGGAGGTGCCGTGGTGAACGGCAAGCACACGATCGGCTTCATCGGCCTCGGCCACATGGGCGGCCCCATGGCCGCGAACCTCGCCAAGGCCGGCCACCGGGTCCTCGGCTACGACCTGATGCCCGGCCTGCTCACGGCGGCCGCCGGAACCGGCGTGGAGACGGTCGCGTCGGCGGCGGACGCCGCGGCGACCGCGGACGTGGTGATCACCATGCTGCCCGCGGGGCGGCACGTCCTCGGCCTCTACCAGGAGGAGGGCCTGCTGGCCGCCGCCCGGCCGAACACGCTGTTCATCGACTGCTCCACCATCGATGTGGCCGACGCGCGCGCCGCCCACGAGGCCGCGTCCGCCGCCGGGGCGCGCTCCCTGGACGCCCCCGTCTCCGGGGGAGTGGTCGGCGCGGAGGCCGGCACTCTCACCTTCATGGCCGGCGGCGGCGAAGCCGAGTTCGCCGAGGCCGAACCGCTCCTCGCGGTCATGGGGAAGAAGGCGGTGCACTGCGGCGGGCCGGGCGCCGGGCAGGCCGCGAAGATCTGCAACAACATGATCCTCGGCATATCGATGATCGCGGTGAGCGAGGCGTTCGTGCTCGGCGAGAGCCTGGGCCTGTCCCACCAGGCCCTCTACGACGTCGCCTCCACCGCGTCCGGCCAGTGCTGGGCCCTGTCCGTCAACTGCCCGGTCCCGGGGCCCGTACCGGGCAGCCCGGCCGATCACGACTACCGGCCCGGCTTCGCCGCCCCGCTGATGGCCAAGGACCTGGGCCTGGCGGCCAACGCCGTCAGGGCGGGCGGAGTCAATGCCGAACTCGGCCTGCGGGCGGCGGAGTTGTACGCCGCCTACGCCGAGGGGGCCGGAGCGGACCAGGACTTCTCCGGAATCGTCAAGGCCATCAGGGAGGGCGGCGGATCCTGAGACGCGGGCGGCCGTCGGCCCCTCGACGTCTCCACCGGGCAGGGGACGTACGTCCGCCGGCCGGGGTCGACGGCCAGCCGGCCGCCCGCCGGGCGCCGCCCGTACGACCGTGACGCGGTGGCGGTCCGCCAGCCGCCGCCGCAGGACGTCCGCCGCCCGGTGCGCCGGGCCGGGCCCCCACCCCCGCGCCGCGCGCTGATCAGCCGGTGCCGAAGGCGTCGAGAATGCGCTCGGCGGCGAGCGTGGCGGTCAACTCGCCGTCCTGGACCCGCCGTTCGAGACTGGGTGCCAGCGCCCGTACGGCCGGGTCGGAGTGCAGCCGGTTCAACAGCTCGTCGCGGACCATCGTCCACGTCCAGTCCACCTGCTGAGCGCGGCGCTTGGCGGCCAGGCGGCCGGTGGAGTCGAGGAGCTCACGGTGGTGTTCGAGGCGCTCCCATACCGTGTCCAGGCCCGTCGACTCGCGGGCGCTGCAACTGAGCACCGGCGGCGTCCACGCGGCGTCGGCGGAGTGCATCAGCCGCAGCGCGCCCGCCAGCTCCCGCGCCGCGCCCCGCGCATCGCGCTCGTGCGGCCCGTCCGCCTTGTTCACGGCGATGACGTCCGCCAGCTCCAGGACCCCCTTCTTGATGCCCTGCAACTGGTCGCCGGTGCGGGCGAGGGTCAGCAGCAGGAAGGAGTCCACCATGTTCGCGACGGCGGTCTCGGACTGGCCGACGCCGACGGTCTCCACCAGCACCACGTCGTAGCCGGCCGCCTCCATCACCACGATCGACTCGCGGGTCGCCTTGGCGACCCCGCCGAGCGTCCCGGCCGTGGGGGAGGGCCGCACGAACGCCGCCGGGTCCACGGCCAGGCGCTCCATGCGCGTCTTGTCGCCCAGGATCGACCCGCCGGTACGGCTCGACGACGGATCGACGGCGAGCACCGCCACCCGGTGGCCGAGCGCGGTGAGCCGGGTGCCGAACGCGTCGATGAACGTCGATTTGCCCACCCCCGGCACCCCGCTGACACCGATCCGCCGCGCCCGGCCGCTGTGCGGCAGCAGCTCGGTCAGCAGCTCCTGCGCCAGCGCCCGGTGGTCGGCGCGGGTGGACTCGACGAGCGTGATGGCCCGCGCCACCATCGCCCGCTTCCCGTCGAGCACGCCCTTCACATAGGCGTCCAGGTCGATCGCCATCGGATTCAGCGGCCCCGGCCGGTCTCGGCGCCGCCCGCCTCGGCGCCCTCCTGCGCGGCGGCGCCCAGCTCGCCGTGGCCGAGACCGGCGGCGAGCCGCCGCACCAGGTCGTACGCGGCGTCCGGGATGACCGTGCCGGGCGGGAAGACCGCCGCCGCGCCCATCTCCAGGAGCGTGGCCACGTCCTGCGGCGGAATCACCCCGCCGACCACGACCATGATGTCCTCGCGCCCCTCCTCCGCGAGCTGCTCGCGCAGCGCCGGCACGAGCGTGAGATGGCCGGCGGCCAGCGAGGACACCCCGACGATGTGCACGTCCGCCTCGACGGCCTGCCGGGCCACCTCGCCCGGCGTCTGGAACAGCGGGCCGACGTCCACGTCGAAGCCGAGGTCGGCGAAGGCGGTGGCGATCACCTTCTGGCCGCGGTCGTGGCCGTCCTGGCCCATCTTGGCGACCAGCATGCGGGGGCGGCGGCCCTCGGCCTCCTCGAAGGAGGCCACCAGCGCGCGGGTGCGCTCGATGGACGGGGACTCGCCGGCTTCGTTGCGGTACACACCGGAGATCGTACGGATCTGGCTCGCGTGCCGCCCGTACACCTTCTCCAGGGCGTCGGAGATCTCCCCGACGGTCGCCTTCGCGCGGGCCGCGTCGATGGCCAGCTCCAGCAGGTTGCCGGAGCCCTCGGCGGCGCGGGTCAGCGCGTGCAGCGCGTCCTGGCAGGCGCTCTCGTCGCGCTCGGCGCGCAGCCTGCGGAGCTTGTCGATCTGCTGGGCGCGCACGGAGGAGTTGTCGACCTTCAGGACGTCGATCTGCTCGTCCGTCTCGACGCGGTACTTGTTCACGCCGATGACCGGCTGCCGTCCCGAGTCGATGCGGGCCTGGGTGCGCGCCGCGGCCTCCTCCACGCGCAGCTTCGGGATGCCGGCGTCGATGGCCTGCGCCATGCCGCCCGCCGCCTCCACCTCCTGGATGTGCTGCCACGCCCGGCGCGCCAGGTCGTACGTCAGCCGCTCCACGTACGCGCTGCCGCCCCACGGGTCGATCGTCCGCGTCGTGCCCGACTCCTGCTGGATCAGCAGCTGGGTGTTGCGGGCGATGCGCGCCGAGAAGTCGGTGGGCAGGGCCAGCGCCTCGTCGAGGGCGTTGGTGTGCAGGGACTGCGTGTGGCCCTGCGTCGCCGCCATCGCCTCCACGCACGTGCGCGTCACGTTGTTGAACACGTCCTGCGCCGTCAGCGACCAGCCCGAGGTCTGCGAATGGGTGCGCAGCGACAGGGACTTGGCGTTCTTCGGGTCGAACTGCCGCACCAGCTTGGCCCACAGCAGACGCGCGGCGCGCATCTTGGCGATCTCCATGAAGAAGTTCATGCCGATCGCCCAGAAGAAGGACAGCCGGGGCGCGAACGCGTCCACGTCCATCCCCGCGGCCCGCCCGGCCCGGATGTACTCCACCCCGTCGGCCAGCGTGTACGCCAGCTCCAGATCGGCCGTGGCCCCGGCCTCCTGGATGTGGTAGCCGGAGATCGAGATGGAGTTGTAGCGCGGCATCCGCTGCGAGGTGTACGCGAAGATGTCGGAGATGATCCGCATCGACGGCTTGGGCGGATAGATGTACGTGTTGCGGACCATGAACTCCTTGAGGATGTCGTTCTGGATGGTCCCCGCCAGCTTCTCCGGCGGCACGCCCTGCTCCTCCGCCGCCACGACGTAGAGCGCGAGCACGGGCAGCACGGCGCCGTTCATCGTCATCGACACGGTCATCCGGTCGAGCGGGATCCCGTCGAAGAGCTGCCGCATGTCGTAGATCGAGTCGATCGCCACGCCCGCCATGCCGACGTCACCGGTCACCCGCGGGTGGTCGCTGTCGTAGCCCCGGTGGGTGGGCAGGTCGAAGGCGACCGAAAGCCCCTTCTGACCGGCCGCCAGGTTGCGGCGGTAGAAGGCGTTGGACTCCTCGGCCGTGGAGAAGCCCGCGTACTGACGGATCGTCCAGGGCTGGTTGACGTACATCGTCGGGTACGGGCCGCGCAGATACGGCGCGACGCCCGGATAGGTGCCGAGGAAGTCCAGGCCCTCCACGTCCCGCCCGGTGTAGAGCGGTTTGACCGAGATGCCCTCCGGGGTCTCCCAGCGCAGATCGTCCCCGGCGGCGGCCTTCTTGACGGCGTCGCCCCACTCCTCGGCGCCCCCGCCGGGCCCGTCGCCGCCGGGCTCCGGCGTCCCGAGGCCGATCCCGGAGAAGTCCGGGATTCCCATCGTTGCCATCAGGACACTCCCATGCGGTCGAGGGTGGCGGAGAGCACGGCGACGGCGTCGCAGCCGGCGAAGACACAGGCGTCGACACCGGGGTACTGCCCGGACCGGCCCGCGAGGAACACATGCCGGGCGCCCGCCTCCCGGAGCGCCCCGGCGGCCTCGGCGGCCTGCTCCTCGTACAGCGCGTCACTGGAGCACAGGCAGACCTCGGCGGCGCCGCTGTCCTCGAACGACCCCTGGTCCACGGGCTCGATGCCGCCCGCCTGGAACAGGTTGGAGGCGAAGGCGAGACGGGCGGTGTGGGCCGCGGCGGGCCCGAGGGCGGCCAGGAAGATCCGCGGCCGGGCCCCGGTCGCCGCGAGATGCCGGTCGGAGCGGGCGCGCAACGCCTCGAACGCCTCGTCGCGCCGCACGCGCGGCAGCCCGCCGGACGGCGGCGCCGGCGCGGGCTCGCGCTCCACGGGCCGCTCGGCCAGGTTCGGGAACTCGCTGACCCCCGTGATCGGCTCGCGCCGCTTCGCGAGCTTCGCGCTGCGCGCCCGCCAGGTCTCGGCGAGGTCCTGGCCCAGCCGCCCGGAGCGCAGGGCCGCGGCCTGCCCGCCCAGCCCCTCGATACGCTGGAAGAACTCCCAAGCGGCGGCGGCCAGTTCGTCGGTGAGCCGCTCCACGTACCAGGAGCCGCCCGCCGGGTCGATCACCCGCGACAGGTGCGACTCCTCCACCAGGATCGTCGAGGTGTTACGGGCGATACGGCGGGCGAACGCGTCCGGCAGCCCGAGGGCGTGGTCGAAGGGCAGCACGGTGACGGCGTCCGCGCCGCCCACCCCGGCCGCCAGCGTCGCGACCGTCGTACGCAGCATGTTCACCCACGGGTCGCGGCGGGCCATCATGACCGGCGAGGTCACCGCGTGCTGCACCTGCCGGCCCTCGGCCCCGCACACCTCCGCGACCCGCGCCCACAGCCGGCGCGCCGCCCGCAGCTTGGCGATCGTCAGGAACTGGTCGGCGGTGGCCGCGTACCGGAACTCCAGCTGCCCGACGGCCTGTCCGACCGTCAGCCCCGCCGCGGTCAGCTCCCGCAGATAGGCGACGCCGGTCGCCAGCGAACTCCCCAGCTCCTGCGCCGCCGACCCGCCGGCCTCGTGGTACGGCAGCGCGTCCACGGTCACCGCCCGCAGCCCCGGATACTCCGCGGCGCACAGCCGCGCGAGGGAGGCGACGGGCGCGAAGTCGAAGCCTTCCCCCGTACGGGCCTCGAACCCCAGCGGGTCGCCCCCCAGATTGCCGCGCGCCGCGTCCTTGGCGACGCCGCGCTCCCCGTACAGCCGCAGCAGCTCACCGGCGGCGGCCTCGACGCCGTCCCCCGCGTCGAGGGCGACCGGCGCCAGATCCAGATAGACCCCGTCGAGGACCTGGTCGAGCGACGCCACGGGGACCCCGTGCCCGCCCACCACCAGCCACAGCGACGTGACCCCGTTCTCCAGATCCGCCAGCACCGCGCCGCCGTCGGCCGCCGCGTGCCGCTGCCGTACGTCCCAGCCGCCGAGCACATTGCCCTCCGGCCGGCCGCCCCGGACGAAGGGGGCGAAACCGGGGAGCCCGGGGTCGGGCGACGCGTCGTCAGCGGTGTACAGCGGCCAGCTCCGCAGCCCTTCCTCGATCTCCACGGCCAGCGCGTCCTCCGCCGCCGCTCCCGAGAACTCCCGGCCCGACTTGCGCAGAACGCCCTCGACCAGGTGTTGCCACTGCTCATGAGTAGCGTCAGGGAACTCGGAGGCCAGCGAGAGCCCGTCGTCAGGCAGGACAGTCATGCTCGGATGCTAGGCCGCAACCACACCTGAGCTGCAGGGGGCACGGCTGTGACCTTGCCCTCCCTCAGGTTGGCTTGATCTTGACGGCGGAGCGCATTAGGCCGCTCACGGGCCGTCCTGACCGTCTGGCAGCGGATCGCCTGCGGCCTGCCGGCGGAAAGGAAAGCGGACGAGACGGTTCGGACCGCCGGTGGTGCGGTACCCGCAGTCGTAGAGGCAATGCCGGACGGGCGGCGGCGCCGGCCCCAGGAGCAGCCCGGACCCCGGTCATCCATTGCCGTGTGAGGAGCCGGAACCGTGTTCTTCGTCGACACCCTGAAGTTCGAGGGCCTGGGCAACCGCAGCTATCTGGCGGGTGGTGCGCGTCAGGCGGTCGTGGTCGATCCGCCGCGCGACATCGACCAGGTGATCACGGCCGCCGCCCGGCGCGGAGCGCGGATCGCGTACGTGGCCGAGACGCACGTGCACAACGACTACGTCTCCGGCGGCCTGGAACTGGCCCGGATCACCGGGGCGCGCTATCTGGTCCCGGCCGCCGCCGGCGTCGCCTTCACCCGCGTGCCCGTCCACGCCGACGACACCGTCGCCGTGGACGAGGGCCTGGTGCTGCGCGCCGTCGCCACGCCGGGCCACACGCCGCACCACACCTCGTACGTACTGGAGGACGGCGGGCGCGCGGTGGCGGCCTTCACCGGCGGATCGCTGCTCATCGGCACCGTCGGGCGGCCGGACCTGGTGGAGCCGCGGCTGACCGAACGGCTGGCCCGCGAGCAGTACGCCTCCGCCCACCGGCTCGCCGCGGCCCTCGACGACGAGGTGCGGGTGCTGCCCACGCACGGCTTCGGCAGTTTCTGCTCCTCCACGCAGGCCGCGGGCGACGCCACCACCATCGGCAAGGAGCGGCGGACCAACGACGCGCTCACCCTGGACGCCGACACCTTCGTCGCCCGACTGCTGGCGGGACTGGAGGAAATACCCGCCTACTACGCCCACATGGGCCCCGCCAACGCCGCCGGCCCCGCCCCCGTCGACCTCACCCCGCCCGAGCCCGCCGACGCCGCGCGGATCGCCGAGCGGCTGGCGGCGGGGGAGTGGGCGGTGGACCTGCGCAGCCGCGTCGCCTTCGCGGAAGGGCACGTGGCCGGGTCGTTCAACTTCGAGGGCGACGGCAGACTCGCCACGTACCTGGCCTGGCTGATCCCGTGGGGCAAGCCCGTCACGCTGCTCGCCGAGACCCCCGAACAGATCGCCGCCGCCCAGCGCGAACTGGTGCGGGTCGGCATCGACCGCCCCGCCGGCGCCGCCACCGGCGACCCGCACCACTGGATACCGGACGGCGAACGGCTCGCGTCCTTCCCCCGCGCCTCCTTCGCCGACCTGGCCGCCGCCCGCGAACGCGGCGAGCCGGTCGTGGTGCTCGACGTCCGCCGCGACTCCGAGCGCGCGGCCGGATGCGTCGAAGACGCGGTGCACATCCCGATCCACGAACTCCACGACCGCCAGGGCGCGGTCCCGCCCGGCACCGTATGGGTGCACTGCGCCGGCGGGATGCGCGCGGCCATCGGCGCTTCCCTCCTCGACGCCGCGGGACGGCGGGTCGTCGCGGTGGACGACGGCTTCGACGCGGCGGCGGAGGCGGGCCTGGGCGTCGTCGATTCCTGCTGAACCTCGCGGCCCCGGCACCGGTGCGAGGGCGTACGGAGCGTGCGGAGCGCGCGAAGCGTAAGGAGTGTCCGGCTAGACGGACGGGCACTCCGCCGACCGGTCGAGGTTGCGCCAGTCCCTCGGCGTCATGCCGTACGCCTGCTTGAACGCCTTGCTGAAATGCGTGGCGTCCACGAAGCCCCAGCCGCGCGCGATCGCCGCGATCGTCCGGTAACGGGCTCGCGGGTCGGCGAGTTCGCGGCGGCACTCCTCCAGACGGTGCGAGCGGATCCACTCGCCGAGCGTGACGTTCGACTTCGCCAGCACCGTGTACAGGTGGCGGACCGAGATGCCGTGCGCGGCGGCGATCCGCTCGGCGGAGAGGTCGCGGTCGGCGAGGTGCGCCCGGAGGTAGCGCATGATGCGCAGGTTCAGGGTCTCCGCCATGGGGGCGCGGGCGAGGTTCGAGTTGCCCAGTTGGGAGGCGACGACCGCGCGGACCAGCTCGATGCTGGGCTCCGCGATCGCCTCGGCGTTCGGTCCGCGGTGCAGGGCCTCGGTCACGGCGAGTTGTCTGAAGTATCCGGCCGCCAGCTCGGCGACGGGGTTGTCGGGGCCCAGCGTCGTGGCGGTGATCTCGCGCAGCGACCGTTCGGGCAGCGCGAGCGCCGATCGGGGGAAGCGCAGGAAGTGCTGGTCGACGCCCGAGTCGAAGGCGAGCGTGTACGGGACGGCCGTGTCGTAGAGGGCGAAGTCGCCGGGTCGCAGCAGGGCCTCGCGCCCGTTCTGAATCACCATGCTGGAGCCCGACATCTGGAGTCCGAGGAACACGGCCGGCTCGGTGTCCTCCCGTGCCAGCCGCGGCGTCCGGTGAATCGTCAGGCCGGTGGCCTGTGCGGAGCAGATGCCGATGAGCCCGGCGTTGTCCAGCTCCACCTGGGCCGAGAGATCTTTCGGCGGGAGGTGGTGATTGATGTCGATGCGCACGACGGATTGCCACACCGCGTGCCTGAGGAGTTCTTCCCGGTCTCCTGGCGGAATGGCGTTGGTGTCCAGTGTCTCGCTCACCCAGAACGCCCCCTCCCTGAGAGGCTCCGGCGGGCAGTGGGTCTGCGGGGCAGGCGGGTCGCGGCGCGGCACGCACAGGTCGGCGCACAACCGACCAAGTTCCGTGCACGCTCAGCAAAGTCGGTGGGACACGGCCAGCCTAGAGTCGTCATCCGTCGAAGCGAAAGCGCAAGGACGACGAAGCGTCGAAGCACGTCGATGGCCGGCAGGATTCACGCCAATTGCCTCGCACGGGGGGCGAGACAATTGGCGCCTGCCCCCGCCGGGCGCTGCCGCCCCGGCGCCCGCACCCGTCCCGTACGCCTTGACACCGCGCTACGGGCGTCAAGCGCCGGGCGGCGAGTCGGGGGACCGCAGGGGCCGCTTCCAGTGACGCACTGTCCCAGTGCCATGTCCGAATCCCGCCAGTAATCGCGATCGCCGACCCGCACTCTCGAAATGTGACAAGAAATCGAGACGAACCAGACGAACCAGATGAGCGGGGCAAGAGAGAGAAAGCGGCGGCGACGGACATGACCATCTACACAATGATCGACAGCCCGCTGGGCGAGCTGCTCCTGGTCGGTGAGGCATCGGAGACCGCCGAGGGCGGCACGGCGCTCGCGTCCGTATCGACGCGAGGACAGCGGAACGGGGCGGCCGTACACGAAGGTTGGCGCCACGCCCCCGACGCGTTCGCCGCCATCGCCGCGCAATTGCGCTCGTACTTCGACGGCCGCCTGACCGGCTTCGACATCGAATACGCCGCGCACGGCATCGCATTCCAGCAGCGCGTCTGGCAGGCCCTGGACGCCGTCCCGTACGGGACCACGACCACGTACGGCCGCCTCGCCGACCGCATCGGAGCGCCGCGTTCCGCCGTACGGGCCCTCGCCGCCGCGATCGGCGCGAACCCGCTGCTGGTCGTACGCCCCTGCCACCGCGTCATCGGCGCGGACGGCGCCCTGACCGGCTACGCGGGCGGCCTCGACCGCAAGCGGCAACTGCTGCTGCACGAAGGGCGGGGCGAGATCGGCGGGCGGACGCCCGTACCGCGGCCGCGTACCCGGCCTGCACGCCCGACGCGATGACGCGGCGGATTCGTCCACTGCCGCGGGTTCCTAATTTCTGTAACGGGTTCTAGTCTGTGCGCGGTCGGCGCGGAGTCCGCGCGATCCCAGCCTCCAGGAGGGTCCGTGCACCTCGAATACACGCCGGAACAGCAGCGGTTGCGCGCCGAACTGCGTGCGTACTTCGCGGAGCTGGTGCCCGACAACGCCTACGCCCGCTACGCCGACCCCGCCGCGCAGAAGCGCTTCTACCGCGAGACCGTCCGCCGCCTCGGCGCCGACGGGCGGCTCGGCGTCAGCTGGCCCGAGGAGTACGGCGGGCGCGGCATGACGCCCATGGAGCAGTTCATCTTCTTCGACGAGGCCGCCCAGGCGGGCGTGCCGCTGCCGCTCATGGCGCTGAACACCGTAGGCCCGACGATCATGCAGTTCGGCACCGAGGAGCAGAAGCGGTACTTCCTGCCGCGCATCCTCTCCGGCGAGATCGATTTCGCCATCGGCTACAGCGAGCCCGACGCCGGCACCGACCTCGCGGCCCTCAAGACCCGCGCCGTACGGGACGGCGACGACTATGTGGTCAACGGCCAGAAGATCTGGACCACCAACGGCGACACCGCGGACTGGGTCTGGCTCGCCGTCCGTACGGACCCGGAGGCCCCGCCCCACAAGGGCATCACCATGCTCCTCGTCCCGACCGCCGACCCCGGCTACTCCTGCACCCTCATCAACACCCTCGCCTCCCACGACACCACCGCCAGCTATTACGAGAACGTCCGCGTCCCCGTCACCCGCCGCGTCGGCGAGGAGAACAAGGGCTGGCGGCTGATCACCACCCAGCTCAACCACGAGCGCGTCACCCTCGCCGCCCACGGCACCACGGCGATACGGGCCCTCGCCGACGTCCGCCGCTGGGCCGCCGACACCAAGCTCGCCGACGGCCGCCGCGTCCTCGACCTGAACTGGGTACGCGGCCGCCTCGCCCGTACGCACGCCAGGCTCGACGCGATGAAACTGCTCAACTGGCGCATGGTCGACGCCCTCCAACGAGGCACCCTCACCCCCCAGGACGCCTCCGCCGTCAAGGTCTACGGCTCCGAGGCGCGGCGCGACGCCTACGCCTGGCTCATGGAGATCGCGGCAGCCGCCGGGCCGCTCAAGGAGGGCTCGGCCGGCGCGGTGCTCCACGGCGAGCTCGAACGCGGCTACCGCAGCGCCGTCATCTTCACCTTCGGCGGCGGCAACAACGAGATCCAGCGGGAGATCATCTCCTGGATCGGCCTGGGAATGCCGCGGGTCCGGCGCTAGCCGAGCACGGCGTCACCGGCTGTGCGCGAGCGTCACCGCCGCTCCTCCGCGCGGACGCGGGCGAGCTCTTTGAGGGCCATGCGGGCCGCGGGGGTGCCGGCCGGGGTCTGCCAGTAGGGGTGTCCGGCGATGCGGGCGGACAGCTGCTGGAGCCGGTGGCGGTGGGCGGCCGTGGTGGTGGGGGAGGGGACGCCGGCGAGCAGCCAGTACGTGGCGTACCACTCGGTCTGGGTCTCCAGGAGGTCGGCGGGGAAGAGGTAGCTCATAGGGAACGAGTAGATCGTATGTTCGAATTATTGGGCAAAGGTGCAGGCCACCGAGGTGGAGTGGCCGCGCCGACGGTCAGCGGGTTCTGATGAGGCGCACGCCGTACAGGCACAGCGCGGTGAGCAGCGCGGCAGCGGCCAGGCAGATGCCGGTCTCCAGCCACTGGAGGGGCAGCAGCTGGGACGGGCGCAGATAGCGGCTGTACGAGCCCGAGATGTGGTGGGCCTGCTCGCAGCGCAGCTGGGCGGCCCAGCCGCTGGGCGGGCACGGGTCGACGTAGTCGGTGAGGCTGCCGTCGGTGCGGGCGTAGCCCTGACCCAGGTGCCAGCTGTTGACGGGCGAGGCGGGGGAGACGTTGACCGGGCGCCGGGTGACCGTTGCGGTGAGCAGGTGCGGACGCACCTGGTCCAGGGCGTACTGCACGCCGAGGGTCACGGTGGCGGAGACCGCGACGGCGGGCAGCAGGCGGCGCAGCAGCAGGCCGACGGCCGCGCCCGTCACGAGGCCCAGCAGGAGATGGGCGATGCCCGCCGGTCCGGTGTACGGGAGGAAGGACCAGTCGCTCTGCGGGGCATGCGCCCTCCAGGCCGCGCCGAGGGCGCCGCTCCCGTCGCGGCCGTGCCGGATCGTGTACCACCACCAGGTGACGGGGGCGGTGATCAGGAGGGCCGCGACGGCGGTGAGGAGGGCGGCGACGGCGAGTTTGGCGGCGGCCCAGCGCGTACGGCTCGTGGACTGGGTCCAGGCCAGCCGGTGGGTGCCGTTCTCCATGTCCTGCGCGAACAAGGGGGCGCCGATGAGGGCACTGACCGCCACAGGGAGGTAGCGCAGCGCGGTGTGCGCCTCATTCTGGATGATCTGCGCGCTGTCCGCCGGACCGCTGGCCGCGCTCGGCTCGCCGCACGTGGCGTCCGGGCAGCCCGCGGCCCAGTCGTGGACGCCGGTGACGAGCGCGTGGTGCTCCCACAACGCCCACGCCGCGGCGAACGCGGCGAGCGCGAGGAGGACGCAGTACGCCGTGCGGTGCTGTCGCCAGACGGGCCAGATGAGTCCCGTCACCGTCCGCGCCCACGGTGGATGTCGGGGGCGGGGCTCTGCGCCGCCTCGCCGGGGGCGAGCAGCGGCGGGGCGTCGGGGTTGCGCAGATAGGCCAGGAGGATTTCGTCCAGGGAGGGCGAGGCGGCGGTCGCGGCGCCGTCCGCGTGCGTGGGCAGCCGCAGCAGCGCGGTGAGCCGTCGCCCGCTGGTGCGGCTCTCGATCACGGTGCCGCCGCCGCGCGGCGCGCGCGGGACGGCCGCGGGGTCGTCGAGGGTGTGGGTGACCAGGGAGTGCGCGGCCTGCACGAAATCCGTGTCGTCGGCGATCAGGACCCGCCCGCGCGCCATGAGCAGGACGTAGTCGCAGATCAGATGCAGCTCGGCGACGATGTGGGAGGACATGACGATAGTGGTCCCGTGCCGGGCGGCCGAGGCCATCAGCGCGGCCGTCATGGCGTGGCGGCGCAGCGGGTCCAGGTCGGCCATCGGCTCGTCGAGCAGCAGCAGATCGGGGCGCTTGCCCAGGGCGAGCGCCAGGGCCACGCAGGTGCGCCGCCCCGCCGAGAGCTTGCCGACCTTGGCGCGCAGCGGCACGTCCGCGTCCTCGATGACCGAGGCGGCCAGCGCGTCGTCCCAGGAGGGGTTGAGCTGCCGGCCCATCCGCAGCGTCTCGGCCACGGTGAACGTCTTGTGCAGCGGCCTGTCCTGGAGGAGCACGCCGACGCGGGGCAGGACAGCCCGGCTGCCCGCCGGGCAGCCGAGGACCCGCAAGGAGCCCTCGGTCGCCGGGCGCAGTCCGGCGGCTATGGCAAGAAGCGTGCTCTTCCCGTCTCCGTTGGGCCCCACGAGGGCGGCGATCCGGCCGCGAGGGACGCGGAAGGAACTGCCGCGCAGGATCCACTCGCCGTTGTCGCGGATGCCGAGCCCGGCCGCCTCCAGCGCGGGAGCGGCAGCGGCGTCGCCGCCCGAGGGTCCAGCCGCGTCATACGGGGGGCCGGCGTCGCCGTCCGACGGTCGTCCGGCCGCGTCGTGAGGGAGTCCGGCGCCGTCGTGCGGGGGCCGGCGCCGGTGCGGCCCGGTCACCGTTCCCCGATCGCCGTGTCCCGGCGGACCGGGGGATGCAGGGGAAAGAAGGCGTCGAGCTCGGCGGCCTGAAGCGCGGCGACGTCCTCCCGTTCGAGCCCGGCGGCGCGGGCCGAGGCCATCCACACGCGCAGACCGTCCCGAAGCGGTGAGCCGGACGCGGTGCCCGGCTGGGCGAGGGACGCCCGTACGAACGTCCCGCGGCCCTGCTGGGTCTCGACCAGCCCTTCGTGCTCCAGCTCGCGGTACGCCTTCAGGACCGTGTTGGGGTTGATCGCGGTCGCCGCCACCACCTCCGACGCCGACGGCAGTTTGTCGCCCGGCACGAGCTGCCCCAGGCGCAGCGCCTGTTTCACCTGCCGGACGATCTGCTGGTACGGGGCCACTCCGGTGTTCCGCTCAATCCGAAAGTCCACGAGAGCACTATCTCACCACTAGGTGTGTGATGGACCGGAGCCGGCCAGGGCGTCGCGCCTCTCTCCTGCTGGTTTTCCTATCGCCGCAGGTCAAAGCGGTCTGAGTGATGCGTGAAGCTTGCAGAACGACCGTGGTTGACACTTTCACACCCTCACTCTAATACTCACTCCACTAGGTATGCGATGGAGTTAGCGGAGGGGAGTTGAGGAACTCGTGTCACCGATCGCCCCAGCGGACGCGGACCAGCCGGTACGGGCGGGCCCGGCCCCGAGCGGCCCGGACCCCGCCGCGGTTCGCGCCCGTACCGCGATCCGTGAGCGCCCGCCCGGCCTTCTCCGGCGCGGCGGAACCGACTCCGGGCGCGGCGCAACGGACTCGGGGCGCGGCGCAACGGACTCCGGGCCGCCCGGCGGCCGTCGCAGACTGCTCGTACACGGCGCGTGCCTGCTCCTGCTGGCGGCCCTCGTACGCCTGCCCTCCTTCCACCGCCCCTTCTGGAGCGCGGACGAGGGCTACCTCGGCACGGAGGCGGCCATGCTCCGGGCGGGCGGGCGGATGTACGCCGACGTCGTGGACCGCAAGCCGCCCCTCGTGCCCTGGCTGTACGAAGCCTGCTCCGCGCTCGCGGGAACGCACGGGCTGCTCCTGGTGCGCCTCCTGACCATGGCCGCGCTCGCCCTCGCGGCGGTGTACACCGCGCGGCTCGCGGAGCGGTGGCTGGGCCCCTGGGCGGCGCTCCCGGCCGGCGTCCTGACCGTCGCCGCCTCCGCGGCCCTCCCTGCGCCGGACGCGATGGCCGCCACTTTCGAGCTCTTCATGCTGCCCGCGACCGCGGCCGCGCTCTACTACGGCGCGGGCGGCCGATACTTCGCCGCGGGCCTGGCCGTGGCCGTCGCCACCCTCACCAAACAGGTCGGGCTCGCACCCCTGCTTCCCTTGGCCGTATGCGCACTCACAGCGCCTCGGCCCCGCCCCCGACGATGGCGCGACGCGGCAGCGCTCGCGGGCGGCACCCTCATTCCCCTCCTGGGGTGCGCGGCACTGCTCGGCGGACACCGGTTCGTCTTCTGGGTCTTCCTCTCCTCGGGCTCCTACGCGACCTCGCCGCCGGGCGCGGGAGAAGTGCTGCGCCACGCGTGGACCAACCTCGCCTGCCTGCTGACCGCCTTCGCCGCGTGCGCGGCCCTCGTCCCGCTGCTGCCTAGGCGCACCCTCCGCGACCGCAGCGCCGCCGCCCGGGCCCTCGTGCTCTGGCTGCTCGCCTCGGCGGCTGCCGTGTCCGTGGGCTGGCACTACTACGGGCACTACTTCCTCCAGCTCATTCCGCCGATGGCCCTGCTGGCGCTGCGCGCCGTCGGCCTCGCCTGCCGGGCCCCGGCCCCGGCCCCGTCACGGGGCCCGAGCCCGCTACGCCGGTTGGCCACCCGAGCCGGAAGATCCGGGGTCGCCTCCGCCGTCACCCTGTCCGCCCTCGCGGTCGCCGCGGGCTGGACAGTCGTGGCCTTCCACACCGAACCTCCGCGCATGCACAAGCAGCTCGCGGTAGCCCGTACGGTCAGCGAACTCACCTCACCCGAACAGCGCGTCTTCGTGTGGGGGATGCACCCGGAGATCTACTGGCTGGCCGAGCGCCTGCCCGCCAGCCGCTACCTCACCGCCGGGCTGCTCACCAACTTCAGCGGCGGCGGTGGCACCCGCAGCGTCGGCCCCGCCTATGCCGTCCCCGGCGCCTGGCCCGTCTTCCGGAGGGAACTCGCCACCGCACCGCCCTGCGTCTTCGTGGACGACTCCGCCAGCACGCCTTACTCCCTGTCCCGTTACCCGGAGCTGCGCCGCCTGCTCGCGGCGGGATACCGGCCGCTCGCGGACATCGAGGGCGCGCGCGTCTACCAGCGCGAGGGCTGCTGACGGGCCTGACGGACCTGACGGGCTCACGCGGCCACTGGCCGATCCCGGCGGCGGTCCTCGGCCGTTAGGGTCGACACTCCGGCCCCGGAGGTGAGCGCAATGCGGCACGGCCTGACCAGCCAGAACAACCCGAGCAGTCAGAACAACCCGAACGGGCACAACGGCCCGTTCAGTCATAACAGCCCCAACAGCCCCAACAGTCCGATCAGTGGGAACAGCGGGGCCCCAGGGCTCTTCGGCCCCGGATCCGTGACCTGGCAGGTGCACGGCGACCCGATGATGTGGATCGCTGGCGTCCGCGCCCTGTGGCTCCAGGCGCTCCACCCGCGCGCCGTGCGCGGCATCATGCAGAACTCCGACTTCCGCCAGGACCCCTGGCGGCGGCTCCTGCGCACCGCCGGTTTCGTCGCCACCACCACCTACGGCACCGCCGACGCCGCCGAGCGGGCCGGGGCCGCCGTCCGAGCCATCCACCGCAGACTCACCGCCACCGACCCCGGCACCGGCGAGCGCTACCGCATAGACGACCCCGAGCTGCTGCTCTGGGTGCACTGCGCGGAGGTCGCCTCCTACCTCCACGTCGTACGCGCCTCCGGCCTGCCGTTCACCGACACGACCGCCGACGCCTACATAGCCGAACACCGCCGCTCCGCCCGGCTCGTCGGCCTCGACCCCGCCCGCGTACCGGCCGACGCCGGGCAGCTCGCCGCCTACTTCGAGAAGGTCCGCCCGGAACTGGCCGCGACCCCCGA
The DNA here is from genome assembly GCF_040654795.1 of Streptomyces sp. NPDC050617. Taxonomy (NCBI): domain Bacteria; kingdom Bacillati; phylum Actinomycetota; class Actinomycetes; order Kitasatosporales; family Streptomycetaceae; genus Streptomyces; species Streptomyces sp. NPDC050617. Next base: position 38,503 of record NZ_JBFAIS010000006.1, on the reverse strand, counting down.
GGCGTTCGAGGTCGACGAGTTCCTGCGCCGCCCGCCCGTGCCCCCGCTGCTCACCCCCGTGCGCCGGGTGATCTGGGGACGGGTGTCCGCACTCGCGTACGCCTCCCTGCCCCCGTACGCCCACGAGCTGTACGGCCGGCCCGCGCCGCCCCCGGACGCCGTAGCCCGCAGGCTGCGCACCGCCGGCCTCGCCCTGCGGCGCGTACCCGCGTCCGTACGCTGGCAACTCCCGCCCAAACACATCCTCACCGCCGCCGCGCGCCTCGGCCCCGGCAGCCGCCCCTCGGCCTACAAGCTGCGCAGCCTGGACGCCATACTGGACGGGCCGGGGAGGGCAGCAGCGCGAAACGACGGGGGCGGCGGCGGAGGATGGCGGACACCAGGCTGATCCAGGGCCGGTACCGGCTGCTCGAACTGATCGGGCGGGGCGGTATGGGCGAGGTGTGGCGGGCGCTCGACGAGTCGCTCGGCCGCCGGGTGGCCGTCAAATGCCTCAACCCCCTGGGGCCGCGGCACGATCAGTCGTTCATGCGGGTGCTGCGCGAACGGTTCCGGCGGGAGGCCCGGGTCGCCGCCGCCCTCCAGCACCGGGGCGTCACCGTCGTCCACGACTTCGGCGAGTCCGACGGCGTCCTCTACCTGGTCATGGAGTTGCTGGAGGGCCGCAACCTCAGCCAGCTCCTGGAGGACAACAAGCACCACCCGCTGCCGGTGCCGGACGTCGTCGACATCGCGGACCAGGTGGCGACGGCCCTCGCCTACACCCACCGGCAGGGCATCGTGCACCGCGACCTGAAGCCCGCCAACATCATGCGGCTGGTCGACGGCAGCGTGAAGATATGCGACTTCGGGATAGCGCGACTCGGCCACGACATCGGGCTCACCAGCCGCCTCACCGGCACCGGCATCGCCATGGGCACTCCGCATTACATGTCGCCCGAGCAGATCGCGGGCGGCCACGTCGACCGGCGCAGCGATCTGTACTCGCTCGGCTGCGTGCTGTACGAAATCGCCACCGGAGCCCCGCCCTTCGACCTCGACGACGCCTGGGGCGTCCTCGTGGGCCACCGCGACACCCCGCCCGAACCGCTCCGCAGCCACCGCCCCGACCTGCCCGAACCCTTCGAGCGGATCGTGCTGGACCTGCTCGCCAAGGACCCCGAGGACCGCCCGCAGGACGCCGCCGACCTCGGGCGCCGGATCGCGGAGACGCACGGTACGGGCCACCGCTGGACCGCGCTCCGGCCGACCGCCGCCCACCGGCCGACCGTCGCCGCGGGCGGGCCCCTGGCAGCTGCCCCGGACCGGCCCGCCGAGACGGTGACCGGCCCCGGACAGAGGCCTCGGCCCGTACCCGAGCCCGTATGGCCGCCGGCGGCGCTGCCCGAGCCGACCCGGCTGCCGGCCTGGGCGAGGGGCATGACCACCGGTTCCAAGGCCACCGCCGGTTCCCTCCCGCCGGCGCCCGCCGACCACACCGCCGCGCTGACCGGCTCCTGGACCCGGCCCGCCGACTCGCGGCGGGCCGAGCCGCCGCTCGCCGGATCGACCCCGTCCGGCGTGGAACCGGAGGTCCTCAAGGAGCTGTCCATGCGGCACGGCGCGGGGCTGAGCCTCGGCCGGCTCGGCCGCTGGGAGGAGGCGGGCAAGGTGCACCGCGCCGTCGCCGCCGAGCGCGAGCATGTCCTGGGCGCGGACCACCCCGACACGCTCGCCAGCCGGTACGAGGTCGCCTACACCCTCAGCCGGCTGGGCCGTCCGGCGGACGCGCTGCGCGAGTACGGGCAGGCCGCGGCCGGCCGGGAACGGGTGCTCGGCGCCGAACACGCCGACACCCTCGCCGCGCGGCAGGAGACCGCGTACGTGCTCGGGCAGCTCGGTCGGCACTTCGAAGCGCATCAGGTCTACGCCGCCGTGCTCGCCGTGCGGCAGCGCACCATGGGGCCCGACCACCCCGACACGCTGCGCTGCCGCCACAACCTCGCCTACAACCTCAGCAGGCTCGGGCGCCTGGACGACTCGTACGAGATGGCGCGGGACGTCGCCGCCGCCCGCGCCCGCGTCCTGGGCCCCGGCCACCCCGACACCCTCGTCACCCGCTACGAGGTCGGGTACGCGCTCGGCCAGCTCGGCCGCTGGTCCGAGGCGCTCGACACGTACCGCGAGGTCGCCGCCGCCCGCGCCCAGGCGCTGGGGCCCGACCACCCGGACACCCTCGCCGCCCGCTACGAGGCGGGCATCTGCCTCGGGCGGCTGGGCCGCAGCGCCGCGGCCCTGGAGCTCTACCGCGACCTCGTCGACGACCGCACGCGCGCGCAGGGCGCGACGGACCCCGAGACGCTCCGGGCCCGGCACGGCCTCGGCGTCAACCTCGGCCGGCTCGGCCGCTGGGAGGAGGCCCTCGCCGAGGCCCGCGACGTGTCCGCGATCCGGGAACGGGTGCTCGGCGCCGATCACACGGACACCCTCGTCAGCCGCCGCGAAGTCGCCGTCGGCCTCGGCTGGCTCGGCCGCTGGACGGACGCCCTGGCCGTATACCGCCAGGTCGCCCAGGCCCGCCAGCGCGTCCTGGGCGCCAACCACCCCGACGCCCTGGCCAGCCGCAACGACGAGGCCCACTGCCTCGAACAACTCGGCCGCTCGACGGAAGCCGTCGAACTGTACCGCCAGGTCGCCGCGCTCAGGCAGCAGCGGGGGACGCTGGGCCGGTAGCCGTCCCGGCCCGGCGGACGCACGCCTGGCGAGCCGCCCGCTTCCGCGCCGCGCGCCCCAGCGCGTGCCGCGCAGCGCGGGTGCGACAAGAGCCGCGCCCCGAAGGGGCGCGGGGAACTGCGCGATCAGCCAGGACGCGCCCGCAGTCGGCGTACTGGGCTTGCGGCGGAGGGCCGGGTCCGCCTTCACGCGTGCGGTGTGGCTGTGGCCCGAAGGGGCGCGGGGAACTGCGCGATCAGCCAGGACGCGCCCGCAACCGGCGCACCCCGCCGACCGCGGAGCGCCTAGTCCGACGACCGCGTCCAGCCCTTCGCCTCCACGCGCGCGGCATCACGCGGTCGCCTCTCGTCGAAAGACGCACCGGCGCCGTCGGTGACGCGCAGCCCCTCGACGTACACCCCGCGCCCCACGTACCGCTGATCGGTGGTGTAGCGCCAGCGCAGCCGTACGGCTCGGTGGCCGCGCCATGCGGCGAGGTCCGCGTGCGCGCGCTGCCATACGCGGCCGTTGTAGCCGGTCGCCGTCGCGTCGGGGTGGTCCGTCGGGCGGCCGTGCGGGGGCCGGGTGGTGAAGGGGGCCGGCTGCCAGGTGGCGCCGTCGTCCGTGGAGACCTCCAGGCGGAGGGCGTCGGAGGGTTCGACGTCCCACCACAGGTCGCAGCTCAGCCGCGCCCGCCGGGAGGCGAGCGGCAGGGCGGGGAGGGCGAGCGTGGCATCGGCGGCGCTCGCCATGCCGGAGAACCAGGCGGTGCGGCCGGCCCTCGGCCGTACCGGCACGGCGCGGGCCAGCGCGTCGCCCGTCGCGACCCGTGGCGCGCTGCCGGAGCGCCACGTGCGGCAGGGGTGGACGGAGTTGGAGAGGAGGACGAGGAACGAGTCGGTGGTGGGGTCCAGGACGACCGACGTGCCGGTGAAGCCCGTGTGGCCCGCCGTGCTGGGCGTGGCCATGGCGCCCATGTACCAGTGCTGGTACAGCTCGAAGCCGAGCCCGTGGTCGTCGCCGGGGAAGGCCGTGTTGAAGTTCGTGAACATCAGCCGCACCGACTCGGGGCGCAGCACGCGGACCCGCCCGTACGCGCCGCCGTTGAGCAGCGTCCGGCACAGGACCGCCAGGTCCCAGGCGCAGGAGAAGACCCCGGCGTGCCCGGCGACCCCGCCGAAGGCGAAGGCGTTCTCGTCGTGCACCTCGCCCCAGACCAGGCCCCGGTCCAGCCGGGCCCACGGCTTGCGCTGGTCCTCGGTCGCGGCGATCCGCGGTTTCCAGCTCGCGGGCGGGTTGTAGCGGGTGGAGGCCATGCCGAGCGGGCCGGTGATGCCCGTCCGTACGAGCTCGTCCAGGGGCCGCCCGCTGATCCGTTCCAGGACGAGCTGGAGGGAGATCAGGTTGAGGTCGGAGTAGAGGTAGGCCGTGCCGGGGGTGTGCCGCGGGGCCTCGTCCCACAGCAGCCGGAGCCGCTGCTCGCGGGTCGGCCGGTCGTAGAAGGGCAGGTCGGGCTGGAAGCCGGAGGTGTGGGTGAGCAGCTGGCGGATGGTGATGGCCTGCTTGCCCGCCGCCGCGAACTCCGGGAGGTAGGAGGCCACCGCGGCCTCCAGCGCCAGTTCGCCGCGCTCGATGTGCTGGACGGCCAGGACCGAGGTGAAGAGCTTGGAGAGGGAGGCGAGGTCGAAGACGGTGTCCATGGTCATGGGGCGCTGCCGGCCGGCGGGGAATTCGACGCCGGTGTCGTTCTTCTCGTCGTAGCGGGCGTAGCGCACCGCCTTGCCGAGGGCCTCCTCCAGCGCGACGGTGCCGCCCCGCCCGGCGAGCAGCACGGCGCCGGGGTAGTACGGGTGCTTGGGGGAGGGGTGGAGATAGGTCTCGGCCTCGGCGGTGACCTGCCCGAGGTGGTGTTCGAGCAGCCCCGCGCGGTGCGCCGAGCCGCGCCGCAGCGTCGTACGGCGGTCGCCACCGCCCTGGCCTGCCTCTCCCGTCCCTTCCATCCCACTCGCCGCGGCGCCCCACGCGGCGCCCGGCGGCGTGGCGATCACCAGCGCCCCGCCGAGCGCGAGCGCCCCGGCCCCGAACCGGCGTCTGCTGATCCCGTCACCCGCACTGCCCTCCACGCGCTCGGCCATCGGCCCTCCCGCAAGTCCTGAAAGTTTCTTTCATGATCGATCCGGTCCCGTGAAGCTTTCAACCGGAGCGGCCGGTCTGTCAACGGCGGCGACGACCGGAAGAATCTGACGCAGCATCAGAAAATCTCTTCCCTCGTACGCCGCGCTGCGGCATCCTGCCCCGCATGGAGACGGAGCTGAGCAAGCGGCTGGGGATCGAACACGCCATCTTCGGCTTCACGCCGTTCCCGGCGGTAGCCGCCGCGATCACCCGAGCGGGAGGGCTCGGCGTCCTCGGCGCGGTGCGCTACGGCGCCGCCGACGACCTCGCGCGCGACCTCGACTGGATGCAGGAGAACACCGACGGCAGACCGTACGGGCTCGACGTCGTCATGCCCGCCAAGAAGGTGGAGGGGGTGACCGAGGCCGAGATCGAGGCGATGATCCCGCCGGCCCACCGCCAGTTCGTCGCCGACACCCTCGCCAAGCACGGCGTGCCGGAACTCGACGAGGGCGAGGCGTCCGGCTGGCGGATCACCGGCTGGATGGAACAGGTCGCCCGCGGCCAGCTCGACGTCGCCTTCGACTACCCCATCGCCCTGCTCGCCAACGCGCTCGGCTCACCGCCCGCCGACGTCGTCGAACGCGCCCACGCCCACGGCATCCTCGTCGCCGCCCTCGCGGGCAGCCCCCGCCACGCGCGCCGTCACCGCGACGCCGGCATCGACATCGTCGTCGCCCAGGGCTACGAAGCCGGCGGCCACACCGGCGAGATCGCCTCCATGGTGCTGACCCCCGAGGTCGTCGAGGCCGTCGACCCGCTCCCCGTACTCGCCGCCGGCGGCATCGGCAGCGGCGAGCAGATCGCCGCCGGACTCGCCCTCGGCGCCCAGGGCGTCTGGCTCGGCTCGCTCTGGCTCACCACCGAGGAAGCCGACCTGCACTCCCGCGCGCTGACCCGCAAGCTCCTCGCGGCGGGCTCCGGCGACACGGTGCGCTCCCGTTCCCTGACCGGGAAACCCGCCCGCCAGCTGCGCACCGAGTGGACCGACGCCTGGGACGGCCCGGAAGGCCCCGGCACCCTGCCCATGCCGCTCCAGGGGCTGCTCGTCGCCGAGGCCGTCTCCCGCATCCAGAAGTACGAAGTGGACGCCCTGCTCGGCACGCCCGTCGGCCAGATCGTCGGCCGGATGAACTCCGAACGCAGCGTCCAGGCCGTCTTCCACGACCTCACCGCGGGCTTCGAGCGCGCCATCGACCGCATCAACCGCATCGCCGGACGCGCCTGAGCGCGGAGAGGAGCGCCTTCCCATGACGCAACCCCCGAACGGCTTCTGGGCACAGGCCGCCGCGGACCCCGGCCGTACGGTCCTCATCGCGCCCGACGGCGAAGAGTGGAGCGCGGGCCGGCTGCACGCCGACTGCAACCGGCTCGTGCACGGGCTGCGCGCGGCCGGACTGGAGCGTGGCGACGCGTTCGCGGCCGTGCTCCCCAACGGCGTGGAATTCTTCACTGCCTATCTCGCCGCCTCCCAGGCCGGGTTCTACCTCGTGCCCGTCAACCACCACCTCGTCGGCCCCGAGATCGCCTGGATCGTCGCGGACTCCGGCGCGAAGGTCCTCATCGCGCACGAGCGGTTCGGCGAGGCGGCGACCGCGGCGGCCGACGAGGCGGGCCTGCCCGCCGCCCGCCGCTACGCCGTCGGCGGTACTCCCGGCGTTCCCGGCATCCCCGGCTTCCGCCCGTACGAGGCCCTCCTGGAGGGGCAACCCGAGACCCCGCCCGAGGACCGCACGCTCGGCTGGGTCATGAATTACACCTCCGGTACCACAGGCCGCCCGCGCGGCATACGCCGTCCGCTGCCCGGCAAACCACCCGAAGAGACGTACCTCGGCGGCTTCCTCGGCATCTTCGGCATCAAGCCCTTCGACGACAACGCGCACCTCGTCTGTTCGCCGCTCTACCACACGGCGGTCCTCCAATTCGCGGGCGCGTCCCTGCACATCGGGCACCGGCTGGTGCTGATGGACAAGTGGACGCCCGAGGGCATGCTGGCGGCCATCGACCGCCACGCGTGCACGCACACACACATGGTGCCGACCCAGTTCCACCGGCTGCTCGCGCTCCCGGAGACCGTACGAAACTCGTACGACGTCTCCTCCATGCGGCACGCCATCCACGGAGCCGCGCCCTGCCCCGACCACGTCAAGCGCGCGATGATCGACTGGTGGGGCATGTGCGTCGAGGAGTACTACGCGGCCAGCGAGGGCGGCGGGGCCTTCGCCACCGCCGAGGACTGGCTGAAGAAGCCCGGCACCGTCGGCAAGCCCTGGCCCATCAGTGAACTCGCCGTCTTCGACGACGACGGCCGCAGGCTGCCCGCGGGCGAACTCGGCACCGTCTACATGAAGATGAGCACCGGCGGCTTCGCCTACCACAAGGACGAGAACAAGACGCGGAAGAACCGGATCGGCGACTTCTTCACCGTCGGCGACCTCGGCTACCTCGACGAGGACGGCTACCTCTACCTCCGCGACCGCAAGATCGACATGATCATCTCCGGCGGCGTCAACATCTACCCCGCCGAGATCGAGTCCGCGCTCCTCGCCCACCCCGCCGTCGCCGACGCCGCGGCCTTCGGCATCCCCCACGACGACTGGGGCGAGCAGGTCAAGGCGGTGGTCGAGCCCGCCGAGGGGCACTCGGCGGGCCCGGAACTGGCCCAGGAGATCCTCGCCCACTGCGAGCGGACGCTCGCCGGCTACAAGCGTCCCAAGACCGTCGACTTCATCGAGGCCATGCCGCGCGACCCCAACGGCAAGCTCTACAAGCGGCGGCTCCGCGACCCGCACTGGGCGGGCCGGGAGCGCGCCGTGTAGTCGCCTCACGGGTGAGCGGTCACCTCAGTGCTCGCTCACCCGCACCACCCGCAGCTCCGGCGACGCGAGGACGTCCTTCGCGCAGAACCGCTCCTTGACCATGCGACCCGCCGAGTACAACTCCGTCTGGTCGCTGTAATGCGGCGAGTTCGGGTTCGAGGACTGCGAATAGGTCAGCAGCGTACGGGCGACCGGGCAGCCGCTGCCGTCGAAGCCGACCGCCTGGATAAAGCTGGAGCCGTGCACGACCTCGCTGTAGCCGCCCTTCGCGGCGTCCCAGCCGGCCTCCGTCTTGTTCCAGACGCCCAGCGACTCCGTGCCGCCCGACACCGGGATGCGCTCGCCGCCCCGCACCACGAACTGGTGCTCGCCCAGTGGCGCGTCGAGCGCGATCCGGGCCGCCCGCAGCTCGCCGACGGCGTCCGCCAGCGAGCGCGCGAACGCAGGGTCGGCCGTGTTCAGAGTGTTCGGGGTACCGACGGGATCGGCGGCGGAGAACGGCACCCGCCATACCTTGTGGTCCGGTCCGGCGTCCGAGAACTTCCGCCAGAAGCGGTCGAAGAGCAGCGCCCCCGCGCTGTCGGTCCGTACCGTACGGTCCCAGCCGGCCAGCACGTCGCAGGCGTCCGAGACGTCCACGCGCCTGCCCTGGCTGTCCACCGCCGTGCCGCCCGGCAGCGCCGCGCACGCCTTCGCCGCGTCGGCCGCGGCCAGATCGGCGGCGGGCACGCGGTTGGCGAACTGCTGCTTCTCAAGATCGGCCACGGTCAGCCGGCCCCGCTCCGCCATGGCGTCCACGTCCTCGATCGCGCCACGGGTACGCATCGACCGCTCGGTGCCGATGTCGCCGAAGACCCGCGGGTAGCCGGTCAGCGGCTGGTCCGCGTTGGCCAGCCAGGCGCTGTCGTTGGAGTTCTCCGCGTACGGCGCGTCCTTGAGCGTGGGCATCGCGGACGGCCCGAAGATCCCGTCCTGCACGGCGTCGGCGTCCCGGCCCAGCCCGCAGGACTCGCGCGAACCGTCCAGCACCGCGAGGCCCGACACCGGATAGATCCGCTTGCCCAGCGCCGTGGAACAGCGCGCGACCAGCTCGTCGGTGACGCGCGGCAGCACCTGCGACTGGGTGTAGAGGCTGTGACCGGCGGAGTCCGCCGCGATCGTGTTGACCCAGGGCAGGCCTTGGACCCGGTTCAGCGCGTCACGGACGCCGTCGACGTCGCGGGCCTTGCTGAGGCTCAGCCCGGCGTCGGTGAACCGCAGGTTGGCGGCGTTGGCGTCGTCGAGCGCGTACGCCGAGCCGCCGCTCCAGGGCAGCTGGATTCCGCCGTAGGACGTGGTGACGGGCCCGTAGCGGGTCCACCACTGGGAGCGGGTGACCTCGGCGGGGCGGCCGTCCGAGCCCCGCGACGCGACCGTGACCGTGCGCTTGGTCATCTTCACGGCCTTGCCGTCCACCAGGTAGGACGTCGGATCGTCCGGTACGAGCCGGAGCTCGCGCAGCGTCAGCGGGACGCCCATGGCGACCGTATGGCTCCACGCGATACGGGAGTTGTGGCCGATGGAGATCGACGTGGCGCCGAGCAGCGAGCCGCCCGCGGCGTCCAGCTCGCCCGGAATGGTGACCTGGGACTGCCAGAAGCGGCGGCCGCCCTTCCAGGGGTAGTGCGGATTGCCGAGCAGCAGGCCGCGCCCGTTCGCGGTGGTCTCCCCGCTGAACGCCACGGCGTTGGAGCCCATGTCCGAACGGCTCTGCGCGAAGAGCCCGCGCGCCGTCTCGACGGGGTCCTTCGTCGGCTTCGGGGGCTTCGCCCCCGGGGCCGGCGGCCGGGCCCCCGTGATGCCGTCCACGGCCGCGCCCTGCCCCGAGAGCAGGGCCAGGGCGTAGCCGCGCCGGGCCACGTCGAGCGTCGTGATGGGCTTGACCCAGGCCGCGCCCCGGCAGGCCGGATCGGTGATCCGGTGCTGTCTCAGCCAGGCGTTGTAGCCGGCCGCGAAGCCGCGCATCAGCTCCTTCGTCTGTCTGCTGGGGCCGGCCGGAGCGGGCTGGGCGAGCAGCTTCTCGACCGTGCCCGCGTCCTTCAGGCCGTGGAAGAAGAGGTCGCTGGTGAGGTTGGTGGAGGCGGAGGACATGGAGCGGTCGGTCGCGGCGTCGGGGCCGAAGTAGCGCGAGCGCTCGCCGCGCCCGGTGACGAACCCGTCGGCCAGCACGCAGACCTGGTCGGCGGCCTGCGCCCAGCCCTCGCCGAAGCCCAGGTTCGGGTAGTCCTCGGCCGTGATGTGCGGAATGCCGTACTCCGTGTAGCGGATGACGGCGGACAGCCCGTCGCCCGAAGCCCGGTGCGTACGGTCCGGCTCGGCCGCCGCCGCCCCCGGCGGCAGCACGGTCGATACGGTCAGCAGCGCGGCGCCCGTGAGCACCAGGGCGCGCAGTCGGTTGCGTAAGGTCAACTCTCCCCCAACAAGGCAATGTGATACGGATGTTGTCGGATCGTGCCAAGCAGGAGGATTGTCTCCGATGGGGAGTGTGTGGCGGGAGGGGGCGGTGCGTCGCCGCCCCGGAGCCCCTCCCGCGCGACCACTTGACCCGGGACCGCGCCGCGCACAAGATCCGACCATGACCGGAGGAGTACGCAGCAGCACGGTGGACGACATCCTGCGGCGCAGCGCCCGGCGGGTGCCCCACCGCACAGCGGTGCGGTACGGCGAACGGGCCTGGACCTACCGGGAACTCGACGACGCGGTGACCGTGGCCGCCTGGACGCTGGCGAACCGCGGCGGACTGGCCGACGGCGCCCGCGTCGTCGCGTACGGGCACAACTCCGATGCCTACCTGATCGCCTTCCTCGCCTGCGCCCGCGCGGGCTACGTCCATGTGCCGGTCAATCACCACCTCACCGGCGAGGAGCTGCGGTACGTCATCGAGCAGTCGGGCAGCTCGCTCGTCCTTGCCGACCCGGCCATCGAACACCGGCTGCCCGCGTCCGTACCGGTCATGGCGCTGCGCGACGCCACCGGCTCGCTGCTGGAGAAGGCTCGGGAGCGGAGCGCGGCCGGCATCGTCTTCGGCGGGGGCGGGGACGGGGACGGCGAGGAAGTGGTCCAGCTCCTCTACACCTCGGGCACCACCGCCGAACCCAAGGGCGCGATGATGTCGCACCGCGCCCTCGTGCACGCCTACGTCAGCGCCATCACCGCCCTGGACCTCAGGGAGAGCGACCGGCCGCTGCACTGCCTGCCGCTCTACCACTCGGCGCAGTTGCACGTCTTCCTGCTGCCCTATCTGGCCGTGGGCGCGGAGAACACCATCATCGACGAGCCCGACCCGTACCGGATCTTCGAACTGGTGGGGGCGGGCCGCGCCGACAGTTTCTTCGCCCCGCCCACGGTCTGGATCGGGCTCGCCGGCCACCCCGAGTTCGTCAACCGCGACCTCAGCGGGCTGCGCAAGGCGTACTACGGCGCCTCGATCATGCCCGTACCGGTCCTGGAACGGCTCCGCACCCGCCTCCCGGACCTGGCCTTCTACAACTGCTTCGGGCAGAGCGAGATCGGCCCCCTCGCCACCGTCCTCGGCCCCGACGAGCACGAGGGCCGGATGGCTTCCTGCGGCCGTCCGGTGCTGTTCGTGGAGGCCCAGGTCGTGGACAAGCGCGGCGTCGAAGTGGACCCCGGCGTCACCGGCGAGATCGTCTACCGCTCGCCGCAGCTGTGCGAGGGGTACTGGAACAAGCCGGAGGAGACCGCCGACGCCTTCCGCGACGGCTGGTTCCACTCCGGCGACCTCGCGGTACGCGACGCCGAGGGCTACCTCACCGTCGTCGACCGCGTGAAGGACGTCATCAACTCCGGCGGCGTCCTCGTCGCCTCCCGCCAGGTCGAGGACGCCCTCTACGAACACCCCGCCGTGGCCGAGGCGGCGGTGATCGGCCTCCCCGACCCGCACTGGATCGAGGCGGTCACCGCCGTCGTCGTCCGGCGCGCAGCCGTCGGCGAACAGGAACTGATCGACCACGTCCGCGAACGTCTCACCCACTTCAAGGCCCCCAAACGCATCCTGTTCGTCCCCGAACTGCCCCGCAACGCCAGCGGAAAGATCCTCAAACGAGAACTGCGCGACCGCTTCGCGCCGGGGCGCTGACACCGGACCGGCACCGGTGCCGCCCCGACGGCCTCCGGCGGGCTCCGGCAGGAAACTGGCCGTGAGCCGTGAGCCGTGAGCCGTGAGCCGTGAGCCGTGAGCCGTGAGCCGTGAGCCGTGAGCGTCCCGGCCAGGCCCGGCTTCCCGCGCCGGGCCGGCGCGACGGCCCGGATGGCCAGGCCCTTACGACGGTCTGGCGTCCACGATGCGTTTGAACTTGCCGACCGAGCGTTCCAGCGTTTCCGGGTCGACGATCTCGACCGCCACCGATACCCCGATGCCGTCCTTGACGCCGGAGGCGATCAGTCCCACCGCGTCCGTGCGCTGCTCGGGCGACGCGCCGGGCCGGGCCTCGGCCCGTACGGTCAGGTGGTCCATGCGGCCCTCGCGGGTCAGCCGGAGCTGGAAGTGCGGGGCGATGCCGGGGGTGCGCAGGACGATCTCCTCCACTTGGGCGGGGAAGAGGTTGACTCCGCGGAGGATGATCATGTCGTCGCTGCGGCCGGTGATCTTCTCCATGCGGCGGAAGGGCGCGGCGGCCGTGCCCGGCAGCAGCCGGGTGAGGTCGCGGGTGCGGTAGCGGATGATGGGCATGGCCTCCTTGGTGAGCGAGGTCAGCACCAGCTCGCCGTGGGAGCCGTCGGGCAGCGTCTCGCCCGTGATGGGGTCGACGACCTCCGGGTAGAAGTGGTCCTCCCACAGGTGCAGTCCGTCCTTGGTGGCCGCGCACTCCTGTGCCACGCCCGGACCGATGATCTCCGAGAGCCCGTAGATGTCGACCGCGTCGATGGCGAACCGCTCCTCGATCTCGCGGCGCATCTCCTCCGTCCACGGCTCGGCCCCGAAGACCCCGACCTTGAGGGAGGTGCCGCGCGGATCGACGCCCTGGCGCTCGAACTCGTCGAGGAGGGTGAGCATGTAGGACGGCGTCACCATGATGATCTCGGGGCGGAAGTCCTGGATGATCCGCACCTGGCGGGCGGTCATGCCGCCGGACGCCGGGATCACCGTGCAGCCGAGCCGCTCGGCGCCGTAGTGCGCGCCGAGGCCGCCGGTGAACAGGCCGTATCCGTACGCCACATGGACCTTGTGGCCCGGCCGGGTTCCGGCGGCGCGCAGCGACCGGGCCACGACCTCGGCCCAGACGTCCAGGTCTCGTGCGGTGTAGCCGACGACGGTGGGGAGGCCCGTCGTGCCGCTGGAGGCATGGATGCGCCGGATGTCGGACTCGGGGACGGCGAACATCCCGAACGGGTAGTTGTCCCGCAGGTCCGCCTTGACGGTGAACGGGAAGCGCGCGATGTCGGTCGGCGTCCGGCAGTCCTCCGGCGTCACCGCCGCCGCGTCGAACGCGCGGCGGTAGAAGTCCACGTTCTCGTACGCGTGGCGCAGCGTCGCGCGCATCCGTCGCAGCTGGAGCGCTTCCAGCTCCTCGCGCGACATCCGTTCCGCGTCGTCGAGGAGGTCCCGCGGACCCGTCATGACATCACCGCCCCAAGGAACCGACCGATCATTCGGTCGCCGTGTCTCCGATCAAATAATCAGGAGCGGAGCCATGCGTCAAGGATGGTCGCCGGGCTGTGGATAACCGGCTCGCGGCCCGGAAGTCCGGCATGCGCGCGGGCCGCACCCGGCAGGCACACCACCTCGACGCCCCGCACGCCCTCGCCCTGGTCCGCGCGCTGCCCTCAGTGTGCGAACGCCGGCCCTCAGCGCCGGGAGCCCTACGGGACGCAGCCGGAACGAGACCGTCCCTCACGTCGCCTCGGCGGCCTTCTCCTTGGCCCAGCGGTAGTCCGCCTTGCCGCTGGGGGAGCGCTGGATATGGTCCGTGAAGACCACGCTGCGCGGGATCTTGTACCCGGCGAGCCGGGTCCGGCAGTGCGCCTGTACGGCCTCCGGGCTCAGCGGCCCGGCCCCCTCGCGCGGCTGCACGACGGCCGCCACCCGGTTGCCCCAGCGCGGGTCCGGCACGCCCGCGACCAGCGCGTCGTACACATCCGGATGGGCCTTCAGGGCCTGCTCGACCTCCTCCGGGTACACCTTCTCACCGCCCGTGTTGATGCACTGCGAGCCGCGCCCGAGCACGGTGACCACGCCGTCCGCGTCGACGGTCGCCATGTCGCCGAGCAGCACCCACCGTTCGCCCCGCGCCTCGAAGAACGTCTCGGCGGTTTTCTTCGGGTCGTTGTAGTAGCCGAGCGGCACATGTCCGCGCTGCGCCAGCCGGCCGGGCTCGCCGGGGGCGACCGGCTCGTGGGTCGCCGGGTCGACCACGGCCGTACGGTCGTTGACGCGCAGCCGGAACCCCCGGTCGGGGCCCGAGTCCTCGGTCGCGGTGCCGTTGAAGCCGGACTCCGAGGAGCCGAAGTTGTTGAGCAGCAGCACGTTCGGCACGAGTTCCTGGAACTGGGCCCGCACGGTCTCCGACAGGATCGCGCCCGAGCTGCTGACGGTGAACAGCGACGAGCAGTCGGTGCCGCGCAGCGGGCCGCCGAGCGCGTCCACCAGGGGGCGCAGCATCGCGTCCCCCACCAGGGAGACGCTGGTGACCTTCTCCTTCTCGACCGTGCGCAGCACTTCGTGCGGTACGTACTTCCGGTGGAGTACCACCTTCTGGCCGAAGTCGAAGGCGATGAAGGCGGTGAGCGTGGAGGTGCCGTGCATCAGCGGCGGGGCGGGGAAGAAGACGAGGCCCTCGCCGCCCGCGGCCACCCGCTCCGCCAACTCCTCAGGGCGCTTGACGGGTTCGCCGGTCGGCGCGCCGCCGCCGAGGCCGGAGAAGAAGAGGTCCTCCTGGCGCCACATGACGCCCTTGGGCATGCCGGTGGTGCCGCCGGTGTAGATGATGATCTGGTCGTCCGCGGACCGCGGTCCGAAGCCGCGCTCGGGCGAGCCGGCGGCCTCGGCCTCGGCGAAGCTCACGGGCGCGATGCGGGGTTCCGGCGCGCCCTCGGGGGCCTCGCCGGCCCGTACGAGGTGGCGCAGCCGCTCCGCGCGCGGGAGCGCCGCCGCGACCCGTCCGGTGAACTCCCCGTCGAAGACGAGCGCCACCAGGTCGGCGTCCCGGTACAGATAGGCCAGCTCTTCCTCCACGTAGCGGTAGTTGACGTTGACCGGGACGGCGCGGATCTTCAGGCAGGCCCAGAGCGTCTGGAGGTACTCGACGCCGTTGTAGAGGTGCAGACCGACGTGTTCGCCGGGCCGTACGCCGCGGTCGGCGAGGTGGTGGGCGAGCCGGTTGGCCGCGGCGTCGAGCTGTGCGTAGGTCAGCCGGCGTTCGGCCCCGGTGCCGGGGTGGTCGGCGAAGACCAGCGCCTCTCGGTCGGGCACGGCGTCGACGATCGATTCGAAGAGGTCGGCAAGGTTGTACTCCACGTGTCCTCCAGATCGGGGCTGGCAGAGCGGGGCCGGCTGGCCGGGCTGACCGGGGCGACCGAGCGGCTTGGCGGTCATTAGAGCGCCAAGCCGTACAGGTGGGAAGGGCGCGCACCGAAGAAAACTGACTGGCTGTCAGATAACTCTTGTACTCGTTCCCCGCCTGCTGCAACCTGTTCTAGGTCTTGAGACGAGAGGACTTGCCATGAGCGGGGAAATGGGCGGGGAAACGGAACACCTCGGCGTGGAACGCGTCGGCGCCACACTGGTACTGACCCTGAACCGGCCGGAGGCGAAGAACGCGCTCTCCCTGCCGATGCTGGTCGGGCTCTACGACGGCTGGCTCGCCGCCGACGCGGACGACGACATCCGCTCGGTCGTGCTGACCGGCGCCGGCGGCGTGTTCTGCGCCGGCATGGACCTCAAGGCGCTGGCCGGGAAGGGCATGGGCGACCAGTACCGGGACCGCCTCAAGGCCGATCCCGATCTGCACTGGAAGGCGATGCTCCGCCACCACCGGCCGCGCAAGCCCGTCATCGCCGCCGTCGAGGGCCACTGCGTCGCGGGCGGCACCGAGATCCTCCAGGGCACGGACATCCGCGTCGCGGGCGAGAGCGCCACCTTCGGCCTCTACGAGGTGCGCCGCGGCCTCTTCCCCATCGGCGGCTCCACGGTCCGCCTCGCCCGCCAGATCCCGCGCACCCACGCCCTGGAGATGCTGCTCACCGGACGCCCGTACCCCGCCGCCGAGGCCGCCCGGATCGGGCTCATCGGCCATGTCGTACCGGACGGCGCCGCGCTCGCCAAGGCACTGGAGATCGCCGAGGCCGTCAACGCCAATGGGCCGCTGGCCGTCGAGGCCGTCAAGGCGTCGGTGTACGACACCGCCGCCATGACGGAGGCCGACGGGCTCGCCCACGAACTGGAGCGCGGCTGGCCGGTATTCGACACCGCCGACGCCAAGGAAGGCGCCCGCGCCTTCGCCGAGAAACGCCCGCCGGTCTTCCGGCGGGCCTGATGTCCGGCCCTCGCCGAGAAGCGGCGCCCGCCCACGACGGCCGCCCGCGCCGCGAAGGCCGCTCGCGCCACGGCAGCCGCCGGAAAGACCCGTACGGCGTAGACGGCCGCGAGTCCGCGTGCCGCCAGCCCGCATACCGCGAGCCCGCCTGCCGCCAGCCCGCCTGCCGCGTGACCGTCGCCGCCCGGGCGCTGCCGCCGGCCGAAACCCTCTCCGCCCCGCGCCGCGGACCCCGCGCGTCCGGCCGCGAAACCGCGTGCCGCGCGAGCGCCGCCCCGCCAGGGAAATGACACAGGCCCTACGCGAAGGAGACCACCGCATGTCACCCGCCCCGGCGCCCGAGGCGCTGAGCGCTCCCCTCACCGTCGAATTCCCCTTCACCCGCTCCCTCGGGCCCGTGCAGAGCGCGTTTCTCACCGGGCTTCGCGAGCGCGTACCGCTCGGGGTCAGGACGGGCGACGGCCGGGTACTCGTGCCGCCCGTCGAGTACGACCCGGCCACCGCCGAAGAGCTGCGCGAACTCGTCGAGGTCGCGCCCACCGGGACCGTCACCACCTGGGCGTGGAACCCGGCGCCCCGCCCCGACCAGCCCCTGCCCACCCCCTTCGCCTGGGTCCTCGTCCGGCTCGACGGCGCCGACACGGCCCTCCTCCACGCGCTCGACGCGCCGGGACCCGAGGCCGTGCGCACCGGGATGCGCGTCCGTATCCGCTGGGCCGCCGAGCGCGCCGGGGCCATCACCGACATCGCGTGCTTCGAGCCGCACGGGGGCGGACCGCACGAGAGCGGGCCCGGCGGCGAAGCACGGCCGCACGACGGGGAGTTCGCCGACCCCGTCACCGGCATCGTGGCCCCCGCCCGCCTCGACTACCGCCACTCGCCCGGCCGCGCCCAGACCCGCTACCTCGCCGCGCTCGCCGAGCACAAGACCGTCGGCGAGCGCTGCCCCTCCTGCCGCAAGGTGTACGTGCCGCCCCGCGGCGCCTGCCCCACCTGCGGCGTCGCCACCGCCGAACAGGTGGAGGTCGGGCCGCGCGGCACCGTCACCACCTACTGCATCGTGAACATCAAGGCGAAGAACCTCGACATCGAAGTCCCCTACGTCTACGCCCACATCGCGCTCGACGGCGCCGACCTCGCACTGCACGCCCGCATCGGCGGCATCCCCTACGACCAGGTCCGCATGGGCCTGCGCGTGGAGCCGGTGTGGACGGACGGCGGGCGCTACCCCGACCACTACCGGCCCACCGGCGAACCGGACGCCGACTACGACGCGTACAAGGAGCTGCTGTGATGCCCGACGCACCGGAAGTGGCCATCGTCGCCTTCGGGCAGAGCGAGCACCGCCGGAACACCGCGGACCTCTCCGAAGTCGAAATGCTGCTCCCCGTCCTCACCCGCACCCTCGGCCAGGTCGGACTCACCGCCGGCGAAACGGACTTCACCTGCTCGGGATCGAGCGACTACCTGGCCGGCCGCGCCTTCTCCTTCACCATGGCACTCGACGGCGTGGGGGCCTGGCCGCCCATCTCCGAGTCCCACGTCGAGATGGACGGCGCCTGGGCGTTGTACGAGGCGTGGGTCAAGCTCCGCACCGGCGAGGCGGAGACCGCGCTCGTCTACGCGTACGGCAAGTCCTCGCCCGGCGAGCTCCGCGACGTCCTCACCCGCCAGCTCGACCCCTACTACCTCGCGCCCCTGTGGCCCGACTCCGTCTCCCTGGCCGCGCTCCAGGCCCAGGCGCTCATCGACGCCGGCGACACCGACGAGAGGGCCCTCGCCGCCATCGCCGCCCGCAGCCGCACCGCCGCCGAGGACAACCCCGACGCCCAGCTGCGCGGCTCGGTCCCGCCCGAACGGCTGCTCGGCGCCGACTACCTCGTACAGCCGCTGCGCGGGCACGACGCGCCGCCCATCGGCGACGGCGCCGCCGCCGTCGTCCTCGCCGCCGGGGACACGGCGCGCCGGCTCTGCCCGCGGCCCGCGTGGATCAAGGGCATCGACCACCGCGTCGAACCGCACTCCCTGGGCGTGCGCGACCTCACCGACTCGCCCTCCACCCGCCTCGCCGCCGAGCGCGCCGGAGCCTTCGACGCCCCCGTCGACACCGCCGAACTGCACGCCCCCTTCACCTCCCAGGAAGTCGTCCTGCGCAAGGCGCTGCGGCTCGCCGACGACGTCGCGGTCAACCCCTCCGGCGGCGCCCTCGCCGCCAACCCGATGATGGCGGCGGGCCTCATCCGCCTCGGCGAGGCCGCGGCCCGCATCCACCGCGGCGCCTCCGACCGGGCGCTCGCCCACGCCACCTCGGGCCCCTGCCTCCAGCAGAACCTGGTCGCCGTACTGGAAGGAGACCCCCGATGAGCAAGGAGCCCGTCGCGGTCGTCGGGATCGGCCAGACCAAACACGTCGCCGCGCGCCACGACGTGTCCATCGCCGGACTCGTCCGGGAAGCGGCGAGCCGGGCGCTCCAGGACGCCGGACTGGGCTGGTCCGACATCGACGCCGTCGTCATCGGCAAGGCCCCCGACTTCTTCGAGGGTGTCATGATGCCGGAGCTCTACCTCGCCGACGCCCTCGGCGCCGTCGGCAAACCCATGCTGCGCGTGCACACCGCGGGCTCCGTCGGCGGCTCCACCGCCCTCGTCGCCGCCAACCTCGTCGTCGCCCGCGTCCACCGCACCGTGCTGACCCTCGCCTTCGAGAAGCAGTCCGAGTCCAACGCCATGTGGGGCCTCTCGCTGCCCGTCCCCTTCCAGCAGCCGCTGCTGGCCGGGGCCGGCGGCTTCTTCGCGCCGCACATCCGCGCGTACATGCGGCGCACCGGAGCCCCCGACACCGTCGGCTCCCTCGTCGCGTACAAGGACCGCCGCAACGCCCTGAAGAACCCCTACGCGCACCTCCACGAGCACGACATCACCCTGGAGAAGGTGCAGTCCTCACCGATGCTGTGGGACCCCGTCCGCTACTCCGAGACCTGTCCGTCCTCCGACGGCGCCTGCGCCATGGTCCTCACCGACCGGGGCGGTGCGGACCGCGCGCCGCACCCGCCCGCCTGGGTGCACGGCGGCGCGATGCGCAGCGAACCCACCCTCTTCGCGGGCAAGGACTTCGTATCGCCGCAGGCCGGCAAGGACTGCGCCGCCGACGTCTACCGGCAGGCGGGCATCGCCGACCCGCGCCGGGAGATCGACGCCGTCGAGATGTACGTGCCGTTCAGCTGGTACGAGCCGATGTGGCTGGAGAACCTCGGCTTCGCCGCCGAGGGCGAGGGCTGGAAACTCACCGAGTCGGGCGTCACGGAACTCGACGGCGACCTGCCCGTCAACCCCTCCGGCGGGGTCCTCTCCACCAACCCCATCGGCGCCTCCGGCATGATCCGCTTCGCGGAGGCCGCCCTCCAGGTGCGCGGCCAGGCGGGGGAGCACCAGGTGGACGGCGCGCGCAAAGCGCTGGGCCACGCCTACGGAGGCGGCGCGCAATTCTTCTCCATGTGGCTCGTCGGCGCCGAGCCGCCGGCTTCCTGAAGGGCCAGCCCCCGTCGACTTCCTGAACGGCGTCCGGGACGGGCGTACGGACCCGGCCCCGCGACCCGTCCGGCGCCCCACCCGCACCGCGCCCGGACGGGGCGCACGGACCTGCCTCCGCGGCCTGTCCGGCGCCCGCCCCGATCGCTAGGGTGGGGCCCGGACGACCGACCGGGAGGAGCACGGACGTGGCGGACAGCACGACTGAGCATCCGGCAGGCAGCACGAAGCCGCAGCTCGACCTGAGCAACGCCCAGTGGCAGTCGAGCAGTCAGGGATCCGGCGATGTGCAGGTCGCCTTCGTGGAGGGGTACATCGCCATGCGCGACGGCCGCAGTCCGGAGGGCCCGTCGCTGATCTTCAACCCCGGTGAGTGGCGCGCGTTCGTACTGGGCGCGCGGGACGGGGAATTCGACCTCACCTGACGCACCCGGCGCGACCGGCCGGGGCGGCTCCGGCCCAGGGCCCTCCCCGGCCGCGCCGGAACCTCCGCGGCCGGTTCCCGCCCCGGCCCGCCGGGCGCGGGACGGGCCGCGACCGCCCCGGGCCCGGAGACGCGAAGGGCCGCCGGGCACGTACGATGTGGGCATGTCGTTCCTCCGCCGCCGCAGCGCCGCCACGCCCACCGGGCCGGACTTCGACGTCCTCGCCATGGACCCGGGGGACTGGCCCGGGGACCTCGGAGCCGGGCTGCTGCCCGCGCCCGACGGCAGCTGCCAGGGCGTCTTCCTGCGCTACGACCTCTTCGGAGGGCGCGGACCCGCGATGATCATCGGCAATCTGCCCGAGGGCTCCCCGGCCCGCGACCTCTCCGACGGGCAGGTGCCGTTCGAGGTGCAGCAGCTGCTCGCCGCGCTCGACAACGACGAGCCGGTGCACGTGGTGGAGACCGAGGACACCCCGGTCATGCACGAGGACAACCTGCTGATCGTGCGGCGTGTCAAGTGCTCCGAGAGCCGCATCTCCTGCGCCCAGTTCGACCGCAGCGACGGCGTGCTCGTCACCATCGCCAGCTGGGACCGGCCGATCACCGACGAGCTGTACCAACTGCTCAAGCCGCTCCCCGCCGAGCTGTTCCAGCAGGGCTGAGCGCGGGGCCCGGCCGCCGCCGGACCCCGCGGCCCCGTATGTCACCCGTCCGCGTGAATCACCGGCCGGAGGGGCGCAGCGTCACATCGGCCGCCCGCACGTAGCCGACCCGGTGCCCCGCCTGGATCTCGTAGTACACGTCCTTGCCGCGCACCACCGCGTGCCCGGCCGGATCGAACGTCGCCGCCCACAGGTACTCGGCCGCGGCCCTGCCGCCCACCGCGTACGCCTGCCCGGCGAGCAGCCGGTACGGCAGCGGCGAGACGGTCTGCACCGGAACCCCGGCCGGGTACGCGGCCTTCTCCGGGTACGCGCGTCCGTACACCGGAATCCCGCCAGGGCGCGGCTTCGGGACGGCGACGAGGCCCTTGGCGTCCACGGCGGTCGGCCGGGCGTGCGGGTTGCGGAACCACGCCTTCTGCCCGAGGTACCAGATCGCCGTCCAGTCGCCGTGGCGCCCGGCCAGGGCGAACCGCTGCCCGGTGGAGGCGCGGGCCCCGGTGTCGTTGACTCCGGTCGTGGAGTCGCCGCCGTCGGGGCGCAGCCCGATGTCCTTGACCAGCGGCGCGTTCTCGCTCGGCGCGGTGTGCAGCCGCACCGCCCCCGACCCGTGCGGCGCGCAGGTCTGCCCGGCCTTGTCGCAGTCCGTGTACACGGGCTGGTGGCGGGCGTAGTCCGGCGCCACGGTCACCAGCCCGCCGTGCGGGCCCGCGGTGCGGTGGAAGGGCCTGCCCAGCAGCTCGAAGTAGTGCGCCCAGTCCCAGTACGGGCCCGGGTCGGTGTGCATGCCCTTGACCGTGGCGGCCGTCGTGCCCGGCACATTGTCGTGGCCCAGGATGTGCTGCCGGTCCAGCGGGATGCGGAGCTTGTGGGAGAGGTACTTCACCAGCCGGGCGGAGGTCCGGTACATCGCCTCCGTGTACCAGGCGTCGGGCGCGGTGAGGAACCCCTCGTGCTCGATGCCGACGGACTTGGAGTTCACATACCAGTTGCCGGCGTGCCAGGCGACGTCCTTGGTCGGCACATGCTGCGCGATGTGGCCGTCCGAGGAGCGGACGGTGTAGTTCCAGGAGACGTACGTCGGGTCCTTGATCAGCTTGAGGGTGGTGTCCCAGCTGCCCTCGGTGTCATGGATGACGATGTAGTCGACCCGCTGCGACTTCGGGCGGTCGGCCAGGTCGTGGTTGCCGAAGTCGCCGTCCCCGAACCGCTCGTACGGGGCCGGGACCGACTCGCACGCCACGGAGCGCGGGCACTCGACGCCGCGGCCCTCACCGCCCGTACGGGGCTGGGCCGAGGTTCCGGCGGGCAGGCCGAGCCGCCGCAGTTGCGCGGTGTCGGCCCGTAGCGAGGGGGCGGCCGGGAGCGTCACGCGCTGGCCCTGATCGGTGGTGCGGGACTGGCCGCCGCGCAGGACGTCGTAGACGTCGCCCGCGAACACGGCGGCGGTCGCGGCGTCCGAGGCGCCCGAATAGCTCGCCACCGCCGCGTACCAGTCGGCGGGATCCGCGCTCGGCGGCAGCCCCAGCCGCCGCTGCTCGGCGGCGAGCAGCGCGGCGCCGCCCCGGACGTTGGCCGCGGCGTCCTGCCGCAGCGTGCCGCGCGGCAGGCCGGTCAGGGCGGCGGCCCGGTCCAGGGTGCGCAGCCGTGCGGGCACTTCGGCCGTCCGGGGGAGGCGGTCGCGTACGGGCGTCCAGGGCCGGGCGCCGTCGCCGCGGGGGTCCTCGCCGGCGTCGCTGTGGTGCGGCGCGTCGGCCAGGGCCGTACGGGCGTCCGTGAGGTGCATCGGGCCGTAGCCGCCGGTGACGCTCGGCGCGCCGCCGTGGCCGTCCCAGCGGGACTCCAGATAGGCGACACCGAGCAGGACGCCCGGCGGCACGTGGTAGGCGGCCGCCGCGTCGGCGAACGAGCGCTGGAGCGCGCCGGAGGGCGGTGGCGCGGCGGTGGCGGACGGGCCGGCCGCCACCAGCGGCAGCAGCAGGGCGGCGGTCGCCGACGCGGCGGCCGCGGCGCGCAGGGCGCGGCCACGGCGTCTCAGCCGCCCCGAATCGTTTCTTCGCAAAGCCGAACGAGCTGTATGAGCCGTACGAGCCGTACGAGTCGAACGGGCTGGACGCGGGGGGAGTGCGGGCAGTGCGGGCAGTGCGGGCAACGCAGCCTCCTCAAGCCGGGCCGTGCCGTGCGCCGGGGCGGATGGTGCGCGTGGGCGGGCGGAGCCGGATCCACTAAGAGGTACCCCTGGGCGACGCGGCGTCAATCATGCTTGAGGGAGAGGGTTTCGCACATCAGTGCCCATGCGGGGGAGTTTCCCGGAACAGGCGCACGGACCTGCGGCGCGTCACAGGTCCCAACCGGTGACGCGCCGCGCAGAGGTCGAACCCCGGTGTCAGCGGGTGCCGACCGCGGCCCGCACGGCACGCCGTGCGAGCGCGCAGTCGTCGTGCAGCCGCCGGAGCAGCAGCCGCTGCTCCTCACCGCTCTCGGCCGCGCCCGGAGCCGCCGGGGCGGGGTCGTGCATGGTGCGCTGCACGGCCGTCTCATAGGTGCGGATCTCGCGCGTCAGCACCATCATCAGGTTCACCAGGAAGGCGTCGCGCGCCGCGGAGCCGCTCTGCTGGGCGTGCTGACTGATCTGGCGGCGCGCCACGGGGGCGGCGTCCCCGAGGACGGTCCACAGCGTCGCCAGGTCATAGCCCGGCAGATACCAGCCCGCCTGGTCCCAGTCGACGAGCACGGGCCCGGCCGGGGACAGCAGGATGTTCGAGAGCAGGGCGTCGCCGTGGCAGAACTGCCCCTGCGCGTGCGAGAGCCCGCGCAGCAGCTGCTGGAGGTCGCCGAGGTCCCGGTCGGTCAGCAGCCCCAGTTCGTGGAAGCGGGCGATGCGCTTGCCGTAGTCCAGCGGCATCTCGAACAGCCCGGCCGGGGGCCGCCACTGGTTGATCCGGTGCACGGCGCCGAGCGCGGCCCGCACGTCCGCGCGCGGCGGCGTCTCGACCGGGTGCCGCTGCGTGGCCGCCACCCGTCCCGGCATCCGCTCGACGACCAGGGCGCAGTTGTCCGGATCGGCCGCGATGAGCCGGGGGACGCGCACCGGCGGCCGGTGCCGCACGAACGCGCGGTATGCGGCTATTTCATGCCGGAAGCGCTCGGCCCAGACAGGAGAGTGGTCCAGTAAACACTTGGCGACCGCTGTGCTGCGCCCGGTCGTGCCGATCAGGATCGCGGACCGGCCGCTGTGCCGCAGGACCTGCACCGGGCTGAACTCCGGACAGATGCGGTGCACGGAGGCGATGGCCGCGCGCAGCTGGGCGCCCTGCGGGCCGGACAGGTCGATTCTCCCGCTGACCGGCTGGGAACGGCCCGCTCCCTGGGGCCGCTTGAGCCGCCCGCCGGGCCCGCCGACGCCGGGAGGGGCGCCGGGGGCGATCCCCGCTCCGGCGGCATGGCTGGGGTCGAGATAGGGCCCCCCGCCGGCCGGCTGCGGACGGTAGGGCCGAGGCGGAGCGGACACGGAGGACGACGCTGCGTACATGGGCGATACAGATCCCTTCGTGTGCCGACGAATTGCGTGCGCGCCCCGGTCCCGGATGCCATGGGCACCCTGGGGAATGCGGTCCGGCTGCCGGGCCCGGGTGGCGCGTTCCTACATCACACCCGCTCGCGGGTGGCACACCATCTGGCGCACCCTGGCGAACCCTGGCGAATACTCGCGTGGCCCATGACGGCCCGATACCTTCAAGTCAGCCGAGGAACCTGGGGGCTTGACGTGATGAGGGAACCCAACACCCGACTTTCGGACCTGTTCGGCCTGGCCGGCTGGTCCAAGGGGGAGCTCGCGAGGCTGGTGAACCGGCAGGCGGCGGCCATGGGCCACCCGCAGCTGGCCACCGACACCTCGCGGGTGCGGCGCTGGATCGACACGGGGGAGTGCCCCCGCGACCCCGTGCCGAAGGTGCTGGCGGCCCTCTTCACCGAGCGTCTCGGTCGTGTCGTGACCATCGAGGACCTCGGGTTCGCGAAGCAGGGGCGCGCAGGGAAGAAGCAGTCCGTGGACGGACTGCACTGGCCCCCCGGGCGTACGGCCGCGGTCCTCACCGAATTCACGGGAATGGACCTCATGCTCAATCGACGTGGATTGGTGGGCGCGGGCGCCGCGCTCGCCACAGGTTCCGCACTCAGCAGCACGCTCCACGACTGGCTGAAATCCGATCAGACCCTCGCCTTCGACGCCCCCCGCGTCGACGATCCCCTGTCCTCCCTCTCCGCGATGACGGCGGATCCGGCCAGTTACGACCGGTACGAAGCGGCCCCCGTGGGGTCCCAGGAGATCGACGCCCTGGAGAGCTCGGTCGACGTCTTCCGCGCCTGGGACGCGTCGCGCGGCGGCGGTCTCCAGCGCAAGGCCGTCATCGGCCAGCTCAACGAGGTGGGCGGCATGCTCGCCTACCACCATCCCGAGCAGCTGCAGCGCAGGCTGTGGGGGGTGGCGGCCAATCTGGCGGTCCTCGCGGGGTGGATGTCCCACGACGTCGGCCTGGAGCCCACCGCCCAGAAGTACTTCGTGATCGCCGCGCACGCGGCCCGCGAGGGCGGCGACCGGCCGCGGGCCGGCGAGGCGCTCTCCCGGGCCGCCCGCCAGATGGTCCACCTCGGCCGCCCGGACGAGGCGCTGGACCTCATGAAGCTGGCGCAGCGCGGCTCGGGCGCGGAGACCCTCCCGCGCACGCGGGCGATGCTCTGCACCGTCGAGGCGTGGGCGCAGGCGTCGATGGGCCGCGGCCAGGCCATGCGCCGCTCCCTGGGCCGGGCGGAGGAGCTCTTCGCCGAGGACAAGGGCGATGTGCCGCCGCCGAGTTGGATGCAGATGTTCGACGAGGCGGACCTGCACGGCATGCAGGCCCTGGCCTTCCGTACGCTCGCGGAGCGCGACCCGTCGGTGGCCCGCGTCGCGCAGGGTCACGCCAAGGCGGCGCTGGCGCTGCGGGTGGACGGCCGTGACCGGTCGAAGGTCTTCGACCACATCTCGATGGCGTCGGCCTGCTTCATCGGCAGCGACCCGGAGCAGGCCGACCGGTACGCGAGGATGGCGCTGTCCACCATCGGCCACACCTCGTCCCACCGCACCTGGGACCGGCTGCGCGAGATGTACCGCCTCACCGGGCGGTACGCGAGCGACGGCGGTATCCGGCAGCTGCGCGCGGAGATCCGGCAGGCGCTGCCGAAGGCGCCCAGGAGCGCTCCGGCGAGCAGGAGCAGTGCCGTGTGAGGCGGGGGAGCACCGCGGGAAGCGCGCGCGGCGCCGGCCGCCTTGAAGGCTGTTCGCCCTGAGGGCCGTTCGAGGACGGTCTGCTTCCGGTGCCGGGTCAGGAGCCGATGCGCGCGATCAGTACGCACGCGTCGTCTTCGCGCTCCTCGCCGCCGAACTCCTCCACCACGGCCCGTACGCACTCCTGCGCGTCCCGGGCGGCGGCGAACCGCGGCGCGAGCGCCAGCAGCCGGTCGGGGCCCCGCTCCACGTCCAGCTCCGGGCTGCGCGGTGAGAGGCCGTCGGTGTGCAGCACGAGCAGGTCACCGGGGAGCAGCCCCTCCTCGGCCTGCGCGTAACGCGCGCCGGACATCGCCCCGAGCAGCACGCCCTCGGGCGGCTGGAGGGCGCGCCCCGCCCCGTCGCGGAACAGCAGCGGCGCGGGGTGGCCGGCCTGGGACCAGGACAGGGTGCGGCCGGCGGGCTCGTACCGGCAGCAGATCGCGCTGCCCAGGGCGGGCTGCGCGGACGCGTCGAGCATCTGGTTGAGCCAGCCCATGAGCGGGCCGGGCGCGGCGCCGGACACCGCCATCCCGCGCAGCGCGCCGAGCAGCATCGCCACGCCGGAGGTGGCGCTCACGCCGTGCCCGGTGAGGTCGCCGACGCTGAGCAGGGTCTGCCCGTCGGGCAGCTGGAGTGCGTCGAACCAGTCGCCGCCGATCAGGGCGCTGGTCGAGGAAGGGAGGTAGTGCCCGGCGATGTCGAGGGAGGCCGGGCCCCCCTGCGGGAGCCTCAGGGAGCCGTGCCAGGGCGGCAGCACGGCCTCCTGGAGCTCGACCGCGAGCCGGTGCTCGGTCCGCGCGATGTGCCGCTGGCGCTGCAGGCTGTCACGGCTGTCGTGCACCGCGCGCTGGCTCCGGCGCAGCTCGCTGACGTCGCGCAGCACCGCCCACATGGACGCCGTGCTGCCGTCGGAGGCGAGCACGGGCTCGCCCATCATGTGCACCGTGCGCTGGCCGCCGTCCGGGCGCAGGATGCGGAACTCGTCGTCGATCGGCTTGCCGTCCACCAGGCAGTCCGTGACCCTGGCCGTCAGCAGCTCCTGGTCCTCCGAGTGGAGGCAGGAGGGCAGCTCGTCCAGGGTCGGCGCGCCGTCCGCGCGGTTCCGGCCGAAGATCTGGAACAGCTCCTCGGACCAGGTCACGTCGTCGGTCAGCAGATTCCACTCGGCGCTGCCGACCCGCTTGAGCAGCGCGCCGCGCTCCTGCTCGGGCGGGGCCACGGGCAGCGGCGGGCGGTACGGCTCCGGCTCCAGCAGCTCGGTGGGCACCCCCTCGCGCAGCTGGCCGAGGTGCGCGCCGAGGTCGTCGAGGTGGTGCACGGCCAGCTCGCACAGCGCGCGCTGCCAGCGGACCTGCGGATCGTCCAGCTGCTCCTCGTCCACCGCGGCCTCCCGGCGGACGGCGTCCACGTCGCCGCGGAGCCTTCGGGTCTGCGAGATGAGGGCGTCCACCGCGCCGCGCTCCGGCGGCTGGGCGGGTGAACGGTCCGCGAAGAGGGGGGACGGCATGTACGTTCTCCGATTGACGCGCGGCGCGGCCGGCTCGGGCGGATCTGGCGAAGTGGGCCGGTAACGACTGTTGCACAGGGAGCGACGCCGCGTAAGGGATTTGGCACTACCCGATACGGTGGTGCTTCTGGCATATGCCACCGGCGCGGCGGGCGAGCGTTGGCCGGAACTCGGCGGAATCTGCTGCTCCGGGTAGGCTGCGCCGCGCGGAAGCACCGAGGTCCGCACTGTTCACCCGGCATAGGACGGGCGGACACCGGCAAGAATGCCGGACGACGGAAATCCCGTTGCCACCGAAGTCCCCGCACCGGATGCTGACCCCATGTTCGATCCAGACATAGCGCCCAGCGGCACCCTGCTCGGCCTCTTGCAGAGAGGCCGCGGCGACGGGACCCTGCACGCCCTCGCGGCCCCGCGGGCCGAGGCGCTCACCGCGCTGCACCACTGCGTGCTCCGCGACCCCCGGCGCGACTGGCAGGTCGAGAACCGCTCGCTCTACTACGCGCGCCTCCACATGGAGCTCGACGGCCCCCTGGACGAGATCGAACACCACCTCTTCCACCCCGAGGACCTCCTCGACCCGCAGGAGGAGCGCACCGGCCTCTGCCTCTCGGTCCTCGGCCACCTCGCCTCCTATGGCCGCCGCGAGGCGCTGCTGCTGCTGCGCCGCTACGCCGCCACCGGCTCCAACTGGGCCTGGGCCCTCGACGAGCTCGCCCTGCGCGACGACGACACGGGCCTGGCCGGCCTCGGGGAGCTCATTCTCGCCAGGTTCCCGCGGACCCCCGAGGGCGACGCGGCCCTCACCGCCGCCGTACGCGACGCGTTCGAGCCACGGCCCTGGCGGCTGTGGGCCGACGACGCCCTCTCCCCGGCCACGGCCGCCCGTGTGCGCGCCGCCGGCGAACAGGGCTCCTTCGACCGCTGGCGGCGCCAGCTCCGGCCGGCCGGCCCCGGCCCGGGCTGGAGCGTGCGGGAAGTGCTCGACTGGGCCCAGCAGGGCCTGGACATGCACCCCACCCAGCACCGCCACGTCCCCGCGACCCGCTGTCTGACCGCCGTCGCCGGCCCCGAGGACCGCCTGGAGATCATCGAGGCCGCGACGGGCGGCCCCGAGGCCGCCCGCGCCACCGCCCTGCGCTATCTCGCCGAACACCACGACCCGCGCGCCCTCGACCTCATCGAGAGCGCCGTGGAGGACCCGAGCACCCTCGTCTCGGAAGCCGCCGTCACCGCCTTCGAGCGGATGCGCAGCACCGCCGCCCTCGTACGGGCCCGGGCCTGGCTGCACCGCACCGATGCCCTCGGCGACGCGGCCGCCGGGATGCTCGCCTGCCGGGGCGCGGAGTACGACGCCGGGCCCGTGCTGGGCGCGCTGCGCCGGACCGTACGGACCGAGGGCCCCGACGCCGGGGTGCTCTGGGACCTCGTCGACGGCGCCGGCCGCCTCTCCATCGGCTGCGCCGCGCCCGTCCTGCGCCACGTCTACCGCGAGACGTCCTCTTCCCACCTGCGCGGGCGCGCCGCCCGCGCGCTCGCCGCCACCGACCCCTCTTTCGCGGCGGGCTTCGCCGTCGAGTGCCTGTGGGACTGCGAGGAGACCACCCGCGAGCTCGCCGCCCGGCACGCCGCCACCGCGGACGACCGTGTCGTCGACCAGCTCCGCCGGCTCGCCGCGGACCCGGCCGAGGAGGCCGAGGTCCAGACCGCGGTACGCAGCCGCATCGGGCCGGACGCGCCCGCGGTGTAGCGGGGCCGGGGCGCGGCCCCCGTGGGCATACCGCCCGTACCGGCCGGGAAGGTTCCCGCGCAACCGCGAACGGCGCTGCCACAATGGCCGGATGACAGGGCTCTGGGAGTTTTGGGTCGACCGCGGCGGGACGTTCACCGACGTGGTGGCCAAGCGTCCGGACGGCAGCCTGCACACGCGCAAACTGCTGTCCCACAACCCCGAGCGGTATCAGGACGCCGCCGTCGCCGGCATCAGGCTGGCCCTGGAGCTCGGTCCCGGCGAACCGATCCCCGCCGAGCGGATCGCCGTGGTCAAGATGGGCACCACCGTCGCCACCAACGCGCTCCTCGAACGCAAGGGCGAGCCGACCGTGCTCGTCACCACCGAAGGGTTCCGGGACGCGCTGCGCATCGCCTACCAGAACCGGCCGCGCCTCTTCGACCGCCGCATCGTGCTGCCCGAGGCGCTGTACGGGCGCGTCATCGAGGCGCGGGAGCGGATCGCGGCCGACGGCGGCGTCGTACGGCCCCTGGACCTGGACGCGGTGAGCGCGGAACTGCGCGCGGCGCGCGACGACGGCTACCGCAGCGCGGCCGTCGTCTTCCTGCACGGATATCGGTACGCCGAGCACGAGAAGGAGGCCGCCGAGGCGGCCCGCGGCCTCGGCTTCACGCAGGTCAGCTGCTCCCACGAGGTCAGCCCGCTGATGAAGCTCGTACCGCGCGGCGACACCACGGTGGTCGACGCCTACCTCTCCCCGGTCCTCGGCCGCTACGTCGAGGAGGTCGCGAGCGAACTGCGCGGCGTGCGGCTGATGTTCATGCAGTCCAACGGCGGACTGCGGGAGGCCGCGCACTTCCGCGGCAAGGACGCGGTCCTCTCCGGGCCCGCGGGCGGCGTCGTGGGCATGGCGCGCGCCGCCGCCGAGGCCGGCCACGACCGCGTCATCGGCTTCGACATGGGCGGCACCTCCACCGACGTGTCGCATTACGCGGGGGAGTTCGAGCGGGTCTTCGGCACGGAGGTCGCCGGGGTGCGGATGCGCGCCCCCATGATGAACATCCACACCGTGGCGGCGGGCGGCGGCTCCGTCCTGCACTTCGACGGACGGCGCTACCGGGTGGGCCCCGACTCGGCGGGGGCCGTGCCCGGCCCCGCCTGTTACCGGGGCGGCGGCCCGCTGACCGTCACCGACGCCAACGTCATGCTGGGCCGCGTGCAGCCCGAGTGCTTCCCGGCCGTGTTCGGGCCCGACGGGGACCGGACGCTCGACGCGGAGACCGTCGCCGAGCGGTTCGCCGCACTCGCCGACGAGATCGCGGAGGCGGCCGGCGACCGCCGACGGCCCGAGGAGGTCGCCGCCGGGTTCCTGGAGATCGCCGTCCTCAACATGGCGAACGCCGTGAAGAAGATCTCCGTGCAGCGCGGCCGCGACGTCACCCGCTACGCGCTCACCACCTTCGGCGGCGCGGGCGGCCAGCACGCGTGCGCGGTCGCCGACGCCCTCGGCATCACCACCGTGATCGTGCCGCCGCTCGCCGGGGTGCTCTCCGCCTACGGCATCGGGGTCGCCGACGCCACCGCCATGCGCGAGCAGGC
This sequence comes from Streptomyces sp. NPDC050617, assembly GCF_040654795.1. Classification (NCBI taxonomy): domain Bacteria; kingdom Bacillati; phylum Actinomycetota; class Actinomycetes; order Kitasatosporales; family Streptomycetaceae; genus Streptomyces; species Streptomyces sp. NPDC050617. The sequence goes on along the minus strand of NZ_JBFAIS010000006.1, from coordinate 7,522 downwards.
CGTCGAGACCGAACTGGGCGAGGAGACCCTGCCCGCACTGCGCGCGGAGGCGGGGCGGCTGGCCGAGCGGACCCGCGCCGACCTCCTCGCCGACGGCGTCGAGGAACGGGCCCTCACCACGAGCGCCAAGGTCCAGCTGCGCTACGCGGGCACCGACGCGAGCCTCGCCGTGACCCTGGACGGCGTCGGCGCGATGACCGAGGAGTTCCTGCGGCTCCACCGCGCCCGCTACGGCTTCACCATGGACAAGCCGATCGTCGCCGAGGCCGTATCGGTGGAGACGGTCGGGGCGGCCGGCGGCACGGCCCGGCCGGCCGTCGCAGCCGCGGCGCGCGACGGGGCCTCGCAACCCGTCGCGACCGTACGGACCTTCATGGCGGACCGGTGGCAGGACACCCCGCTGTACCAGCGCGACGGCCTCGGCCCCGGCGCCGCCGTCACCGGCCCCGCGATCATCGCCGAGCCCGACGCCACCACCGTCGTCGACCCCGGATGGCAGGCGGCCCCGGGCGACCACGGCCACCTCCTGCTCACGCGCGCACGGCCGCGGCCCCGCACCGCCGCCGTCGGCACCGACGTCGACCCCGTCATGCTGGAGGTCTTCAACAGCCTCTTCATGACCATCGCCGAGCAGATGGGACTGCGCCTGGAGAACACCGCGCACTCCGTCAACATCAAGGAGCGCCTCGACTTCTCCTGCGCCCTCTTCGACGCCGACGGCAATCTGATCGCCAACGCCCCGCACATCCCGGTGCACCTCGGCTCGATGGCGGACTCCATCAAGGAGGTGCTGCGCCGCAACGGCGACGGCATGCGCCCCGGCGACGTGTACGCGATCAACGACCCGTACCACGGCGGCACCCACCTGCCGGACGTCACCGTCATCACGCCCGTCTTCGACGACACGGGACCCGGGGAACTGCTCTTCCTCGTCGCCTCGCGCGGCCACCACGCGGAGATCGGCGGGATCACCCCCGGCTCGATGCCCGCCTTCAGCCGCACCATCGAGGAGGAGGGCATCCTCTTCGACAACTGGCCGCTGGTCCGCGACGGCCGGCTCCGCGAGGAGGAGACCCGCGCACTGCTCGCCTCCGGCCCCTACCCCTCCCGCGCGCCCGACGCCAACCTCGCCGACCTGCGCGCCCAGATCGCCGCCAACGAGAAGGGCGTACAGGAACTGCGCGCCATGGTCGAGCAGTTCGGGCTGGACGTCGTACGGGCCTATATGGGGCACGTGCAGGACAACGCGGAGGAATCCGTGCGCCGCATCGTGGCGGGGCTCACCGACGGCTCCTGCCGCTACGAGACGGACAGCGGCGCGGTGATCCGCGTGGCGCTGCGCGTGGACCGCGCGGAGCGCAGCGCCGTACTGGACTTCGCGGGGACCTCGCCCCAGCAGGAGGGCAACGCCAATGCCCCCAGGTCGGTGGTGACGGCGGCCGTGCTCTATGTCTTCCGGACGCTCGTGGCCGACGACATCCCGCTCAACAGCGGCTGCCTCAAGCCCCTCACCGTCCGCATCCCCGAGGGCTCGATGCTCGCCCCCGTCTTCCCGGCGGCCACCGTCGCGGGGAACGTGGAGACCTCCCAGGCCGTCACCGGCGCCCTGTACTCGGCGCTCGGCGTGCAGGCGGAGGGGTCCGGCACGATGAACAACGTCACCTTCGGCAACGACCGCACCCAGTACTACGAGACTCTGGCGAGCGGCTCCGGCGCGGGCAACGGCTTCGATGGCGCGGACGCCGTGCAGACCCATATGACCAACTCCCGGCTGACCGACCCCGAGGTCCTGGAGTGGCGCTATCCGGTGCGGGTGGAGAGTTTCTCGGTACGGGCGGACGGCGGCGGGCGCGGCCGGTGGCACGGAGGCCGGGGCGTCGAGCGGCGCATCCGCTTCCTGGAGCCCATGACCGTCGCGCTGCTCACCGGCCACCGCAGGGTCGCCCCGTACGGCATGGCGGGCGGCGAGCCGGGCGCGCGCGGCGAGAACCTCATCGAGCGGGCGGACGGCGCGGTGGAGCCGCTGGCCGGCTGCGATGTGGCGGAGGCGCGGACGGGGGACGTGCTCGTCGTCCGCACCCCCGGCGGGGGCGGCTACGGCGCCGTATGACCGCCTCGCGCGGTATTTCGCGCGGTTTTACGCGGTACGGGCGTCAGGGCCGCTCGGGCACGAAGCGGACGGGCGTGCCCGGCACGGCCTGGGCGGCGGCCGGAAGCCAACGCTCCGGGACGACGCCCACGACCGGGTAGCCGCCCGTCGTCGGATGGTCGGCGAGGAACAGCACGGGACGGCCGTCCGGCGGCACCTGCACCGCTCCCAGCACCATGCCCTCGCTGGGGAGTTCGCCCTCCTCGGCTCGTTCCAGCGGCGGTCCCTCGGTGCGCATCCCGATGCGGTTGCTCGCCGGGGACACCGCGTAGCCGCCCGAGGCCAGGGTGCGCAGGGCGGCCTCGGTGAACCAGTCGTCGCGGGGACCGAGCAGCACCGGCAACACCAACTCCCGCGCGGGGCCCGGAGAAGGCGCCACGTCCACGCCGACGGGCGCCGGGCGCGCCGGGCCGAGCGGCAGCGTCGCCCCGTCGGCCAGCGGCGGCGGACCGAGCCCGGACAGGACGTCGGTGGAGCGGCTGCCGAGCACCGGCTCGACGCCGACGCCGCCGGAGAACGCCAGATAGCAGCGGAGCCCGTGGGTGGGCGCGCCCACGTCGAGCACGGCGCCGTCCGGTACGCGCACGGCCGCTCCCCACGCCGCCGGGCGGCCGTCGACCGAGACCGGGCAGGGCGCACCGGTGACCGCGACGGTCACCGCGCCGCGCGCCCGTACGGCGCACCCCGTCAGCGTCGTCTCCACGGTGGCGGCGTCGGGCGGATTGCCGACGAGCCGGTTGGCGAGCCGGTGCGCCGGCTCGTCGAGGGCGCCCGCGCGCCCGACCCCGAGGTGGGCGTGGCCGGGCCGCCCCAGGTCCTGCACGGTGCTGAGCGCACCCGCCCGTACGACCGTGATCGCATGACTGCTCATCGGGCGCCCTCCGGTACGAAGCGGACCGAGGTCCCCGGCGCGAAGAGCGCCGCGGGCTCCCGCGAGTGGTCCCACAGCACGGCGTCCGAGGAGCCGACGAGCTGCCAGCCGCCCGGCGAGGAGCGGGGGTAGACGCCGGCGTACGGGCCCGCGAGGCCGAAGGAGCCGACGGGGACGCGCGTCCTGGGGGTGGCCCTGCGCGGCACGTGGTACCGCGGCGGCAGACCGGTGAGATAGCCGAAGCCGGGGGAGAAGCCGCAGAAGGCGACGCGGAACTCGGTGTCGGAGAGGATCCGTACGACCCCTTCGGGGGAGGTGTCCCACAGCTCGGCGACGTCCGCGAGGTCGGGGCCGTCGTAGCGGACCGCGATGTCGAGGGCGCCGCGCTGATCGCGGGCGAGCGGCGGGACGGTCCAGGTGGGCAGCTCGGCGGCGAGTCGGGCGGGGTCGGCGAGGCCGGAGAGCAGCACCGTGCGCGCGGCCGGGACGATCTCGCGGACGGGGGGCAGCTCGTGCGCGGCGGCCCGGCGCAGCAGCTCGGCGTGCAGGGCCTCGGCGGCGTCGCCGCTGTCCAGCTCGACGAGCAGGGCGCGGTCCCCGACGGGCAGGGCCCTCACGCGAAGGCCGCCACGCGCACGCCCGCGGCCTCCAGTTCGGCCCGCACCCGGCGGGCGAGGGCCGCGGCGCCGGGGGTGTCGCCGTGCAGGCACAGGGAGCGGGCGCGCACGCGCACGACGTCGCCGCCGGCCGAGGTCACCGTCCCCTCGCGGGCCAGGGCCACGGAGCGCTCGACGACGGCGTCCGGGTCGGTGATCACGGCGCCCGCCTCGCGGCGCGGCACGAGGGTGCCTTCCGCGGTGTAGGCGCGGTCGGCGAAGGCCTCGGCGACCACGTCCAGGCCCGCGCGCCCGGCCGCCTCGTGGAGCTGGGAGCCCGGCAGTCCGAGCACCGGGTACGGGCCGCCCGCGATCCGCACCCCCTCGACGACGGCGGCGGCCTGCTCCTCGTCGTGCACGCTGCGGTTGTAGAGCGCGCCGTGCGGCTTCACATAGGTGACGCGGGCGCCGGCGGCGCGGGCGAAGACCTCCAGCGCGCCGATCTGGTAGGCGATCTCCGCGGCGAGTTCGTCCGGCGGCACGTCCATGGAGCGCCGGCCGAACCCGGCGAGGTCGCGGTAGGAGACCTGGGCGCCGATGCCGACGCCGCGCTCGGCGGCCAGGTCGCAGACCCGGCGCATGGTGCTCGGGTCGCCGGCGTGGAAGCCGCAGGCGACGTTGGCGCTGGTGACGACGGAGAGCAGGCTGTCGTCGTCGGTGAGACTCCACCGTCCGAAACCCTCACCGAGGTCGGCGTTGAGGTCTATCACCGGGTCGGTCATGTGCGTCCGTTCCAGAGGTGCAGGGTCGGGGGCGGCCGCCCGGTCCGCGTCCGCGGTGGATGTCCATGGCGGCTGTGCACGGTGGCCACGCACTGTGGCTTTTCGCACTGGAGAACGCTGGATGGCGGCCGGGCCGAGCGGCTGTCCCGCCAAGTTAGAGGATCGTTGAACGATTAGACAAGAGGTGCAGGGCCCCGGTCCGCTATCTGGTTGTCTCGACCTTCGATCTGGGATTGACTTCTGGTGTCAACGCGGCCCCGGCCGGGGCCCGTCAGGGCGAAAGGCAGGCACAGCGTGGCGAAGGCGGTCGAGTCGGGACTCATCGAGGTCTCCGGCCTGGAGGGCGACCGGGTGCTGCTGGGGCGGCTCAGCACGGCGGAGCGGGTGGCCGACATACTGCGCGACCGGATCGCCTCGGGGTACTTCTCGCCAGGGGTGCGGCTCTCGGAGGAGAGCATCTGCGGCGCGCTGGGGGTCTCGCGCAACACCCTCCGCGAGGCGTTCCGGCTGCTCACGCACGAGCGGCTGCTGGTGCACGAACTCAACCGCGGGGTCTTCGTCCGTGTCGTGACCGTCGAGGACCTGGCCGACATCTACCGGGTGCGCGAGCTGGTGGAGTGCGCGGCGGTGCGCGGCCTCGGGAAGCCGCCCTACCGGCTGGCCCCGGTCATGGCCGCCGTCGCGGCGGGCGAGCGGGCCGCCCAGGACCGGGCCTGGCGGGACTTGTCCACCGCCAACATCCGCTTCCACCAGGCGCTGGTCGGGCTGGCCGGCAGCCCGCGGACGGACGAGCTGATGCGCGGCGTCCTCGCCGAACTCCGGCTGGTCTTCCATGTGATGGACGACCCGCGCCGCTTCCACGAGCCCTATCTCTCGCGCAACCGGCACATCCTGGAGGCCCTCCAGGCGGGCGCCGCCGCCGAGGCGGAGCGGCTGCTGGCCGGATACCTGGAGGACTCGCTGCGGCAGCTCTCGGGGGCCTACGCGGCCGAGGTGCCCGCCGGGGGGTGAGCCCGCCGGGCCTGCTCCGCGGAGAGCGGGCCCGGGCCGTCCGCGGGCCAGAGGAGAGACGCCCGCGGACCAGGTCAGAGCCGTCCCCGGGGCAGGGGAGAGGCGAAACGATCCGCCGGGAACGGTCAGGTGTCAAGCTCTTGTCTGATCGTTGAACGATCCTCTAACCTCCGGGACAGTCTCCTCACGCTCCAGGTGAGGTCCCTGGAACGCGGAAGGCGGGGCGCATGATCGTTCTCCTTGGCGTCCTCGTGGTGATCGTCGGTTTCGCCACGAGACGCAACCCCCTGCTGGTCGTCGGAGTGGCGGGCATAGCCACCGGACTGCTCGGCGGCCTCTCGCCGCAGAAGGTGATCGCCGCCTTCGGCGACGGCTTCGCCTCCAGCCGGGCGGTGACGATCTTCGCGATCACGCTCCCGGTCATCGGCCTCCTGGAGCGGTACGGGCTCCAGGAGCAGGCCCGCCGGCTGATCACCCGCTTCGCGGGGCTCACCACCGGCCGCTTCCTCGCCCTCTACCTGCTGCTGCGGCAGATCACCGCGGCCCTCGGCCTGCAGAGCGTCTTCGGCCACGCCCAGACGGTGCGCCCGCTCGCGGCCCCCATGGCCGAGGGCGCCGCCGAGCGGAAGAACGGGCCGCTGACCGACAAGGCCCGCGAGAAGGTGCGTTCCTTCGCCGCCAGCGCCGACAACGTCGGGCTCTTCTTCGGCGAGGACGTCTTCCTCGCGGTCGGCTCGATCCTGCTGATCACCGGGTTCGTCAACACCACGTACCACACCCACCTCGAACCGCTCCAGCTCGCGCTCTGGGCCATCCCGACCGCGATCTGCGCCCTCGTCATCCACGGCGGGCGGCTGCTGCGCCTCGACCGCCAGCTGGAGCGCGAACTCGGCGGCGGCACCACCAAGACCGCAGCCAAGGCCGCAGTCAAGGCCGCAGCCAAGGACAGCCCCAAGAGCGGCGACGGCGCCAAGCGCGCCGCGAAGACCGCTCCCAAGAACAGCGCACGGGGGAGCAACAAGTGATCAAGGCAGAGTGGTTCTACTGGCTGGTCGGCGCGATCTTCCTGGTCATGGCCGCGCAGATGGCCACCGACCGCACCAACCCCAAGCGCTTCGGCACCGCCGCCTTCTGGGGCCTGCTCGGCCTCGGCTTCGTCTACAGCACCTGGGTCGTCGACAAGTCGGCCCCGGCCGAGCCGCTGGGCGTGGCCGTCCTCGTCATGGTCTGCCTCGCGGGCTTCGGCTTCACCGGCCGCGGCAAGGTCCGTACGAGCACCCCCGAGGAGCGCGCCGCCAGCGCCGACCGGCTCGGCAGCAAGATCTTCGTACCCGCCCTCACCATCCCCGTCGTCGCCCTGGTCTGCGCGGTCGGCGTCAAGAAGCTGCGCATCGGCGGCGAGCCCGTCCTCCAGACGGGCAGCGAGACGATCCTCGGGCTCGGCATCGGCGCCATCGTCGCGCTCGCCGTCGCCATGATGATGATGCGCGAGAAGAAGATCTCCACCCCCATGCACGCGGGCCGCTCCATGCTGGAGGCCATGGGCTGGGCGATGCTGCTGCCGCAGCTGCTCGCCACCCTCGGCACCATCTTCTCGGTCTCGGGCGTCGGCGAGCAGGTCGGGAAGATCACCAAGTCGGTGCTGCCCGACGGCTCGGTGCTCATCGCCGTCATCGTCTACTGCGCGGGCATGTTCCTGTTCACCGTGGTCATGGGCAACGGCTTCGCCGCCTTCCCCGTGATGACCGCGGCCGTCGGCTGGCCCGTACTGGTGCAGCAGGCCCACGGCGAGCCCGCCATCATCCTCGCCATCGGCATGCTCTGCGGCTTCTGCGGCACACTGGCCACCCCCATGGCCGCCAACTTCAACGTCGTCCCAGCCGCGCTGCTGGAGCTCAAGGACCAGTACGGGCCCATCAAGGCCCAACTGCCCACCGCCGGCGCGCTGCTCGTCTGCAACATCGTGATCATGTACGCCTGCGCCTTCTGACACTCCGCGCTCTCCGGAACGGGGCGCGCCGCCGCGCGGCGCGGGCCCCGCGCGCGCCCGCGCCCCCCCCGGCCGCGGCCCCCCCCGGGGGGCCGCGCCGCGGCGCGGGGCGGGCCGCCGGGC